>CALKWH010000458.1 GCA_938004375.1 uncultured Pseudomonadota bacterium
ACCACCGAGATCTACACTCTTTCCCTACACGACGCTCTTCCGATCTTTCAATGTTGAAATATGTGAGACCAGATTGTCGATCTTACTGAATTTCACCTGGCCCAGAACCAGCTCCAGAGGAGAATGTGAAAGCCTTATTTCAGAAGTTTTTCGTTGCATCTTCATGGGTTCCCTCGATCATAGTCAGCCTCATTCACCAAGGGACTTTACACCTCGGTTTACACCTCGTCAACACCTTGGATCAGTTGGTTATTCCGCCACGCGTGCCTGCAAGAAGAAAAATCAGTTCAAGACTACTGCCAATACAAAAGGCAGATATCCAGATGACGCGCCGTGGGAGAGAACTTTTTATTGACCCAATCACGCCGCATCATCGCGACCCGGACGCAGAAGCGCCAATATTCTGGGTCTGCGCCTGTAGGACACGGGAACTCGTGATTCCACGCGGGCACCCATGGGTAAAAACCCTCAAAGTCGCCCTTCGCTCTTCTTGTTATCACCTTCTTGGCGATCGAGTCATAGATTGGGAAGACCGGCGCATGAAAATGAAGGTATTTCGAGGCAAAGGACCGTATACCATGCTCACCCCGGGTAACGGGCTTGAATTCTGTCAGCAACCGTCCGTGTAGCAAAGCGATCTCTTTGATGATCTCCACTGAGGGAACATGATCTGGGTGCTTCGTGTTGATGTTTTTAATTTCCCTGTCGAGCCAACGTCTGGAATTGAAAAGAGTATTCACCAACGGTTCTGCCAAATCCCCGTTAACGGGAATTACATGCCTCTCCGCACCACTGGCGTAGGTACGCCCAATAATCACGGATTTTGCCCGCACTGCTTTCAGACTTTTATGATCCGGGTATTTCTCGCACATGTCGTACAAGACTCGATTTAAAAGTTCATTTTGATAATAGTTTCTCATTGCCTCTTCGATTTCAAAAACATCCTGTTTCATTGAACACCTCTCACTCCCTCTCGAAGCCGTGCTTGGTGAACTTCAGCGTGCGGGCGTTCTCCGTGACAGTGCGGACCACGTGGTCCGGGGCGCCCGAGGGGAGCTCGGCTTCGAGCTCGAGGGTGACGCGGACGTTCGCGCCCACCAGGCCGGTCAGGTGCACGAGGACTTCTTCTGCGATCTTCCCCGCGTCGCGGCCCATGCGGATGGGATCGAGCTCGACGCTGCCGTAGAAGCGGCGCGGCGGCCGGGGGGCCGGCGGCGGCACGGGGCCGGGCGGGGGTACCACCGGGGGACCGTCGCCGTCGTTCCCTGACGGGTCGGTCCCGTCAACCTGGACCTTCCCCTTCTCCCGTTCCCGCTTCTCCCGTTCCAGTTCCTCCCGCTCCCTGCGCTCTTTCTCGAACTGGCGCGTGGCCACCTCCGGGCGCACCAACAGGGCCGTCCCGCCGACCTCCCGGATGGCCACGTCCATGCCGGCCAGCAGGCCCTTGTAGCGACCGGCGGGTTCGTCGAACGCCTCGGCGTACGCGAACGTGTCCGGGTCCCAGCTCAGGCTGGCCAGCCCGTTGCGGATCGCGTCGATGAGGACGTCCTGGTTCTTCAGGCGCGGCAGGTAGTTGTACCGGGCGAAGTCCTCGGCCAGCCTGGTGATGGTCACGTGATCGCCGCGCCACAGGGGCACGCGATCCAGCTCCAGGCGCAGGCTCATAGCGCCCAGCACGCTCACGAGCAGGTCTTCGGCCTTCAACTTGTTGCTCGCGCGCACGGCCAGCGGGTCCTTCCCGGGCGCCAGCTTCACGGCCTGCAGCTCCACCGGATCCGCGACCGTCCGCTGCACCGGCACCAGCAGCCACATGAATGCCTCGGGCAGCCGCACGGCGACAGAGTCGTCGGCGAGGTTCTTCTGGGACTCGGCCTGCCGCACCTGCTGCGGCGTGAGGTTCTGCTGGTCCTTCTCGTCCAGGATGCCCCGCCAGGCCAGGAAGCGGCGCAGCGCCTCCTCGAGGTCCTGCAGCCGCGCCTGATCCACGGCGAGGAACACCAAAGAGTTCTGGAACACGCGGGGAGCGCTGCCACGAGCCTGCAGCAACGCCCGCGCCGCGACCTCGGCCGGGCTCTGGCCGTCCTTCAGGAACGGGTACTCCACGCCCAGGATCACCAGCCGGGTCGCGGGCTCGTCGGGCACATCGTGCCCTGACTTCGGCATGGGGTGCACCCGCGCGAAGTCCCCGGGCTTTTTCACGTCGTCGCGGACGCGGCGGGCCAGCTCCTCGAACACCCGGTCGGGGTCACGCCTGAGCTGCTCGGCTCGGTCCTCGGCGAGCTTGGTCACCGTGGGCTGCGTGTCGTACCAGTAGCGTTTGTCATCGGCGTACAGGTACGTCGCCGCCGCGGTCAGGTGACGCAACGCGTCGCCGAAGACCGGCGGCGCCTCCCCCGGCATCGCGCAGCCCAGCTTCACCACGCGGTCCTCGAGGCCCCGGTGCATGGCGCCCGCGCTGGGCGCCGATCCCAGGAAGATGGTGCGCGCGACCCGCCTGGTCGCCGAGAGCTTGCCCAGGTTCGGGTTCTGGGCGTCCAGCCGCGCCGGCAGGGACCCCTCCCCGTCCACGTCGCGCTCCATGATCGGCGTCCAGTTGTCCGACAGGTAGCGCGTCAGTTCGAACTTCACCCGGGCGTCGTCCAACGGCAGCGTCGACGGCATGATCAGCGGGTGCCGGTCCCCGCTCTCCCACAGGCTGTGGATCACCGCCGCCATCAGGCGCAGCACGCCGCGGGTGCGCTGGAATTTTACCAGCGTGGACCACGTCCCGTACAACTGGTCGAAGACCTCCGGGTGGATGGGGTACGCCGCCTTGATCCGCTGCTCGTAGGCCAGGTCCCGGCACTCAGGCGGAAAGTCGGCCGGGTGCTGCTTGTAGAACTCGGAGAAGGCGGCCGCGATCACGTCCCGGGCCTTGTACAGGTTCCCCGGCAGCGGTTCGAACAGCCGCCGCCGCACGATCTCGAAGCTCTCCTCGGCCGTGGCCGGACGCCAGGAGCTCTCGAGCCGCCCGATGACGTTGCGCAGGCGCTCCAGCGCCTCGCGGCCCCGCACGCCACCGACCTCGACGTCGTCGGCCTGGGCGTGGGGGCTCACCGCCGGTCCGTCGGACGCCGGCAGCGACACCACCAGCAGGCAGTTGCCGGCGGCCTTGGCCGATTCGGTGAGCGCCTGGGCGAACGAGAACTGCGTCTCGAAGCTGCCGCCGGGCAGGTCGCCTCCGTCGTGCAACTGGCGTGCGTAGGCCACCCACTCATCGATCAAGATCAGGCACGGGCCGTACTTCACGAACAACTGGCGCAGCGTGTCCCCGGGGCTGGTGGCCCGCGCGTCGTCGGCCGCGACCATCGCGAAGGCTTCCTTGCCGCCCAACTGCCACGCCAGCTCGCCCCAGATCGTGCGCACCTCGGTGCCGTCGGGCTTGATCACCGGGTTCCCCGGCGAGATGCGGTTGCCCACGAGCACCACGCGCCGCGCCACGGGGACCCGGTCCGTTCCGGCCGCCGCCAGCACCGCGTCCGCGCCGGAGAGCTCACCGGGGGCCACCCCCGAGAACAGGTGATACAGCGCCAGCATGGAGTGGGTCTTCCCGCCGCCGAAGTTCGTCTGCAGCTGGACCACCGGATCCCCGCCGGTACCGCACAGGCGCGAGATGCCGCCGGTCAGCAGGCGCAGCAGGCTGGTCGTCAGGTAAGTGCGCCGGAAGAACTCCTTCGGGTCCCGGTACTCGTTCGCGCCCTGGCCCAGGTGGACCTGCCACAGGTCTGCGGCGAACTCGGCCTGCTGGTACTTCCCCGAGGCCACGTCCGCGTGGGGCGTCGCCACCTCGCGCCAGGGCTTGAGCCCGGCGGAGGCGGCGGCCTCGACCAGCGAGCCCCCCACCTTGCGCTTCTCGGAGCGGACCTGCTCGTCGAAGACCTGGCGCGTGAGCTCCATCTTCAGGCGGGCCAGCTCCTCGGCCTGGGGCAGCGCCATGATCGCGTTGAGCAGCCGCACCGCCGAGTCCAGCGCCCGGAGCGCGTCCTCGCTGGTGATGGTCTTCTGGTGGGCCCACCGGTTGCGCCACTCCTTGAGTTCGAACACCAGGTTGCGCTCGGCGTTGCCCAGGATCACCCGGAACACGTCGTTCCAGGTCTCCATCATGAGCTTGAGCAGCGCCGCGACGTCATACTCGGCGATGGAGAGTTTCCCCAGGTTCTCGTCCTCGGCGTACCTGCGCAGCGTGTCCATGCGCACGGCGTTGTTCCGGATCTTGTCGTGGACCTCCCGTTCAACATACGGGGCCAGCCCCTCGCGCAACAGTTCCATGGCCTTTCCGACGCGTTCGTAGTTGGTCATCGACATCGGTCCTCGCTCCTTTCTCCGTGGGCCCCGCGCCGATCGTCCGGGGACGATCGCGAGACACACTCCAAACTCTTCGACGTTCAGCCCCCCGTTGCCGAGCCCTGCGAGGCTACGGGGGGAGAAGATGCGGTGGCGGGCGACCGAAGACGGTCGCAGACCGCACTCCAAGTTATTCGTCGTCGTCGGTGAACAGGTCGGTCTGGCGCGCGGAAGTTCCGCCCTCCCCATGGGACAGGCGCACGATCTCGGGCCAGCCGACCACCAGGCCGTTGTAGCGGCCGGCGTCCTCGGTGCGCTTCTTGCGCTCGCACAGCACGTAGAGCCGGTAAGCCAGCTCCCGGGCGCCCTCGGCCTTCTCGCCGAGCTTCCTGGCCAGGGTCGCAGCGCCGGTCTGGCCGTCCTTCTCCAGCACCCGGATCAGGTGGTGCAGGCCCTCCCAGGCCGACAGCCGCTCGTCGGTCTCGGGATCCCAGGACGCCGGCAGCTCGGCCGGGCGCAGCAGGCGGACCTTCCCCTGCCCGGTCTTGAGGATGCCCGCCTGCACCAGCCCGGAGATGGACGTGTTGCGCGCGGTGGCCAGGGTCTCGGCTTCGCCGAACGGTCCTTCGTCGAAGCCCCACTGCTCGAACCACTTCATGGCCCAGCGGGTGTCGGGGGCGAAGTCGCCCTCCTGCTCCGAGAGGGCCTCGTCGAGCACGCGGTTGATCTCGATGAGCGCGTCGCGCACGGTCAGGGGTTTTCCGGCCGCGTCGAGGACCTTCCCGTACCGCGTGAAGACCGCCATGCCCGGCCCAATGGCCGCCTGGGCCAGATCCACCGGCGCGATGTTGCCCGCCTGCAGGTGCCGAAGCGCGGCGGGCAGCTCCCTTTTCAGCGCGGCCACGAAGGCGCGCCGGTCGGTCACGGGCGCGTCGGCGGCGCGTTTGCGGCACACGAGGACGATGGAGGACGCGAGGGCATTCTGGTTGTTATTGCGGAAACCACCCATTCGCTCCGTTCTGATCGGCCACGTTCCGCTGATACCGAACCCGGCTTGAATTACCGCTTCCAAAAAAGTATCCCACCCAGTGTTCGTCGTCCCTTTGTCTCCAGCATTTTCGGATTGCTTGAAAGCGTAATAAATCGTCACGGGAAACTGGGAATGATGATGCTCTGCAATGCGATGCATGGCTTGCGTCATTCCATCAAGGAAAAACTCTTCCGCATTTTCTCTGCTTCCGTGTCGATATGGTGTAGCAACCAGTTCTTCTGCCTTGGGGACTACAAGCGTAGAGAATAACTCCGGTAACAAGGGACGTAGAGATTTTCGCAACCAAAGATAAAAGAAATCTGACAGATCCGCATATCCGATATTGTCGTAATAAGGCGGGTCCGTGGAGAAAACCCCAGGATGAGTGAGTGCCAGTTGCATGGCATCGAGTTGGCTCGATCTCCCTGGACTCATGGAAGCGGGACAAGCTCGTTCGACCACGTCAGCTGTCAATTCGCACATCCTGAGAATATTCCCTGAAGAATCGGCGAACACATTCGCTTCTGCATAGTCCCAAGTCATCGGGAGAGCTTGTCTGCCAAATGTGCTTACAATGTGGAGTTTTGAAGGCAAAGAACTCCACGTACAAATGGTCGTGCTTCCCTCCGCAACTTTATCTCGCGCAAACGCCAGATAAACTCCGACTGCTTCGGAGTAGGCTTGAGCACCGGTGCCGCCGTCTCGCAGGGGACGGTCGTCGTTGGGTAATCCCGCTGAGACGGCATCTGCCCGAACCTGGGTAATCACTTCGCCTACCAGATCCGAGAACGTCGTGAGCGCCACGAGCTGGCGTGACGTGAAGAGGTCCCGCCACTTGGTCATCCCGTATTCCTGGACACGAAAGCCCAGCGCTTTCTCGGGCAGCTCCGTCTCCGGAACATCCTGGGGGATAGCCGAGGCGGCAACCTCCTCGTGGAGCGCATCAGGCGACAAATAGACTCGACCGCGGGTGCCTTCGGCCACGATGGCCATCAACCGGCTGCCCATCCGACCGTCCTTGGCTTCCGCACGAAGATAATCGAAGGTCATGGGAGCCTTGGAAAGCAGGCAGAAGAAGCTCGTGCCGGCCTTGCCCCCTTTGGTTCCGTTCTTCGCCGCTTCGGCGTCAGTGGGCTTTCCTACCTTCACCGTGAACCGGTAATTGTGACCATCGATCACGGGCTCGACGTAGGCCTCCTTGCCGGGCTTGGTCGAGAGCATGAACGTGGAGACCAGGGGCACGTCCACGTCCTGGTAGCCGGGGTTCGGGCTCTTTACCGTGCGCGCCCAGAGCCAGGCGATGACCGTCAGGTCCTGGCCTCGGTAGGGCGCCAGGTCGGAGCGCTCCTCGACCATCTCCTCGGTGATCGTGATCTTGGGGTACAAGTGCCCGATGCGCTTTTCAGCTTCGTCGCGCATCCACTTCCCGTAGTAGCGCACATCCTCGGCCAGCCCCTGGGCGCCTTGGTACTTCTGGGTAAAGAGGCCCTGATCGCGGCGCGCGTCCGGGTTCACCGGCGGACGTCCTGCGAACTTCGGCGGCAGCTCGATCATGGCCTTGTTGATCAGCACGGCCACGGGGTTCAGGTCGCTGGCGTGGGCCTCGAGGCCCAGGCGCTGGGCCTCAAGCGGCAGGCTACCGCCCCCGGCGAAGGGGTCATGGAACGCCGGCAGCTTCTTCGGATCGAACAGCGTGGCGGCCTCGGGGTGATCCCGGAAGTCCTCACAGGTGCCCTGCCACGATCGAACGATTTCAGCACGGGCTGCTTCGAGGACCTCCTCGTTGGTCGTATTCTCCCACAGCACCAGCTGCTCGATGATCCGGAACAGCCGCTGGCGTTCGGCTTCCTGGGCCTCCTCGGTGGGGAACGTCTCCGGGTGCGACGACGGGTCGTCGACCATCTGCGCGAAGATCACTGCCCGCGCCGCCGCCAGGGGCCGCCGCGCCCACCACAGGTGCAGCGTGCTCGGGTGCCCGTGCCGGATGCTCTTCTCCCGCGCGGCCGCGGCGTTGATGGCGTCGAGCGGCAACGCGACCTCGATGAGCTTCTTACGGGCTGGGACAGTTGCCTGAGTCATTGGAAAACCCCTTTCACGGGATCAGATGTGCAGCAGGGTCGGGTTGGTCGTCAGCACGTCAATGCCACCTTCCCGAAAATCGGAGTCGTTAGTGACGAGCTTGAGACCGCAATTCTTGCAGGTCTCCAACAGCAAGCCGTCGCTGATGTCCAGCTCGCCGGATTCGAAGGATGCCAAGAGAGAGGGCATATCGAAAGATGCGAACGGAATGTCGCAGGAGGTGCAAAATCCAAGGATCTTGGTCAAGTTGAGCCGGACTTTGTTTCCAACCAAAGAGAAGGTTTTCGATCTACGAAAAGCCTTGTAGTCCTTGAAGCCACTCTTGACTGCTTCATATTCGATCCGGGCGTATCGATTCGCATATTCTCCCAGCACGGTAGGCTCCATCACCACATCGGAACGGGCAGCCCTGATACGGGCGAAACCGGAAGAATACTGCGCGACGACCTTGGGATTCGGGTTTCCAGGAGGGGGAAACAGAAAGAGCCAAATATTGGTATCTAACAGAAATCTCTCACCTTTCTGAAAGGAATACCGTCGTAAATCGTGGATGTTATTCTTCATCGTCGAAGTCCTCTCCCGTCTCCTGTTTCCACGCATGATTAAACCGGTCGGGATTGGCGAAGTAGGCTTTGGCGTTATCGACTACTTTTTCCAGTAGTTCGCGATCCATTTGATCCAGACCGGTAACATCAAGCCGCTCACTAACATCTTCATCAGAAAACTCCCCATACAGTTGTCCGATCGCAACATTCAAAAACGCGGAGATGATCCAATCAATCTGATCGAAGGACAGTTCCACCCTCGTCCCCTCTCGCAGCAGAGGGCTGATCAACTCAAAGACTTTCTGACCGTCCTCGGTAGACACGGCATCCTTGTTCCCGATGATGTCGCTGATAGAAATTTTTACTGTTGCTGTCATCACATCACTCCTCTTGAGGTACTCAAAACACATTCTTCTGGGTCAACTCCGAGGTCAAGCAGTAACTGGTCTCATCGGCCGTATTAATCTCGACGTTCACCGTGGTTCCGGGCAGATCGCCTGCCATTTTCTGGAATTTTTCATTTCCTCCAGAAAACTCGTAATACCCATATCGGGAAACGATTTGGATCTTTCCCCCGTTCTTCGCAATAAACTGGCGCAGCAATTTTAGGCCCAATCCCCCGGGTTGGCCGTTTTTACGCGTGGAGTTGCTGGCATCCATCGCCCATTTCATGGCATCGATCGAAGAGATTTTTCTCCCCAGGAATTGCCTGACATTCGTTCGTATCCCAACGCCGGCATCCGCAATCGTCAAATCCAAAGTGTTTTTCTTTGGGAAAAACTGGCCACAGACATACACACCATATTGGGACTGGGAGTGGCTCTGACAGTTCTGGAAGATTTCGAGCAGATTCCGTAAAAATGCCTTGTACAACAATGGTGTCATTCGCGGGAGACCTTTTCCCGGAAGGTAAGAACGAAGATAAGCCTGAAACCCCATGTTATCTTTCAGGATAAAATTTTTATACTTCAGGGTCGTATGATTCAAGTCCTCCTCAGGGGGGAACCCGTAAGAATCCAGGAATTTGTTCTTGCTTAAAATGCGCTGAACCTTTGCATTCACATTGATGAAACGAACTTCGTTTCCAGTGACCCAAAGACCATCGACGATGGGCCCTAGCACTGCAGCCATGTTGGCGTAAAAGAAGGTGCAGCTCCCGAGGTCTATTTGGACAGTGCCATTGGCAAGGGATTTGGTGGTATCTGCGAATTCCGCGAGACTTTGGTAGCCTTTAATGTCGTTGCGAACATCCCCTAGATAGAGCCTCATTCCGAGACTCCATCATCCATCACAGTCGAAGGAATCGTGAGCAACAGTTCATCCATATTTTCATGCATGACCACCAGCCTCCAGGTTCATTCTCTTGTAGCGCTCCGAGAGTGCCTTGTGTCCTCCTTCGAGGACCTCACAGACACTCTGGCGCACGTCCCGTTCCTGCAGGCACCCGCCGGTCTTGAGGAGTGATTGTCCTTTGGGCGTATGAAGCGTGTTCACCAACTCGGCGTCGCCATTGACCACCACGTTCGCGTTATGGGTCACCACGATGATCTGCCGCTGCTTCTTGGCCTCCCGCAGCAATCGGACCACCGGCTCAGAGATGAAGTGGTTGTCCAGATCGTCCTCGGGCTGATCGAGAATGAGCGGCTCCCGCCCGCCGCGTTTCAGGAAGAACGCGAGCAGCGCCGCAGTCTTCTGGCCGGGGGAGCCGCTTCGAATTGAACTCCATTCCCGGCTCCCGGCTTTCTGGTATTGCACGTCGAGTGCGTCCTCGGGGAACCACAGGTCCAAGCGGTCCAGGAACTCCGGTGGCAAGCTCTTCAATTTAGGGAGTAGTCTACTGTCTCTCATGGGCATGTCCGATGGCCGTTCGAGAACCCAGTCCCTGACCGTGTTCTTTAAGGACGCAAGCCCTATCCAATTCTCTGAATGGTCGCCAGCGGGTAGCAAGGTTAATAAACCATCTTCAAAACACTTACTGAACCCCTCCTCGCAGCGAAGCAGTTCCCGAAGTTGCTTCCCCGCCTCCGGGCTTTGACAAGCCCGGACGGTCAAGCGCAGATCATTGACACCCGCGAGCGTATCGTTGACGGCCGATCTGCGCAAACGAACCAACTCCTTGCGCAGATCTTGGACGCAGGCCAGGCTGATCCCAGCCTGCTTCTCGAGCTCTTCGAGTTGGGTTCTCCTGCTCTTCAAATCCTTCAAGCGGGTCTCCGTCTCCTGCTTACGTTGCAGAAGCTGCCCGTAGACACCGGGGTCGGTGACTCCTTGCGCCTTCAGAGCCGACACGAGGTTCACATAGTCCTGCTCTGCTGCGTCGACCGATCTGGACCATGTCGTCTCGGCCAGCTCCCTCTCCCAGTCTTTGGCGACCTGATCCGCCCGGGAGGCTTCGGCTTCCACAATTTGTCGAATCGACTCGAGCGCACGGTCGTACTTACGGCCCAACTGCAGCAGATCGAGATCCTCGGGTGCGTCGGGACTCCAAGGAGCGGGATCCAGCGCAGGGGGCAGGAGGTCCCTTCCGAACCCCCTGAGTTTCTCTCCGAGCGCGCGGAGACCGGACTCCCACTCCTCGACGGCCTTCTTCTGTTTGGACCTCATGGCATACGCTTGGAGGACCTTGGCATGACCAGCTTTCTCGAACACCTGAAGCTTGCCTTGGATGTCGTCGAGCTCACCCTTCAAGGCCTCTTCCGAGGCCAGGGAGATCTCTAGCTCCCGCACCTTGGCCCGCAGGGTCAAATACTTGTTACGCTCCTCATTCCAATGCTGAATCCAGTTCCGGTGCCTCTCTCCCAGGTCCTCGTCGATGATGTTCAGCAGGGAAGCAGGATCCTTGGCCAACTCAAAGAGCTGCTTCTGACTGAAAAACCGAACGGGAAACCGGTGAAGGATCTCCCCGGGAACCGCTTTCCATTCACCGGAAGCTTCTTCTTCAATCGAGGCCAAATCACCGGGTCCTCCCCATTGAAGGCGATAGCGTCTTTGATCCTGCCACAGCGTGATACGCAATATAGTGCTGGCTGTAAGGAGACCTTCATCGTTACGGGACTGACCCGGCGTGAAATACCGGTCGAAGTCAGCACGCATCGATTCCGGCAGTTCGCCTTCCCGCCGAAACACCAGCCGCAGAAACTCCAGCACCGTGGACTTGCCCGTGCCTCGCCCGCCGATGATGGCCGTGAGCCAGGGATTGAACGTGATCTTCAACGATTCGCCACGTCCCATATACCGGGCGTCGGTCACCTCCAAGGATTCGATGAAGGGATGGCTCACCTGGTTGGGATCAGTCGAGACCGTATCGGAACAACGCACCGACTTCTCACCATCGTGGAGCGCCAGGCGCAGACCCTCGAAGTTGATCGTCTCCATCTTGACCCACGTGTACCTGCTGCCGGGAAAATTCGGCCCGGCTGTACCAGTGGGGTGATGGGCGTCGGACCCGACGACCCGGGTCCAGGTCTTTCCGAGGTCCTTGAACGACTGTGGTGGGTCATAGTTGGGGTCGATCCACTCCAACGCGTCGATATGGGGGCTCTCAAGCGATTGAAGGAGGGTTTGGCCACTGACGGACTCGAACAGCCCTTTGGGACCGTCCACGTGGGCGGGGATGACCAGCCCCCCTTGTTTATGGATGATTTCTGCAGCTTCCACCAACGACTTCGTAGTCACGCCGTCGCAATCACCCGGAGTCCCCTGATATCCCAGAAGCACCATCAATGCATGCAGGTCCTTCGACGTTTTCCCCGAATCTAGGATCGCGAGCACATGAACGCCACCGCTAACGGAAATCTCAACGCCGGGGAAAAGGACCAGTGGGCGGAAACCCTCGGGACTGTCTTGCTCCAGCTTCTCCAAGGCATTCTGAAGGTCGTCAATGCCATCGCCTGTGTTGTGATCGGTCACCACGACGGCGTCGAGGCCTGCTGACATGTAGTCTTGCAGCCACTCCTGAGGAGAGCGCGCTTTCATTGCGGCCTGATCCGGACCCTTCCCATAGCACACCGAGCTGGGAGTGTGCGTGTGAAAATCGAATCTCCACCAGCGGGCGCCTTTCCATTGCAGAGTCATGTGAACACCTCTTCTCCAAACTATGCCGGTTCGGCCTTCGCGACCAGCTCGGCGACCGTGTAGTTCACGCTCGCGGCGCCGAAGTCCGGCGGGTTTCCGAAGGGCCGGCGGACCATGTACAGCCGGTGGGAATGGTCCGGGAAAAACAGCACGATGGCAAGCCAGAAATCGTCGGGCTTGTTCAGCGAGAACAGGATCTCGTTCTTGGTCACGGTGATGACGTCGGCGTCCGAGGCGCGGCCCTTGACCTCGATGAACCGCAGGTGACCGGTGCCGGGATCGCGGCTCTCGAGGTCGTAGCCTAGCTTCTCCTCCTCGCGGTCCACGGGCTCGTGGCCCAGGGCGCGCTCGGCGTCCATCACGATGCGGCGGGCGGCGGCCCCCACGGCCTGACGATCCACGGCGGCGTCCGGGACCGCGCCGGTGTCGGGCGCCGTCCGCCCCGCGAGCGCGGCGAGCAGCCCCGCCGGCACGATCACGAAGCCGCCCTGCACCACCGGCGGCAGGGCGGCGATCTGGGCCTCGAGCTTCAGTTGGTCCATGCGTCGGGAGAGCCGCGTGGTGAGCTCGTCGGCGCGCCGCGAGGCCTCCTGGGAGTTGAGCCGGGCGTTGGGCTTCCCCGCCCGCTCCTGGAGCTTGAGCTCCTCGGCCCGGTGATCCCAGTGGCCGATCTCGCGGGTGAGCCGCAGCTGGACAGCGGCGCGGGTCTTCGCGATCCAGGCCAGCTTGCGGTCGCGCACCTCTTTCAGGTGCTCGGGCACCACCGCGGCGATGGCGTACCGGCGGGCCGCTTCCTCCAGGGACCGGTCGATCCAGGCGCACTCGGGGCGCGACAACAGGACGTCCACCGTGGGCTCGTCGTCGCGCAACGGGCGGAAGTCCAGGTAAGGCGCGTAGTGCAGCTGCCTGGGGACCCCGGCCGCGGTCATCTCCACGAAGAGCATCCGCCGGTCCAGGGTGCGTGGTTCACCGGCGCGCGCGGGCACCGCGTCGGTGATCGAATGGTCGAGGGTGAAGATCACCCGCACGGCCGTGCCGGGATCGCCGTCGTCGACGAGCACGGCGCCCCGGCGCAGGAGGTCACGGTGCCGCTCGAGGGTCACGTCCAGGGTCGCGTCCAAAAGCGGGTGCCCCGGACACAGGAAGGCCGCCGGCGGCAGGCCCTCGAGGCTCAGGTGCGTCTTGTCGAACGCCACGCGCTCGTAGCGGGGCAGCACGGAGTCACCCAGGCCGAGCTGGCGGTCGCGGGCGCGCACGGGGGCCGGGACGTGGGTGAGCTCGAAGCGCCGGGGCTCCCGCTGGCGGGCGGTCCCGCCCAGGCGAGTGAACGCCTCGAGGAAGAAGGCCTCGATGAAGTGGAGATCGGAAGAGCACACGTCTGAACTCCAGTCACCGAATACGAT
>CALKWH010000459.1 GCA_938004375.1 uncultured Pseudomonadota bacterium
CGGCGCCCACCAAGATCTACACTCTTTCCCTACACGACGCTCTTCCGATCTCCCGGCCAGGATCCGGCAGTCCTCGACGCGGGCCTCGAGGTCCGGGCTGATCAGAAAGTAATCGATCCGCCAGCCCACGTTGCGGTCGCGGGCCGAGAAGCGGTAGTCCCACCAGGTGTAGTGCCCGGGCTCGCCGGGGTGCCGGCGCCGGAAGACGTCCACGAGCCCCAGCCCGAAGTAGGTCTCCAGCCACTCCCGCTCCTCGGGCAGGAAGCCCGAGTGCTTCTCATTCTCCTTCGGCCGCGCCAGATCGATGGGCTCCCGCGCGGTGTTGAAGTCACCGCACACGATCAGGGGTTCCCCGGCCGCCAGGTGCCCGGCGAACAGGTCCCGCATGTGGAAATAGAAATCCATCTTGTAGGCCAGACGCTCGGGTCCGCCGCCGCCGTTGGGGAAATAGATGTTGTACAGCCGCAGGTCCCCCAGCCGGGTCACGAGCACCCGCCCCTCGTCGTCGAACCGGGGTTCACCGGTCCCGGCGCATGTCTCGGCGCGCGGCGGCCGGTCTCCGGACGCACGGGTCCAGGTGGCCACCCCGGAGTACCCCTTGCGCCGGGCGCTGTGCAGTGTCAGGTCGTAGCCCTCCAGGGCCCGGAGCTCGTCGGGGATCTGGTCCGGTTGGGCCTTGGTCTCCTGGAGGCACAGCACGTCCGGGCGCGTGTCCCGGAAAAAGTCGAGGAAGCCTTTTTGAAATACCGCTCTTATTCCGTTCACATTCCAAGTAACAATATCCATACGCCCCGCTCCGTCCCAATGACGACCGACCCCGTCGTCCCACGGACAACCATCGTGTCGGCGTCGAGCCTGAAACTATGCTGGAATTTCCGAAATTCCGCAAGGCGATATTTTCGTCCCGAGCGGCCTGTCTATCTGTTTTAGATTCATTTTTTCTGGTGCAATTGTCCTGAAATTGGGTTAGTGTTCCGATGTCATGAGGGAGGGCCTGTCTCCCCGGGAGCTTTGCATGAAGGAAGCCATTTTCATCTTGTATGTCCGAGATCAGTGGCGTAGCGCCCGCTTCTACAAGGAGCTCCTGCAACTGGATCCCCGCCTGCACGAGCCCGGCATGACTGAATTCCTGCTGCCCTCCGGGGCCGTCCTGGGCCTGATGCCCGTGCAGTGCATCAAGAACCTGCTCGGGGAGCGGCTCCCGGACCCCTTCCTGGCCGACCAGATCCCCCGCTCGGAAATCTACCTGCTCGTCGAGGGCGCCCGCGACTATCATTACAGGGCGCTGGCCCTCGGCGGCACCGAGATCAACCCCATGCGCGAGCGCCCCTGGGGCCACCGCGCCTCGTATTGCCTGGATCCGGACGGGCACATGCTCGCCTTCGCCGAACGGATGTAGCCCCGCCATCAGGAAAATTTGAAATCTTCGGCCCGCCGGTCGTCTTCTTGCGCGAACCCCCGATTTGCACTACGGTACGGGGGTGAGAGAGCCGATGCCCCTGAAAACCTCCTCCCCGCTGCGCGTTTTTCTTCTCCTGCTGCTGCTCCCGGCGCTGTTCGTGCTGCTGGACCCCGCCTCAGCCCTGGCCCAGGACGCGCCCATCCGACCCTCGGGCCCCGCCGTGGAGAAGGCCTTGCAAGGCGGCCGTCACTACAAGATCACCTATCCAAAAATGGGGAACGTCCATGTGTGGGTCCCCAAGGGGTACGTGCGCAAGACCGCCGGCATCGTCGTCTACCTGCACGGGTACCACACGACCGTGGACAAGGCCTTTGTCGACCACAAGCTCGTCGAGCAGTTCGTCAAGAGCCGGCAGAACGCGTTGTTCATCGTGCCGGCCTGCCCGTCGGGCAAGGATGAGGCCGTGGTGTGGAACTCCCTGTCCCAACTGAAGAAATCCATCCAGGCCGCCAACATCCGCCTCCCCGACGGCGAGACCGTGGTGGCCGCACACAGTGGCGGCTTCCGCACGGTGCGTCGCTGGACCGACAACCGCCTGCTCAAACAGATCATCCTGCTCGACGCCATGTACGGCGGTTTCAACGAGTTCAAGGAGTTCATCGCCACCGGCGCCCGGGCCGCTCATCGCCGCATGATCCTGGTCACCTCCGACACCGACAACCAGACCCGGCAGTTCACCCGGGAGTTCTCGTTCGCCGTGACCCGCACCGGGGTGCCTGCCGACTACTCGGGCTTCACCTCCCGGGAGAAGAAGAGCCGGTTGTTGTACATTAAATCTCAGTACGATCACTACGGTATCGTCACCTCCATGGCCGTGCTCCCCGTGCTCCTGCGCCTCACCCCCCTGCGCCTGCTGCCCTGACCCACGGCCCACCGGCCCCGGGCGCCTGTCCCGGAGTATTTGCGCTGGCCCGCCGCCGATGGTATTTTCCCCCCACGAAACCGGCCGCCGAAAGGTGGCTGCAACCCCCGCCGCAAAGGATGCGTGCCATGCTGTTCACGCCGTTTGGAACCGAACCCGAGACCCTGGTGATCACCCCGGAGCTGGCCCGCGAGGCCCGGCTCGCGGAGTGGGGCGCCGGCTTCGCCCTGGGCACCGCCGGCTACCGCGACCTGCTGGATCCGCAGGACTTCTTCTCCCCGAAGGTGCCGTTCTCGGCGATCACCCTCGGGATCATCGCCGCCGCCCGCGCCGACGTCGCGCGGCGCCACGGCATCGGCAGCCTGCACATCGGCGGCGAGGTACGGCCGCACACCCAGAAGTTCATCGACCTGTGCGCGCGTGTGTACGCCGCCGCGGGGATCACCGTCCATCTCCAGGCCGGCGGGGCGCGCACCACCCCCATATGGATGAGCTCCTTCGGCGTGTTCCACTACGGGCTCGGCGGGGGCGAGAACTTCACCGCGAGCCACAGCCAGAGCTTCAAGGGCGGCTGGAAGCCCATGGACGAGCACGGCATGCAGTTGTTGGGCCTCGCCGGCGAGATCCAGGCCCGCGTCCGCGAGTTGTGCGCCGGGCTCGCGGACGGCCCGCTCGCGATCCCGCTGGCCGCCGCCACCGACGCGCGCATCCTGCGCGACTTCGACCCCCTGCCGGCCTACGTGGAGTCCCTGGCACGGCTGATGGACCCCGCCGGCTTCGACGCCATCCGCGCCGCCCTGAACGACGGCCTGAAGGTCGCCATCTGCACCGAGGGCGGCTCCATGGGCGCCGCCGCGCGCCGGATCTTCGACCTGCTGCGCTTCCCCATGGACACGCGCGGCGTCACCTTCCTGTTCGAGCCCGAGAGCGAGGACTACCACGGCATCGGCCAGCTCGACGGCGCCAACCACGGCGTGGACCCGGGCAAGTGGCAGATCTACAAGCACGTGGGCGCCCAGGAGCTGCTGGGGCGGGGCGCCGCCGACGTCGTCTTCATCTGGGATCCGGACGGAGACCGGTTCAACATCGTCACCACCGCCCCCGCGGCGCTGGCCGAGAAGGCCCGGGCCGCCGGACTCGAAATCGACCCCCTCGACGACGTCCGGTGCCTGGCGTACTTCAAGCCCAACCAGATATACTTCCTGCTCACCGCGCTGCGGATGCAGGCCCTGGCCGAAGCCGGCCTCCTTGGACAGGTGGACCTGGTGGCCGCCATCACCTACCCCACCTCGCGCTCGATCCTGGCGGTGGCCGAGGCCATCGCGGCCGAGCATGGCGCCCGCGTCGCCACCGTGCTGGTGCCGGTGGGCTTCAAGTACTTCGGCGAGCTGGTCGCCTCGGCGCAGGACCAGGTCCGGGCCGGTCGCCCCGAGGTCACCTTCACCGAGGCCACCGGGCGCGTCCGCTCCCTGGGGCGCGACCCGCGGTTCCTGATCATGGCCGAGGAGAGCGGGGGCGCCGCCATGGGGACCCTGGACTGGGTGCCCAACCGCGACGGCAGCGCGGCCTCCCTGGCCCTCAAGGAGAAGGACGGCTTCCAGGTCGGCCTGTTCACCCTGCTCGCCGCCGCCCGCCTGCGCGCGGCCGGCTCCTCCTTCGCCCAGTGGTACCTGGACCTGCTGGAGCGCTACCCGATCCCGTTCGCCGCCTACGAGCGGCAGGACATCACGCTCTACGACGAGAGCCTGAAGGGGGACGCGCGGCGCGCGGCCCAGGCGGCCGCCAACCGGCTCAAGGACGGCCTGGTCTCCTACTTCCGGGCGCTCACCGCGATGCCCCCCGCCGAGGCCACCGCCCGCCTGCGCGCGGACCTGTCGGACCCCGGGTTCCCGGCCATCCGTGACGCCTTCTGGGCTCAGGACGGGTCCTTCCTGGAGTTCGACGGCGCCTGGTTCGAGCTGCGCGCCTCGGGCACCGACGCCGTGCTGCGATACTACTTCGAGGGCTCCGACACGACCACCGTGCACCGCCTGAACAGCCAGTTGGTCGCCCTGCGTCCCTGACGCCTCCCCCGGAGACAACCCCCATGTTCTTCCATCTCTCCCTCTGGCTCAAGGACCTGTCCGACAGTTTCACGTTCTTCAACGTCTTCCGCTACCTCTCGACGCGCGTCGTGCTGGCCACCCTGACCGCGCTGGTGATCTCGTTCCTGCTCTCGCCGTGGTTCATCCGGCGGCTGCAGTCGCAGCAGCTGGCCCAGCCCATCCGCAGCGACGGCCCCGAGACCCACTTCGCCAAGCAGGGGACCCCCACCATGGGCGGCACCCTGATCCTGTTCGCGCTGGTGCTCCCCACGATCCTGTGGGCGGACCTGTCCAACGTCTACGTGTGGATGGTGCTCACCGTGACCGCGCTCTACGGCGTGCTGGGCTTCCTCGACGACTACCTCAAGGTCAGCAAGAAGAACTCCAAGGGCCTCGCCGGCCGCTACAAGCTCATCTTCCAGTTCCTCATCGCCGGCGGCATGCTGTGGTACGTGTTCGGCACCGAGGCCACCGGCCTGCCGCTGGACGTCCGCACGAAGCTGGCCCTGCCGCTTCTGGGCGTGGACTCCTACCCCGTGCTGCCCCTGGTCGTCTTCATCCTGCTGTCCATGGTGGTCATCGTGGGCGCCTCCAACGCCGTCAACCTCACGGACGGCCTCGACGGCCTGGCCATCGGCCCGGTGATCCTGAACGCGTTCGTGTTCATGATCCTGGCGTACGCCCACGGCGCGGTCTTCTGGGGCAAGCCCGTGGCCGAGTACCTGAAGATCATCCACCTGCCCGGCGTGGAGGAGTTGATCATCTACTGCGGCGCCATGATCGGCGCCGGCATCGGCTTCCTGTGGTACAACACGTACCCCGCGTCGGTGTTCATGGGGGACGTGGGCTCCCTCGCCCTGGGCGGCGGCCTGGGCACGCTGGCCGTGCTCACCAAGAACGAGGTCGTGCTGATCCTCTCCGGGGGCATCTTCGTGATGGAGGCCCTCTCGGTGATGATCCAGGTCGCCTACTTCAAACTCTCGGGGGGCAAGCGTATTTTTCTGATGGCCCCCATCCACCACCACTTCGAGAAGAAGGGCTGGGCCGAACCCAAGGTAATCGTGCGTTTCTGGGTTATTTCTTTTATTCTCGCCCTATTCGCCATCGTCACCCTGAAACTGCACTGACCACCGGAATCGGTCGAGGCTCAAGGCATCCGAACGGGGACGGGCGCTGCGGCCGTCGCGGCGGTGGTGGAGCCGTCGCCGAGCTGGCCCTGATCGTTGTTCCCCCAGCACCACAACGAGCCGTCGACGCGGACGGCGCAGACGTGGGAGGCTCCTGGCGCAAAATAAATATAATCGATAAATTCGGTCCATATCTGGGGCGAATCATAATAGGTCGTGCCGGTGGAGTCGATCTGCTGCGATTGGTTGTCTCCCCAGACAAACATGGCGAGGTTGTCGGTCAATACTGGGTTTTTTCTACGGACCATCGTGAGGCCGGCCATGGAACCCGTGTGGGGGATAAAAAAGTCAACGGTCATTTCCGCAAAAATCTGAACTGCACTCATGGCATCGACGGTGCTGCCATTGCCGACCTGACCGAGACCGTTGGCGCCCCAACACACCAAGTAATTGGACAATGCCTCTGAGAAGGCCGCGCAGGCGTGGGACGCGCCGAGGGCGAACCGGCTCACGGGAGGGGTCAGCCCCACGACCGCCTGGGGGCTGGTGACGGCCGAGATACCCGAACCGTCTCCCACCTGCCCGTGGGAATTGTTCCCCCAGCACTTGACCGACAGGGTGCTGTTCTCCAGGGCGCACGAGAACTCGGAGCCCACCGCCAGATCGGCGACGCCGGAGAGTCCGGTGACCACGCCGGGCGAAGCGGTGGGGTGCGTGGTGCCGTTGCCCACCTGCCCGAAGGAATTCCCTCCCCAGCAATACGCCGTGGAGTTCTTGATGGCGCAGGTATGGTACGTCCCGGCGGAGACCGTCTGGACATCGCCCGACTGCATCAGCGATACCGCCACGGGTGTCGGGGAATCGGCCCATCCGCCGTTGCCCAGTTGACCGATGACGTTGCGCCCCCAACAGCGGAGGTTGCCGTTCTGAACCGCGCAGGTGTGGTGGGCTCCCGCCGAGAGGACGGTGACCCCCGAGTCCAGCCCGGTCACCGCCACGGGCCGGGTGCGATCCGTCGTGGTGCCGTCCCCCAGCTGGCCGAACTCGTTGTCCCCCCAGCAATACACGGCGCCGGCGGTGGAGAGCCCACAGGAGTGGCCCACTCCGGCGGTCACCGAGCTCCAAGTTGTGCATTCCGAGGTAACGAGGCCGCAGGATGTGTCGCAGGAGAGGGACCCCCCGGAGAAGCCGAGCTGGCCGCACGTGACCCCGCCGAGATCCGCGCCGTCGCAGGACTCGCCGTGGGCGTCCTGACGGATCCCGTCACCGCAGTACTGGGAACAGCCGGAGAGGACCGGCGTCAGGCAGTCGGTGTCACAAGCCGGGACTCCTTCATAAAAGCCGAAGTCCTCGCACGAGTCTTCATAAGCCCCGTCACCGTTCTGATCGAACCTGAGGTCGTCGCCGTCGCACTGCTCGCCGAAAGCCACCTGGGCCATGCCGTCGCCGCACCGACCGCCACAACTCAACAGGGAAAACGCCTGGCAATCATCCGCGCACTTCAGGGCGCCCGGATAGCTCCCCTGGGTCTCGCAGGTCTCGCCGCCGAGCGCCGAGCGGTCGCAGACCTCGCCGGACGCGGCCTGGATCACACTGTCGCCGCAGTAGCCGGCCGCCTGGCAGGAGCTCATGTCGAAGGTGCAGTCGGGAAGGCACGCAAGCGTCCCACCATGATAGGGATGGCCGTCGACCTCCCCACATTGCTCGAGACCGCGCAGATCGTCGCCGTCGCACTGCTCTTCCCCGGCAGCGAGGCCATCGCCGCACGTGGTCACGCACGTCGACGGGACCGACTCGTCGCAGGTCCAGCCCGGCTCCACCTGACACTCCGAGGAGCAGCCGTCGCCATCCACTCGCGCCCCGTCCTCGCACGCCTCTCCGGGCTCCAGATGACCGTTGCCGCAGGCGCTCTCGCAGGCGGAGATGTCGAAACGGCAACCTTCGGTGCAGGAGACGATGCCGCCGGTGTATCCCAGGTTCTGGCAGGTCTGCCCGTTGAGGTTGTCGCCGTCGCATTGCTCGTCGTCGGCGGCGTCCACGGTGTTGTCCCCGCAACGACCGCCACAGTCGGTGAGGTCGTACAGACACGTCGGCAGGCAGCGAAGGGTCCCCACCACCCGGTAGTGGCCCAGGCTGGCGCAGGTCTGCCCCGCAAGCTCCGTACCATCACAATCCTCTCCCGGGTCCACGAAACCGTCGCCGCAGGACTCGGAGACCTTCACCCCATCGTCACAGGCCGCCAGGACCCACGGCAGGATTATTGCAATCATCATCCAAGTCTTCATGAATCACCTTCACCTCAAAGGGTTTTGAACGTGAAAACTCTACCCGGGAAGTGACGGGGAGGCAACGAATTATTTTTATGAAATCGGGTCGCGACCCGTTCGTACCCCGACACTCCGAGGTATCCACCACATGACCGATGGTTTTTCAAGGCCGCAGCGGTATAATGCAGCGTCATGATTTTTATTTTCCGACACACTCTCCGATGTCGAAATATTTTATGGAGCATGCCATGATCCGGTCGACCCTCCCCGTGCTCTGGTTCCTCGCCCTCGCCGGCACCGCCGCCTGCGGGAGCCCCGATGACGCCCGACTCACCGACGATTCGCACACCTGGTTCCTGGCCGACGAGGCGGCCGGCTGGGAGTTGCTCGAGCTCGAGGCGGGGAGCGGATGGCGGGTGATGGGCCTGCCGCTGCCGGCGCCCGAACGGACCACGGTGCGCGCCCTGTATCACACCCTCATCTACGACGGGGAAGGACCCGGGCGGCCCCTCCCGGTGGCAGGGCCCGTCCAGGACGTCCGTCTCTTCGCCGGGGACCGCGCCCTGGCCGCCGTCCTCGACGCCGACGGCAAGTTGTGGCTCTGGGACCTGCGCTCGGGGGCCGTCTCGACGCTGGCCGAGGAGGTTTTCCCCGGCTTTTCGTTCTCCCCCGACGGCCGGCGCCTGGCCTACTCGGCCGGTCAGATCCCTGAGATGGACCTGTATGTCGTCTCCGTCGACACCCGCGAAATCACGCGCCTGACCCATGAGGATGGCCCCGTGGTCGGCCCCGCCTTCTCCCCCGACGGGACCGAGGTGGCGTTCGTCAGTTCCGTGGGCGGCTACGCCTCCATCGCGGCGGTAAGCGTCACGGGTGGGACCATCCGCCGGCTGACCAACCGCGACCTGCCCGTGGACGGCGCCCCCGTGCACTCCTCCCGGCTGGCGCCCTTCCCCGAGAGCCGGCGGCCGATGCTGTGGACGCCTGACGGCCTGTTCTTCGAGCACGCCCGAGGCGTGGTCCAACTGTCCGAGACCGGGAGCGTCGTCGCACGCTGGCCCGGCGCGCGGTTCCCCGTGAGCGCCCGGGGACGGGTCCTGCACCTGACAGAAGGCCGCCTGGCGCCCCTGACGCAAACGGAGGTGGCGCGATGAGACGGCTCACCCTCCTCTTCGTTTTGGCGCTGGCCATGGCACCCTCGGCCCACGGCGCCCGCCTGCGCCGCCCGTTCTCCCAGTCGATCGGCGTGAACTACGGCTTCGATCACAACGGCAGCGCCTCGGGCTGCGTGGACTACGGCTGCGGCGGCGTGTGCTACAACACGCACACAGGCACGGACTTCCCCCTGCCCCTGGGCACCGCCGTGCTGGCCTCCGCGGCCGGCCGCGTCACCGCGACCTACAACGGGTGCGCCAACTACGGCTCCTACGGGAACACCTGCGGCGGCTCCTGCGGCAACTACGTCCGGGTCGACCACCTCGACGGCACCGTCTCGCTATTCTGCCACATGCAACTGGACTCCATCGTCGTGAGCGTCAACCAGAACGTCTCCTGCGGGCAGTACCTGGGCAACTCCGCGAGCTCGGGCAGCTCCACCGGCCCGCACCTGCACCTGGGCTTCCGCGTGAACGGCACCAGCATCGACCCGTTCGCGGGCTCCTGCTCCCAGTCCACGAGCTGGTGGGTGAGCCAGGGCTCCTACCCGCGCCCGATCCCGTCCACCGAGTGCGAGACCTCCTGCGAGTGCAACCCGGGGCAGGTCGAGACCCAGGGCTGCGGCAACTGCGGCTCCCGCTCCCGCACCTGCGGCAGCAACTGCTACTGGGGCGGCTGGAGCGGCTGCGGCGGCGAGGGGCCGTGCGCCCCCGGCCAGACCCAGAGCCAGGGCTGCTGCGACTGCGGCACCCAGTCCCGCACGTGCTCGGGCTCCTGCCAGTGGCAGGACTGGAGCGGTTGCCAGGGCCCCGATCCGGACGGCGGGCAGACGGTCTGCGACACCGGCGAGCCCGGCCCCTGCGCCGAGGGTCGGCGGCGCTGCCGTGACGGCTGCCTCTCCTGCGTCCGGGTGTATGAACCCCGGCCCGAGCGCTGCGACCTGATCGACGACGACTGCACGGGGGTGGCCGACGACGGCTATCCTCAGGAAATGGGTGATCCCCCGCCGCCGTTCTCCGCGCGCCTGATCGACACCGGCCTCCCCCAGGCCGCCGACGCCGGCGAGGTCTTCGCCGGCTGGGCCGCCTTCGAGAACACCGGCACCCGGACCTGGACCGCCGGCAGCCTGTGGCTGGAGATCCCGTCGGACCACCTCGCGGGTTCGATCGACTGGATCGACGACTCCTGGCACGCCTTCAACGTACCCGCCCTGCTCCTCGAGGACGTGCCCCCCGGTGGCCGCGGGCTGTTCGAGTTCCGGTTCCGCGCGCCCGAGGACCCCGTCGAGCCCCTGGACACCCGCCTCCAGCTGGTCTCGGACGAGGTCGGCTGGCTCCGGTGCCCCTCCCCCCACGTGGACTTCACCGTGCGCCTCCTGCCGGGGCACCAAACCGCCCCCGAGGGCCCCACGACGACCGCCGCCGAGGACGGCTGCTCGTGCCGCGCCGGCGGGAGCGGACGGGGGCCTTCGTCCTGGCTGCCCGCGCTCCTCGTGGCCATCGGCCTCGCCGCCAGGCGCCGCCGCAGGTCCTGAGTTCATCCCAAGACGGTTCTCGAGAACCCGGAGATTTCCATGAAGCACCCCGTCTCCCTTCTTTCGTCCCTCCTCGTCCTCTGGCTCGCGACCTCTGCCTGCGATTCCGATGACGGCAAGACCTTCGAGGTCACCGGCTGGCACCCCAACTGGTCCACCATCGACGGCGGCCAGGTCGTGGTCATCGAGGGCAGCGGCCTCGACGCCGTCTCCTCGGTGCGCTTCGGCGGCCGCGCCGGCACCATCACCGGGAAGACCCCCGGGCGCCTCACGGTCACCACCCCCGCGGCCCCCGCCGGCGCTCTGGCCGACCTGGTCCTCACCTCGTCGGGGCACACCTTCACCGCCCCGGACGCCTGGCGCTTCCTGGGCCGTCAACTCGACTACCAGGTGGCCACCGAGGCCACTCTGGCCGACCCGTGGCCGCTGACCGTCCGGC
This sequence comes from uncultured Pseudomonadota bacterium, assembly GCA_938004375.1. Lineage (GTDB taxonomy): Bacteria > Myxococcota_A > Polyangia > HGW-17 > HGW-17 > HGW-17. Next base: position 10,931 of record CALKWH010000459.1, read on the forward strand.
GCAGTTATCTGGACTCGTTCGGCGACGCCACCTATTTGCGCGTCGCGACCGCATACAGCCAACATCATTTCTGGATGGACGCCGATGGCCGGGCGGTGATGAAGCCGGGCGCTCCGGGGGATTTCCAGGAGCTCGTGCCCGGTGACTTCGACGGGGACGGCCATGCGGATCGCCTCGAGATCGTGACCACGGGCGACGCCACGGCGCTTTGGACCGCCTTTGAAAATGACGCGATGGACACCACCCCGGCCGAGGCGCTCTTCGGGCTGTGGCGGGGCACGGCCTTCGACTGCGACGGCGACGGGGCCGACGACGTGCTCGCCGCCATGACCGACCCATCCGCGGCCAAGCCACTCAGGATCTTCTCAGCCGGCCCGGAGCGGGTCTTCTCCGACCGCACCACCGGGGCTTTCGCCGGAGAGGCCCTCGTCCACCACGGCGCCGCCGTCGCCGACCTGGACGGCGACCTGGACGCGGACCTGTTCCTGACCACCCCCCAGGGGCCGCGACTGTTCCTCAACGACGGCAACTGCGTCTTCGTCGAGGCCCCCGTGGCGGCCCTGCCCCGGGAGTCCGCCGTGTACGCCACGGTGCCCGTCGCCGTGGACGTGGACGGGGACACGCGGCCCGATCTCGTGATCCCCGACGCCACCCGCACCCGCCTGTGGCTCCAGCGCGCCGACGGCGCCTTCGAGGACCAGACGCTGGTCACCCTGGGGAACGTCCCCTCGATCACGGTCCAGGTCGCCGATCCCGACGGCGACGCGCGCCCCGATCTCTTCCTCACGGCCCCGGACGGCCGGCTGGTCTACCTGCGCAACGACCCCGACGGCCGCTTCTACGACTACACGGCCGCGGCCTTCCATCCCGTACCCATGGCCTCAGGGGGTTTCGCCCTCCAGCCCTTCGACGAGGGCCCGCCGGCGTTCTGGTTCTTCACGCCCGCCGGGTACCCCAAACTGTACCTGCACCTGGCCCGGACCGAGGACTTCGACGGCGACGGCATCGACGACACCCTCGACAACTGCCCGGAGCACCACAACCCGGACCAGCGCAACCGCGACCGGTTCGCCTTCGGCTGCGACGGCGCCGCGGACTGCGCCGCACGCACCGGCTGCACCCTGCACCTGGCGGGTCCTTACCTCTACTGCGCGACCCCGCGCACCTTCGCCGAGGCCCGGGCCTTCTGCGAGAGCCGTGGCGCCGCGCTCGCCCAGATCCTCGGAGAGCGGGACAACGCTTACATCGCCTCCCACACCGAGGGTTCGGCCTTTTTTGGCCTGAGCGATCTCGAGACCGAGGGCACCTTCCTCTGGACCGACGGACAGGTCCCGTCCTGGTGGAACTGGGCCGAGGGGGAGCCCAACGACAGCGGCGGCGTGGAGGACTGCGGCGGGCTGTACGCCGACACCGGCCTGTGGAACGACTTCAACTGCGACACGCCGCGGGGTTTCTGGTGCATGAGCCGCCTGAACTTCGCTCTCGACCGCGGCGACGCCTGCGACAACTGCCCGGACCTCGCCAACCCCGATCAGGCCGACTCCGACGGCGATGGCATCGGCGACGCCTGCGACCCGGAGGGGAAGTGATGCGCAACGACTCCCTCCGCCTCCTCGCCCTTGTCCTGACCCTCACCGCCGCGCTGGCCCTCGGCTGCGACGACGACGACGGCCCCGGGATCGGCTCGGTGACCCCCGGCGAGGTCTCCGCCGGTGCCGGGCACCCGGTGGTCATCACGGGGAAGCACTTCACCGCCACCGCCGAGGTCCTGATCGGGGGCAGCCCCGCGCCCCTCGTCTCGGCCACCGCCACCCGCCTCGAGGTGCTCACCCCCGTGGGCCTCGCCGGCCCCGCCGACGTCACCGTGCGCACCTCCCGGGGCGCCGACGTCGCCCGGCGCGCGCTCACACGGCTCCCGGTGGACCTGCGCTACGACGCGGCGCCGGACGCGGCCTTCCCCGCCCCGCCGGCGGGCCCGCTCACCCGGATCGTCGCGGCGGACCTGAACCTCGACGGCCACCCCGACGTGGCCGCGCTCACCGTCGACGGCGCCCTGCGCCTGGCGACGAACTCCGGGCAGGGGCGCTTCACCTGGGACGAGACCCGGGACGCCTCGGCCCTCCCCGACGCCCGCTTCACCACGCTGGAGGTCGCCGAGCTCGACGGGGATCCATCCCCCGAGCTCGTCCTGTGCGGGCGCCCGGGCACCGCCGACGCGCGGCTGGACTTCGCCGCCGACGGGTCCTTCACGGCCTCGATCCTCGACCTGAAAGCCGTGTTCAGCCGCTGCCACGAGCTTCTGCCGCTGCCCCCCGACGAAGAGGGGCGCGTGGCCCTGCTCTCCTGGCGCTCGCGCCCCGATATCCCGGAGCTGCGCCAGTTGACGGTGTTCTACCCCGACGGGGACGGGCACCGGCTCGACGAGGGCCTGGGCGAGGCGGCCGACGTGAGCCGGCCGGTCACCGCCGACGTCGAGGGCGCCCTGGGCACCTTCGCCACCTCCACCGACCGGGCGGCGG
>CALKWH010000460.1 GCA_938004375.1 uncultured Pseudomonadota bacterium
CGTTGCAGGCGCAGGAGAAGCCGCCGGGCAGGTTGGTGCAGGTGGCGTTCGCGTGACAGTCGTCGGTGCCCAGGATGCATTCGTCGTTGTCGGTGCAGACGCTGGGCTCGCCCAGGCAGGAGTAGCCGGACTCGACCTTGCAGGCGCCGTCGCAGCCGTCGCCGGGCGCGGTGTTCAGGTCGTCGCAGGCCTCGGTGCCCTCGACCACTCCGTCCCCGCAGACGAAGGGGACGGTGCAGTCCACGGCGGTGAGGACCTCGACGGGGTCCAGGGTGTAGGCGTAGGAAAACTCCACGATTCCTCCGGCGGGGATGGTCTTCTTCACGGCCAGGCTGATGGCGATGTCATTGGTCTGCGTGGAGCCCACCGCGCAGGTGAAGCCCGAGCAGTTCCACACGGCGCTTGCATCGCGGTTCGAGAAACCGCCGTAGGTGACCCGGGCGTCCGGGTCCGAAGAGATCAGGGCGATGTAGGACGCGCTGGCCCCGGGGACCGCGTCGGTCACCGCGGACACCAGGGCCTGGGAGGTGGCGGTGCCGTCTCCCTGGCTCACGATAGTGTTGCGGGTGGAGTAACTGCCGGTCAGGGGCTGCTGGTTGTCCGGGTCCACGTTGCGCATGTAATACACAGTCTGGCTGGACCCCGTGGTGTTGGTCAACTTGACGTTGATGAGGATGAACAGGCCCTCGTTGAGCACCGAGTAGGTGTGGTTCACGGTGATGCCGGCCACGGCCCCCTGCCAGAAGACGGCGCCGCCGCCACGCAGGCCGCACACCTGGGGCTCGCACTGCACGCGGATGCCGGTGAAGTCGCCGGGGATCTGGTTCAGGCTCATCCGGGTGCTGTTGAAGTAATTGGTGGCGCCGACCTGGATCCCGAAGCCCTCCTCGGGGGTGCCGGGCAGGAAGAAGTCGCCGTTGTAACTGGCCCAATTGTTCTTCTGCGGGTTGGCCACGAACCCCAGCGTGCTGCCACCGCCGCCCCTGGGGTGCCAGCCGGCAGGGGCGTCGATGTTCGAGCCGAACGACGCGGCGATCGCCACACCGACCTCGAGCAGCCGGGAGCGCAGGAACACGTTGCTGGTCAGGTCCACGACCTCGCAGAAGGCGTCGCAGCCGGCGCCGTCCACCGACAGACCGACCGGGGTGAACGGGCACAGATCGTACAGATCGTCCACTCCGTCACCGTCGCCGTCGGCCGCCAGCGAGGTGGCCGGGAACAGCCCGGAGAGCAACAGGAGCACCAGGGTCAAGGCGAGACGTCCGAAATGGGAGTTGGTTCCGTGGTGATGGGTGTTCATGACGATCCTCCGTTTCTCGAACCGGCGGCGCGCGCCGGATTAGTTGTTCCCCCGGTTTCCGAGCTTCTCGATCTTGAACTCGACGCGGCGGTTCTTCGCCCGGCAGGCATCGAGCCGGGCGCCCTTGAGCGCCGCGCAGTCCGCCAGCGGGACGCTCTCGCCGTAGCCCTTCGCGCTCAACCGTGACATCTCGACGCCCTTGGAGACCAGGTACTTCACGACGGCCTCGGCCCGGTCCGAAGAGAGGCGCTGGTTCTTCTCGTCGGTGCCCACGTCGTCGGTGTGGCCCTGCACCTCGAGAGCCTGGATGTGCGTGTGGGTCTTCATGATCTGCACGACCAGGTCCAGCACCGGATAGCTCTGCTTCAACAGGTTGGCCTTGTCGATCTCGAAGTAGATGCGGTCGAGGATGATGATGCTGTTCTTGGTGATCACGGCCTTCTCTGCGCCCTTGTCGGGGCAGCCGTCCTCGTCCTCGAAACCGTTGATGATCTCCTTTTCGGCGGGACACTTGTCCAGTCCCTTGCACTGGTCGGCCAGCTTGTCCTGCAGGTTCTGTTCAAACACCCACGGGTCGCAGAAGCCATCCCCGTCGTTGTCCGCGTCGGGGCAGCCGTCCTCGTCCTCGAAGCCGTCCTTGTCCTCGGCGGAGGCAGGGCACTTGTCGGTGACGTCGGGCAGGCCGTCGGCGTCGGAGTCCTTGGTGGCGTCGGGGCAACCGTCCTGGTCCTCGAAGCCGTTCTTGTCCTCGGATTCCTTCGGGCACTTGTCGGTGACGTCTGGGAGGCCGTCGCCGTCGGAGTCCCTGGCGGCGTCGGGGCAGCCGTCCTCGTCCTCGAAGCCGTTTTGGTCCTCGGGCTCCTTCGGGCACTTGTCCGCGTCATCGGGGAGGCCGTCACCGTCGGAGTCCTTCGCGGCGTCGGGGCAGCCGTCCTGGTCTTCGAAGCCGTTTTGGTCCTCGGGCTCCTTCGGGCATTTGTCGGTCTCGTCGGGGATGCCGTCTCCGTCCGCGTCGGCCTGGGACACGGCGGGCGCCGCCTTGGCCGGGGCCATCCAGCCGGCGCCCACGAACACACGGAACGCCGGGGCGCCGTAGCCGCTGGTGAGGCCACGCCCCACACCGCCGGTCACCACCAGCCCGCTCGCGTGACGCCAGCGGCCCGCCAGCAGCGCCTCGACGGGGGCCTCTTCCAGATCGATTCCGCCGTCGGGATCCCCGTCGGCGTCCGACAGGCCGATCCCGCCGAACACCTCGCCCAGGATGGAGATCTTCGGCAGGAGCGCGTACTCGGCGCCCACGGAGAAGACCACCTCGTCATCCACTGCCAGGTTCCCGATCTGGGTGCGCTCACGCATCAGGTAGCCGAGGCCGCCGGCCACGTACAGGCCCGAAGCGAAGCGCCGGTCGGCCACCAACCGCGGCTCGAACGAGAGGAAGGGCTCCCCGGCGTTCGCGCCGCCGGTCGCCGTCGGCAGGGTGAAGATGGGGACGAAGGCCAGCCCGAAGCCGTACTGGTGCTGACGCAGGGCGACGACCTTGGGCACCAGGCGCAGATCCGAGAGGGCGACCGCGCGGACCTCGCCGCCGGAGAAGCCCAGGTCGTCGAGGGCGTCACCGGTCTGGAAGATCACCGCCTGCCAGTTGACGCCGAGCTGGAAGCGCTCCCACAGGCCGATCGCGAAGGACAGATCCATGAGCAGTTGGTGTGATACCACCGCACCGGCGTCCTCCCCGTCCTCCAGGATGCGCAGCGGGAGATAGGCATAGGAGAAAAGACCCCCGGCGCTCCACTTCAGGTGCGCCAGGTTCCCCGCGCTCTCCTGGGTGACCAGGCCGGCGGGGTCGCCCGTCGACTTGAAGTGGAGCACGTTGACCTCGTGCAGGTTCTGTGCGCCCACCCTCAAGGGCAGCAGGGACAGGCACAGCACGGCGACAGAAAAAACCATGTTCTTCATGATGACACCTCGGTGATGGGTGAATCGTTCTTGCCGTCAGCAATGGGTTTCAATCGGCGGTCGTTAAGACCGTTTTAGCTTTTTTTTGTCAGACTCATCTGACAGGTTGACCCCCCCATGCAAAAAATATAAGTTAGGATTTCGTACTATCGGCTTCACGGAAGCCTGGAGGCGGAGACTTGCGCGATCCCGAGAAACTTCGGAACATGGCCGGTTGTCTGGCCCTCGAGGAGGTCCCGGTGGCCGTCTCCGTGCATGACCCGGAGCACCGGCTCGTCTGGGCCAACCGGGCCTACCGGGCGGCCACCGGCCTGTCCCTGGAGGCGCTCACCGGCTGCCGCTGCTGGCAGGTCTGGGGCCTCGCGCATCTCTGCAAGGGCTGCCCGGTCCTCGAGACCCTGGAGACGGGGCGTCCGGCCGAAGCCGAGCTCACGCCCTGGAACCAGAAAGACTGGCCCGAGTCCCAGGGCTGCTGGCTGTGCAGGGCGTCCCCCCTCTTCGACGAGGCCGGCGCCCTCCTCGGGGCCGTCGAGATCGCCCTCGACATCACCACCCAGGTCCTCGCCCAGCGGGAGGTGCAGCGCCAGGTCCGGCGCCAGCAGGCGGTGCTGGCCATCCTCCAGTACGACGCGCGCGACCTCCAGGACTTCCTCGACCACGCCTTGAACCAGGCCATCGAGCTCACCGAAAGCCGGATCGGGTACATCTATTTTTATGACGAGGACAACCGGGAGTTCACGCTGAACTCCTGGTCCCGGGGAGTCATGGCCGAGTGTGCCGTGGTGAACCCGCAGACGGTCTACGCGCTCGACAAGACCGGGATCTGGGGCGAGGTGGTGCGCCAGCGCCGCGCCATCCTGGTCAACGACTTCGCCGCAGCCAACCCGCTCAAGAAGGGGGTCCCGGCAGGACACGTGCGGCTCGAGCGGTTCCTCTCCATCCCCGTGCTGCACCAGGGACGCATCGTGGCGGTGGTGGGGGTCGCCAACAAGTCCTCGGACTACACCATGGTGGACGAGCTCCAGCTCACCCTGCTCATGGACGCCGTCTGGAAGTGGACCGAGTCCCTGCGCAGCCGGGACGCCATGAGCCGCGCCCTCGACGAGGCCCGCCGCTTCCGGGACGCCCTCGACCACGTCCCCGCGTGCGTGTACATGAAGGACCGGGAAAGCCGGTATCTCTACGGCAACCGCCCCACCCTCGAGTTGTTCGGCGCCACGGCCGAGGGGGTGATCGGCCAGGATGACACCAACTTCTTTCCGCCCGAGACGGTGCAGCGGCTGCGCGAGGTGGATCGGCGCGTGCTCGCCGGCGAGTCCACGGCCGAGGAGAGATCGGAAGAGCGTCGTGTAGGGAAAGAGTGTAGATCTCGGTG
>CALKWH010000461.1 GCA_938004375.1 uncultured Pseudomonadota bacterium
GAAAACGAGATACACAAGCACCAGCGCCCTCTGCTCGACGGTATCAGTGGACCTGTCTGACCTGTCTGACTTGTCTGACTTGTCGGACTTGTCTGACCCGTCGGACGGGGGTTGCGGTTCTTCAGAAAATGGCTTACCGTCGGGGCACGAAAGGATCCCCGCCATGTCGACCCGAGCCTGTTCTCCGGTGTTGTCCACCCTGCTCGCGAGCGCGCTGCTGTTGTCCTGTACGGGACCGAAGGACCCGGGGACGTCGCCCGCGACCGTACCCAGTTCCCCGATGGCGGCGGGGCCGGCCAAGCGGGCGCCCGTGGGGCCCGTCGCGGAGCCCGAGGACAAACTGATCGACGAGGTCCTCCAGTGTCCGCGCCTGGTCCACGACCGGGCCACCGGGCAGCCCATCGTCAAGATGGATCAGTACGTGGATCTCCGCCTGGAGAAGGGTACCTTCCATTTCCGCATCCACATCCAAGAGGCCACCACGGACCTCACCTTCGGGATCTGCCGGCGGATCCCCCGACCGGCCCCGGATGCGGCGCACCCCTGGGTCATGGAGTGCTCGAAGTTCGAGGCCCTCGACGGCGCGCAGTTCTCCATCGACGCGCACCTCCTCGAGGCGGTGGCTTCGGTCTCCCGGCTGCACCTGCCCGGCACCGCCGGTCACCGCGAGTGGTCCGAGGTCGCGCGCCGGGTGGGCCGCGACGTGCCCCGACGCACCCTCCTTTTCACGGCCGGCGGCCGCAAGGTCATGGAGTTCCTTTGCTATCCGTGACGACGGAGGAGATCCTCTGACAGCGTCGGGATCAAAATCGAAATCGAAATCGAAATCGAAATCCAAATCGAAATCGAGACCGGCGTCGTCCCAGTCGTCGCCGACCATGAAAAGTCAAGGCTGATCAGGTTATTTGGCCAGTCTTCCGGTGTCTTCTCCGGGCGCCTTGCACTGCGCGGAATCGAACAGAAAACCGAGCATCAGGAACAGGTCCCTATCCGCGGGCGGACGCCCCCCGCGGCGCAGGGCCTCGAGCCGGTTCTGCAGCGAGAGGGCTTCGGGGGAGTTGGGGGTCGTCAGGCCGAGCATGGCCTCGAGGAGGATCTGCGCGTGGGCGGGGGTGAGCCCGCGGCCGTCGAGCTTGCCGCGTCCCCAGGCCAGGGCGGCCTCGCGTCCCTGCTCGCGGCAGACCTGCATCATGGAGGCCGCGCACATGGCGCCGTGTCGGGGAAACTGCCGTCGGGCCCGGGTCAGCAGGGCCTCGAGCTCGGCCGTCTTTCCCTGCCCTTTCAGGGCCCGCAGCCGGAGGGCGATCGGACGGAACTGGCCCGGCGCGCGGGAACCCTCGAGGATGGCCAGACGTTCCACGAGCGGCCAGTCCCGTTGCGCCAGCGCCTGCGCCAGGAGCAGGCGTGTGCAGGTGGGACCCAGCCGCAGCCTGCGCGGCAGGAGCGCGCGACACACGGGTTCGCGCTCGGGCAGCGGCAGCAGGTCGACCAGGCGATCCCACTGGGCCGGCGGGACGATCCCGAGGAGGCCGGCCGGCCCCGTCACGTGGGGCCGGAGCTCCTCGACCATGCGCCAGTTGAGCGGGGCGCCCTTCTCCAGAGCGCGGGCGTACTGCAGCGCGGCCTGGGAGGAGCGGTTCCAGCGGGCCAGCACCCGGGCGGCCATCAGTTCGGGGTAGTGATGTCGGGGGAACAACCAGGAAGCGAGACCGATCCACCGCAGCGGCTGACCCTTGGGCACGAAGACTTCGGCGAGCCCGCGCATGGCCGAGAGTTGGAAATCCGCCGGGTGCCGTCTCTGGGCCTCGGCGGCGACTCGGGCCATCTCGTCCCACTTCCGGGCGGCGCCCAGCGCGGCCACCTCGGCACGCTCGGCCTCCAGCCGGTGGGGCAGCACCCAGGTGGGGATGGCCACCAGCGCGGCCACGGTGACCGCGGTCCAGGGGATCCCCAGGGCCGCCCAGCCGAACACCCACTTGCGCATGGGGCGGCGGGTCCCGTGATACCGCTGGGCCGAGAGCACCCCCAGCACCAGCGTCAGCGGCAGGGCGGTACCCGGGAACGACAGGTTGAAGTCGACCAGGTTCTGCAACAGCAGCGTGGCGACCCCTGCGATGAGCCCCGCCTTCCACACGCGCAGCCGGATCCGGCGGAAGTAGCGGGTCACGACCACGGCCCCGGCGACCAGCAGCGTCGAAGCGACCACGGCCCCGTAATCGATCAGGAACTGCAGCGGCAGGTTTTCGACGTAATCGACCGCGATCCGGGCGGGCAAATCGTAGTAATAAGGATACACGGCGCCGAAGCCCCCGCGTCCGACGCCGGTCCAGAGGTGATCCGACAGCAGGGGGGCGGCGTTGCGCCACAGGTGGAACTTGACGTCCTCCTCGAGGCCGGTCGGCTCCGCCAGAAACGGCAGGACGTACTGGTCCATCAACGGGATCGACACCAACAGGCCGATGAAGGCGAGCCCGATCCAGGTCATGGACGGGGCCGCGTCCCGGGCCAGGCGGGACAGCAGCCACCAGATCACGAGGCCCGCGCCCAGCGCGCCGAGGCCGCCGCGGGAGCCCGTCCAGACCACGGCCAGGAAGGGGAAAAAGGCGCAGCCCAGCGTGAAGAAGCGCAGCCGCGGACTGGTCTCGCCCATGCCCAGGCTCAGCAGCACGAAGAAGATGAACCCGTAGAAGCCCGCGGCGTGGTTGGAGTTCACGAAGGGCAGAAAGAAGCTCGGGCTCTCCGAGGGGCGGTACAGCCCGTACATCAGATGCAGGCCGGCGAGCTCGTGGAAAAGGGCGAGGGCGGCGAGGGCGGCGCCAAAGAAGGCCAGGACCTGCACCATCCGCTGGGTGAACATGCCGTGTCGGGTCACCTGGTAGGCGGCGAACAGGAACCCGGCGGTGCCCGCGAGCTGAAAGGCCGAGAAGAGGGCGGCGGGCGTGTCGTAGGCCAGGGGCGAGGTGCCGTGCCCCAGGCGGCCGCGCAGCTCGGCCAGGTGCGGGCTGAGCCGGCCCACCAGCCAGAGGGGGAGCGGGATCAGTTGCACCAGGGTGACCACGAACAGGGCGGCGAGGAACAGGAACAGCGCCGGCACGGACACGCGCGCGTGGCGGGTACGGGCGGCGGCGAGCGCCAGGAAGAAGCTCAACAGGCCGCCGAAGGCCACGGCCATCTGGGTCGCGGGGTGCACGCCGCCGATGGCCGCCGCCGCGAACACGGCGAACAGGCCGACGTAGTGGGCCAAAAAGCCGTAAAGCGCCTTTTCGCTCACAGGGCGCGCTCCCGGACGATGATGATGTCGCCGGGCAGCACGAAGAAGTTCGGCGTTTTCCCCTCGATGATGTCCGGGATCGAGACCCGCATGCGCAGGGATTGTCCGTTGGCCTTGCGCAAGATGGTCACCTCGTTGGCGTCGGCCTTGTCGCCGAGCCCGCCGGCCTTGGCCAGCGCCTCGAGGATGGTGATGTTGGGCACGTAGGGATAGTTCATCGGGTTCTTGACAGCCCCGAACAGGGTGAACTGCTGGTTCTGGGCGGACTTGAGGGTCACCGAGAGCATCGGGTTGCGGAAATAGCCGTCCTTGAGCCGGTTGACGAGCAGGTCCATGATCTCGGCGACCTGCCTGCCCGCCACCTGGACCTTGCCGACGTACGGATAGAGGATGGCGCCGTCGGCGTCGACGATGAAGTCCCCCGAGGGGAGCCGGTTGGTGAACGAGGTGATCGTCAGGACATCGTCGCTGCCGATGAGCCGCGGGGGCGGCTTGACGCGGAACTGGGTGTCGTCGGTCTTGGTCTCCTTGGACCCGAGCCAGGAGGCGCAGCCGAGGGGGAGGACGGACAGGACGACGGCGAGGATCCTGGCGACGGCGGGGCGCATCAGAAGTGCCAGGCGAGCGTGAGGTAGAGTTGGTGCTTCATGAACGAGGGGTTGTTCACGATCGGAAAACCGCCGAAGTCCGGGTCGCCCTCGGGGACCGAGTTGACCGTGTACCGGTAGGGGGTCATGTCGGTCATGAAGTTGTAACGGGCGCTCACCACGAGGTCAGGACGTAATTTATAAGAGAGCGACAGGTCCGTGAAGATGATGTCATCCGCACGGGTGGTGGCGTGCTCCGCCCCTTCGACGAGGATGGGGATCTCGGCGTAGGTGACGTGGCGATAGCCCGCCTGGGCGGTGAACAGCAGTTTCTGGCCGAACGGCATGGTCGCGCCGAAGGTGAAGTTGTGCTGGTCGGAGAACGAACCGACCAGCGAGTCTTCGAAGGTGTGCTCGTACTTTGCCTGGAGCTTGAGCCGGGCGGACAACGAATACTGCAGGCCGGCGAACAGGAGCCAGGTGTCCGGGGCCGGCCCCGAGTCATACAATCCCCAACCATACCCGCCGCCCAAGCTCAGCGCCAGACTGGTCCAGATGGGCGTGGAAACGCCGCCGGCGACCTTGATGGGCATGCTGTTGCTGCCGCCGGCCGCATCGAAGTAAGAATTGATGTCGTAAGATCGGAAGAGCGTCGTGTAGGGAAAGAGTGTAGATCTCGGTGGT
>CALKWH010000462.1 GCA_938004375.1 uncultured Pseudomonadota bacterium
ATCGTATTCGGTGACTGGAGTTCAGACGTGTGCTCTTCCGATCTAGGTGCTGGGCATCCCGGTGGAGCAGGTGGTGGCGCTGGCCCGGGTCGCGGGCGGGCTGAAGGCCGCCGGGCGCGATGAAGACGCGGCCGTCTTTCTCGACGGCCTGCTGGCGCTGTACCCGAAGGAGCCGCGGCTTCTGGCGTTGCAGCGGGTTCTGGCCGATCGTGGAGCGGTCAGTCCCGCGGAGGATCGGACGGCACGGTAGGAGAGGGATCCTCGTCGAGCACGCGGATCCCTTCGAGAAGCGTGACCCTCAACTTGACGTCGTGGATCGCGTCCTCGCCGTCCCGGTAACGCACCGAGTAGACCCGCGCCTTCTTGTCCCACAGGTCCTGGGTGCCACAGGCGTCGCACGTCAGGTGGATCACCTGACCGCCCAGACTGCCGACCCAGGCGCGGATGTTGCGCTCGTCGGCGCGCAGCAGCAGAAACACCAAGTAGATGACCGGCCCGATTATCACGAGCAACAACAGCAGGAAAATTCCGAACAAATCCATGTTTTGGTCACTTCCGCCAGATGAGGTGAATTGGCGTCAGGGGACCACGAGCCTTGGCGTTCGGTAAACATTCAGGTTCCCGACGCCGAGCTGGCCCGCCGCGTTGGCACCCCAGCAGGAGATCATCCCCAGACTGTTATGGATGACACAGGAGTGGGTCCCGCCCACGCCGAGGAAGTTCGCGTAGGAGCTCAGGGTCACCTGGACCGGGGAGGTCCTGTTGGTAGTGGTGCCGTCCCCGACCTGGCCGGCCGCGTTCCCGCCCCAGCAGTGAAGGTATTTGTCGTTTTCAATGGCGCAGGAGTGCACGTTGCCCGACGACAGATCCGTGATCCCGCTGAGGTTGGGCACCGTGTTCGGCGTCAATTTGAGCGAAGTGGAACCGTCTCCGAGCTGTCCCATCTGGTTGTTGCCCCAGCACTGCACGGCGCCTGTGCCGAGGCGGGCGCAGGTGGAGGTGAAGTTCGTGGTGACCTGGACCGCGGTGGACATGTTTGACACGGTCACCGGCGTGCTCGAATTGTTGGTGCCGTTGTTGCCGAGCTGGCCGTAGGCGTTCGCGCCCCAGCACTTGATCGTCCCGTTGTTGAGCACGGCACAGGCGTGGGTGCCCAGGGAGGCCGAGATGCCGGCGACATTAGTCAGCCCCGAGACGGTCACCGGCGAATTCTGCTGGGTGGTGTTCCCGTTCCCCAGTTGGCCGAAGTCGTTCTTGCCCCAGCAGCGGGCCGTGTCGTCCGCGAGCACGACGCAGGTGAAGAACGCGCCGGCGGAGATGTGCGTGGCCGTGGTGATTCCAGGGAGCGTGACGGGCGTGAGGGAGTCCGTGGTCGAACCGATCCCGAGTTGACCGATGCCGTTCTCGCCCCAGCACTTGACACTGCCGGTCCCTACGATGGCGCAGGTATGATCGTTGCCTGCGGAAACGGCCACGGCATCGGTGATGCCGGTGACATTGACGGGGTTGTCGGAATTGGTGGTCGTGTTGTTTCCTAATTGCCCATACGTGTTGCTACCCCAGCACTTGAGGGCCCCGGACGCGAACCGGGCGCACGTGTGATAGGAGCCACCGTCGACCTCAGCGACGGCATTGCAGTTGCTGACGTTGAACTGACACGTCGCCGAGACACAGGAGAGATAGCCGCCGAAGATGAAGCCGATACTGACGCAGGTCTGTCCGTCTGTGTTGGTCCCTTCGCAGTCCTCGTGGGCGCTCTGGATGATCCCATCCCCGCAGCGGCCGTCACACCCGGAGATGTCGAACGTGCAAAGGCCCGTGCAGGCCAAGTCGCCCGGGTTGTTCCCCAGCGTTTCGCAGCTCTCGCCGTTGAGGTCGGCGCCGTCGCACTGCTCGTTCGCCGGCTGCAGGACGCCGTCGCCGCAGCGCCCGCTGCAGCCGGTGGTGTCGAGCAGGCAGGTCGGCGTGTCGCAGGCCAGCGTTCCCGAGTAGAAGCCCTGCGTGAGGCAGGTCGCGAGCCCGAGGTTGTCGCCGTCGCAGGTCTCGCCGTACGAGATTTGGATGGCGTCGTCACCGCAGCGTCCGGCCAGCTCGCAGGAGGCGAGGTTGAACGCCAGGCAGTTTTGTGCGCAGGACAGGTCCCCGCCGTAGTAGCCGAGGGTGAGGCAGGTCTGGGCGTCGAGGTCGGCGCCGTCGCACACCTCGCCGCCCTCTGTCTGGATCTCCCCGTCACCGCAGGCTCCGGCGCAGCCGCTGGTGTCGAAGGCGAGGCAGTCGGTGCGGCAGGCCAGGGTGCCGCCCAGGAACCCCCGGGACTCGCAGGTCTCGCCCGCGAGCATCTCGCCGTCACAGATCTCGCCGTATCCGACGTGGAGGACGCCGTCACCGCAGCGTCCGGCCGCCGCGCATTCCGCCTCGTCGTAGCCAAGGCAGTCATCGGCGCAGGCCAGGACACCGCCGTAGTACCCGAGGCTGGCGCAGGTGGCCGAGCCCAGGTCGACGGTGTCGCACAGTTCGCCGTCCTCCACGTTTAGGGTGCCGTCTCCGCAGGTGCCGCCGCAGTCAGTCACGTCGAAGGTGCAGTTGGGGTTGCACCGTAAGGTGCCCAGGGCGTTGTAGTGGCCGATGGACGTGCAGGTGAGCTCGCCGATCGTGCCGTCGCAGTCCTCGCCCGGATCGACGAAGCCGTCGCCGCAGGCGTTCTGGTTGGTGGTCTTGGTCTCGCACGCGGACAGGAGCCCGAGCAGGATCAGGGCGAGGGGGAGCAGGGTGTTTTTCATGGTTCGACCTCCGGCTTCGATGAGTGTTTCCTTTGTATCACTCATCGGGAACAGAGACAACCCCGGGTTCGGAGCTCCGGGCGAAGGTGGGTTGACAAACCGCCTCAGGTGTCGTGAACTGGGCATCCTGAAGGAGGTTCCCCATGAAAAGATTGTCTGGTCTTCTGTCGATCCTGGTCCTGGCGTTCCTCGCCGTGTCCTGCTCGGGCAAGAGCGGTGGCGGCGAGAAGGAGAAGTGGCCCGAGAGGCCCGCCGACGGCGCTCCGGTGGCCTTCGTGTTTGTCGAGATCGACGGTGACGGAGATGATCGGGGGGCAGAGTTTAAAATATACAACTTCGAGGACAAGGCCGTGAACAAGTTGTTCATGAAACTGCACTACCTCGACGCCTCGGGCAAGGAGCTCAAGGACTTCCCCTGGTCTGCCCAGGCCCCCGAGCTCGTGGGCGCGAAGAAATCGGCCAAGTTCGAGGCCGGCGCGTTCATCCCCAAGGAGACCGCCTCGGTGAAGGTCACCCTGCGCGAGGTCGGCTACAAGGACGGCTCCAAGTGGGAGGCCCCGGCGCCTAAGGCCGAATAGCTCCCGCAAACAAGTCCACCGAGTCCATCAGTCCGCATTGTCGGCTGACTTTCGCCCGGCGAACAGACGCTCGATCACCGCCGGGTCGATCACCACATACAGCGATTTGGGGGAGGCCAGGGTGACCTTGCCCGGGGCGCCGCGCACGGCGTGCACGAACTTGCGCTGCACGAAGTGGACGTCGCCGCGGCCCTCGGGGCGCGCGTCGGAGTAGAACAGCGCGAGCATGGCCGCCTCCTCGAGGGTGCGCCGGGGCACCGGCCCGTTGCCGCAGAAGATGACCGTGTGGGAGCCGGGGACATCGCGGGCGTGGAGCCACAAGTCGGCGCCGCGGGCCTTCTGGAAGGTCAGGCGGTGGTTGTCGGCGGCGCTCTTGCCCACCTCGATGGGCAGGCCGTCCGACGAGACGAAGGCGCGGGTCCCCGCGTCGGTGGCGGGCGGCTTCGTCTTTTTTCCGGCTCCGGTTGTGCGCTTCCCGCCGGCGCCGGGCCTGCCGTCGGCGGCGCCGGGCTTCGCGGGCGGGTCGAAGGCCTCGGCGGGGCGCTCGGCGAGGTCGGCGAGCTCGACCTCGAGGCGGGCGGCGAGGGCGGCGAAGTGGGCGGCCCGCTCCTCGACCACGGCGCGGCTGCGGCGGGCCTTCTTGTATTCGCCGAAGTGGAACTGGGCGGCCGCGGCCGGCGTCTTGCAGCGCGCCGGGAGCGTGAGCCGCTCGGGGGGCGAGCCGTCCCAGGGCGTGAACTCGAAGGTGAGGGCGCCGGCGGGCCACACGGGGAGCGCCGCCAGGAACAGGTCCCCCAGCCGCTTGCCCTCGGTGCGCCGGGCCATGCGCGCCGCGTCGGCCTGCAAGTGGGCCAGCGTGCGCCGCGCGCGCTCGAGCTCGCGGGTCTTCGCGGTGATGGCCGCGCTCCGGGCGCGCTCCCGGGCGGCGTCACGCATGGCCGCGGTGAAGTACGCGTCCACGGCGGCGCCGGTGTCCTCGGCGAGGAAACGGGGGGCTGCGTCCGCCCCGGGCGCCAGTGATTCGGACGGCGGCGGCGGCAGCGTGTAGGTCGCGCCGGCGTGGAGCGGCCGCGTGACGCTGTGGGTGGGGAACCAGGCGCCCAGGATGGCGCCGGTGTCGTCGAGCAGAAACGCGTTGGCGTGGCGCCCGGTGAGCTCGACGGACAACGTCACCCCCGAGGTGAAGCCGAAAAGGAGCACGCGGTCCCCCGGGCGAGCCAGGCGAAAGGCTGTCACCCTAGCCCCGCCGACGTGCTTGCGCAGCAGCATGGTGAACGGCCCCACCTCGCCGCGGGCCCGGCGCGAGCCGCACAGGCAGGCGTGGACGAACCCGGGGGTCAGATCCACCGCCAGGTCCGTGAACCCGCCCTGGAAGAGCAGGCAGCGCTCGGACGCCTCGACGATCCGGGAGAACCGCTGCCCCGTGAGCAGCCGCGCGCCCTCGTCGGCCACGAGTTGAAGCTCCGCCGCGGTGAGGTCGCGGCTCTTGGGGGTGGACGTCGGTTTCATGGGAGGGTGGGAGAGGGCGAAGGCGCGGCGCGGGTAGGACTAGGGGCAGACGGGATCGTGAGCGCCGAATCCTGAATAAGTGCCATCAGCATAGCCATCCCATTGGACGGCCGGATCAAAATCATCGGAGCCAATAGCATCACCGATCAAAATTCCGCATTTACGCCGAATTGTATTATCTGCAGTGCTGGTCAATCCTGTACCCCATTCAGTCCCAGGGTCTTGGCCGATTTTCCCAATGATATCAAGAGAAGTACTTGCGCAAACAAGTTCAACTGCATCATCACCATTAAAACTGAGAGAACCGGAAGTTTGATCGCAAACACCAGAAGAAACAATCTCCGCGCCAGTATTACAGAGAACGTAAACGTCATTTGCGGCAATCGACTCGGTTACTGTTAAGTTAATTGTTGTTCCTGCAGACGTTGAACCGTTGGAATATATTTTAACGGAACAACCTGACAGACTAACACTGGTCGAAAACGGATTAAAAATCTCTAAAACCTTATTAGTCCCAACGCTGCCCTCGGTGTATTCCGAGAAGAACAGGCTTTTTGGGGGGGCGGCGGTCACCGTCAGCGTGCCGCGGCTGGTGCCATCGGCTTCCCAGTAACAGTTCTGGTAGCTGAGGCCGCCGTCGGTGGAGACGCGATAGAGGTAATCGTAGGTGCCGGCCGTGGTGGGCTGCAGGAAGCCGATGAATTCCTCTTTGTCCTGGTCAACGTGCGAGAGGTTGTAACTGGCGTCGAACCAGGTCCAGCCGAGTCCGGACGGATCCGAATCCACCGCACCGAAGCCGACCTGGGCGCTGATGAAGGGGTTGAAGTCCTGGCCGACGGTGAGCAGGTAGTCGAAGACCTGGCCGTAGATGATCTCAGTGGTCACGCCTTCTTCCGTCGTGGTGGTCTGGGGCCACTGCAGGCCGCACCAGAACAGGCGGCACTCGTCGTTGGCCGCGTCGGGGGTGCAGTACAGCGTGCCGTTGCCGTAATAGTCGGAGGCGCCGAAGCACCAGTGGTCACCGTTGTCGTTGAGCTGGTCCGCCGGGGTGGCCGAGGTCAAAGCGGCCGGGGACAGCGTGAGGGAGCGGTGGTTCTGGTGGTTCCAGGTGGTGTCCCAGGTGACCTCGTCGATGAGCAGGCCACCGTCGGTGTGCTCGATGCGCAGGGTGCCCGTCATGATTTCGAGGGCCATACCCGAGAGCTGGAGGTCGACGGTGGCGAGGCCGCCGTTGACGCCGGGGTTGTTGGACTTGGCCACCAGCATGGTCGCGTTGGGGGCGATCACGGCCGGGGAGTCGGTCGGGATGTCGACGCGGGCGTCGTTGGCGACAAAGGAGAGACCGGCCAGGCGCTTGGTGACGCCGGTCATGTTCACGACCTCGAACCACTGGCCGTTCTCGACGGGGGTCAGGGTGGACTGGATCATGATCTCGGTGATGACCAGCTCGCCGGGCTGCACGAGGGTGTTCTCGACGCAGGTGCCCGAGCCGACGGGGAACTCGACGAAGCCGTTGGCGGTGTCGCAGGCGTCGCAGTAGTCGCCGAGGTAGCCGGTGGCGCAGGAGCAGTCCTCGAGGTCGTCGACGACGGCGCAGGTGCCGTGGCCCGAGCAGTCCTCGCCGAAGCACGGGTCGAGGATGCAGGTGCCCAGGGTCACGGTGGAGGCGATGTAGTTGTTGTCTGCGTCGCAGGCTGCGCACAGCGTGCCGGTGTAGCCGGTGGTGCAGGTGCACGAGGCGGCGTCAGCGACGACGACGCAGGTGCCGTGGCCCGAGCAGGCGCCCGTGGTCGGACAGGGGTTCAGGATGCAGGTGCCCATGGTGACGGTGGAGGGGATGTAGTCGTTGGCGGTGTCGCAGGCGTCGCAGGCCGTGCCGGTATAGCCGGTGGTGCAGGCGCACACGGGGGCGTCGGCGGGGTCGAGGCCGCAGGTGCCGTGGCCCGAGCAGGTGTTGCCGGCGCAGGGGTCCAGGATGCAGGTGCCCGGGGTCGCGATGGAGGCGACGTAGCCGTTGGCGGTGTCGCAGGCGGCGCACAGCGCGCCGGTGTAGCCGGTGGTGCAGGCGCAGGAGGCGGCGTCATCGACGACCGAGCAGGTGCCGTGGCCCGAGCAGGTCTGTCCGACGCAGGGGTTCAGGATGCAGGTGCCCAGGGTCACGGTGGAGGCGATGTAGTCGTTGTCGGCGTCGCAGGCGGCGCAGGCAGCGCCGGTGTAGCCGGTGGCACAGGCGCACACGGGGGCGTCGGCGGGGTCGAGGCCGCAGGTGCCGTGGCCCGAGCAGGTGTTGCCGGCGCAGGGGTCCAGGATGCAGGTGCCCGGGGTCGCGATGGAGGCGACGTAGCCGTTGGCGGTGTCGCAGGCGGCGCAGAGCGTGCCGGTGTAGCCGGTGGTGCAGGTGCACTGGGCCGTGTCGGTGGCGCTCAAGGAGCAGGTGCCGTGGCCGTTGCAGGTCTGTCCGGCGCAGGGGTCCAGGATGCAGGTGCTCGGGGTCGCGATGGAGGCGACGTAGCCGTTGGCGGTGTCGCAGGTGTCGCAGGCGGCGCCGGTGTAGCCGGTGGCGCAGGTGTTGCACGTGCTCCCGGTCCAGCCGGTGGCGCAGGCGCAGGAGGCGGCGTCATTGACGACAGTGCAGGTGCCGTGGCTATTGCAGGCGCCGGCGGTGCAGGGCGTCGGGATGCAGGTGCCCGGGGAGAGTGTCGACGCGAGGTAGCCGTTGGCGGTGTCGCAGGCGCTGCAGGTGGCGCCGGTGTAGCCGGCGGAGCAGGCGCACTGGGCCGTGTCGGTGGCGCTCTGGGAGCAGGTGCCGTGGCCGGAGCAGGTCTGGGCCAGGCAGGGATTCAGCACGCACGCGCCGGGCGTGGCGATGGAGTTCACGTAGCCGGCGGCGGTGTCGCAGGCGGCGCAGGCGGCGCCGGTGTAGCCGGTGTCGCAGTCGCATACGGGGTTGCCCGCCTCGACGTTGCAGGTGCCGTGGCCGGAGCAGGTCACGCCGAAGCAGGCGTTTTGGATGCAGGTGCCTGGGTTCGCCGGGTCGTCCTCGTAGCCGGCGGCGGTGTCGCAGCGGTTGCAGTTGCCGCCCGTGTAGCCTTCGTCGCAGTCGCACAAGGGGAGGCCGCCCTCGACCGAGCAGGTGCCGTGGCCGTAGCAGGGATCGGGGATGCAGGGATTCTGGATGCAGTCGCCGGGATTCTCGGGATCTTCCCCGTAGCCGTTGGCGGCGTCGCAGGCGTCGCAGAAGTCGCCGATGTAACCGGCCTCGCAATCGCAGGTGACCACGCCGCCGGTGTCGTCGCAGGTGCCGTGGCCGTTGCAGGTGTTGGCTTCGCAGGTGCCCTCGAGGGAGCAGCCGACGTCGGGATCCCCGATGTAGCCGTCGTCGCACTCACACTCGCCGGTCCCCGGGTTGCAGGTGGCGTTGGCGCCACAGGTGACGTCGTCGCAGAGCTCGGACAGGGTGCAGCCGGTGAGGGGATCGCCGACGTAGCCGAAGTCGCACTCGCACTCGCCGGTGCCCGTGTCGCAGGTGGCGTGGTCGCCGCAGGTGACGCCGTCGCAGGGATCCGCCAGGGTGCAGCCGGTGAGGGGATCGCCGGTGTAGCCGGTGTTGCATTCGCATTCGCCGGTGCCCGTGTCGCAGGTGGCGTTGGCGCCGCAGGTGACGTCCTTGCACTTGTCGGTGGTCTTTTTGTCGCCGTCGTCGCAGTTCGTGAACAGCGCGAGCGTCAGCACGAGGG
The DNA here is from genome assembly GCA_938004375.1 of uncultured Pseudomonadota bacterium. Lineage (GTDB taxonomy): Bacteria > Myxococcota_A > Polyangia > HGW-17 > HGW-17 > HGW-17. The sequence goes on from CALKWH010000462.1 coordinate 8,605, forward strand.
AGAGCCAAAATTTAATTTTCATGTTCCAGTCCTTTCTTCATTGGAATCAAAGCATCAGGAAACCAACGTCCGGATATAGCACAAGTTGCCGTTTTGGCAAGGGCTGATAGATGATCCAGACCCCTTGGCAGGTAAAATAATTATACAGCGCCTAGTCGGCGGCGGTGACGCGGGTGACCTCCTCGATGCTGGTCGTGCCTTCGAGGATCTTGGAGATGCCGCTCATGCGCAGGGTCTTCAGGCCCAGGCGGATCGCGGCGGTCTTGAGCTCGGCGGCGGACGACCCCTGAATGATCATGTCCTTGAGCTCGTCGTAGAGCCACATGACCTCGTAGAGCGCGACGCGGCCCTTGTAACCGCTGTTGTTGCAGTGGGGGCAGCCCTTGCCCTTGAAGATGTGCTTGACCTGGGCGGCCTGTTCCGGGGGGAGCCCCAGCTCGACGAGGGTCTCGGCGGGCACCACGAACGGCTCCTTGCACTCGCTACAGATCTTGCGCGCGAGGCGCTGGGCGAGGATGAGGTTGACCGACGCAGTGACCAGGAAGGGCTCGACGCCCATGTTCAGGAGGCGGTTGATCGTCGAGGGCGCGTCGTTGGTGTGCAGGGTGGAGAGCACGAGGTGGCCGGTGAGGGCCGCCTTGACGCCGATCTCGGCGGTCTCGAAGTCGCGGATCTCACCGACCATGATGATGTCGGGGTCCTGGCGGAGGAAGGAGCGCAGGGCGGCGGCGAAGTCCAGGCCGATGTCGTCGTGGATGTGCACCTGGTTGATGCCGTGGAGGTTGAACTCGACCGGATCCTCAGCGGTGCTGATGTTCTTGTCGATCTGGTTCAACTCCGAGAGCGCGCTGTACAGCGTGGTCGTCTTACCGGAGCCGGTGGGGCCCGTGACCAGCACCATGCCGTAGGGCTGGTAGATGGCCTTCTTGAAGAGGTCGAGGGCGGTCGGCTCGAAGCCGAGCTTGGTCATGTCGAGCTGGAGGTTGCTCTTGTCGAGAAGACGCATGACGACCTTCTCGCCGAACAGCGTGGGCAGCACGCTCACGCGGAAGTCCATCTCCTTGTTCTTGCCGATCTTGAGCTTGATGCGGCCGTCCTGGGGCAGGCGGCGCTCGGCGATGTCGAGGTTGGACATGATCTTCAGACGTGAGGTGATCGCGTTCTTCAGGCGCATGGGGGGCGTCATCTCCTCGTGGAGCACGCCGTCGATGCGGAACCGGACGCGGAAGCTCTTTTCGTATGGCTCGACGTGGATGTCGGAGGCGCCCTTCTTGATGGCCGACAGGAGGATGTAGTTCACGAGCCGGATGACCGGGGCCTCTTCGGAGGCTTTTTCCAGGTCGAGCACGTTCACGCTCTCGTCCAGGTTGTCGCCGAACTCGACCTCGTTGTTGTTGAACTCGTAGAGTGACTCCTCGAGGGCGGCCATCGACGAGGTGTAGACGCGGTTGAGCACCTCCTCGATGGAGGTGTCCGAGGCGACCATGACCTCGATGTTGTATCCCGTGATGAACTTGAGATCGTCGATGGCGTAGATGTCCGACGGGTCGGCCATGGCCACCACGAGCGTGGAGCCGGTGCGGTTGATGGGCACCACCTGGTGTCGGCGCGCGACGTTCTCGGGGAGCAGCTTGACGACCTCGGGGTCGATGTCGGTCTGCCGCAGCTCGACGGGGGGGACGCCGTAATGCTGCGCGACGAACGAGGTGAGGCTCTGCTCGTCGAGGGCGCCCATCTTGGCGAGGGTGTAGCCGAGACGCTTCCCGGTCTTCTTCTGCTCTTCCTGAGCCTGCTTCAACTGCACGGGCGTGATCAGGCTCTCGCGCAGCAGAATGTCTCCCAGACGACTGGACATGACGGACCTCCTGGTGGTTTCACGGCGAAGCCGGGACGGATGGGGCGGGGGACGAGGGCACGGGGCACGGACCTACTGCGCGGCGGTGAGCGTCCACAGTAGCGCGTAGAACTGGTTGTCAGAGGGGGTCTTGCCCTTGATCTCGATGTAGTGCCAGCCGGTGTACTCGGCCGCGTGGGTGATCTCCTCGTCGTCGTTGGTGGACTGGGACATCTTCAATTGGGCCCAGTTGGACTGCTCGTCGCCGAGCAGGCGCATGTCGAGATCCTTGCCCATTTCATAATTGTACTTGAGGGTGATCGAGATGGACTCGCCGGTCCTCAGGTAGATGCGGTAGTAATCGCGGTCGCCGCCGTACAGCGCTGCCGTGTCGGGATCGGTCAGGGCCTCGCCGCAGATGACGAGATTCACATATTGCTGCTGGACGCCGTAGCGGGAGGCCTGCGGGCAGTTCGGGTTGTCCTCGTCACCGCAGATGACCGTGTAGGCCAGCTTGGGGATGTTGTTGGGCTCGAAGTCCTTGTCCGCGCTGCCCTGGATGGGGCCGAGATAGCCGTCATAGCAGGCCGGCGCGTGGTCGAGGCACTGCCCGCCGTAGCAGGAGTAGCCCTCAGGACACTCGGGGTTTCCGTGGGAGCCGCCGCACACGAACGGGAACTCGCCCAGGGAGGGATCGTAGCAGCCGGAGAGGGCGGCCATGGAAACGAGAAGAGAGAGAATGAAGATGCGCTTCATGGTAGCCTCCGATTAAGGCCCCACCGGCGTGGGGAAGACTGAGCTTGCCATTGAACTGGCACACCGGTAT
>CALKWH010000463.1 GCA_938004375.1 uncultured Pseudomonadota bacterium
GATCGTATTCGGTGACTGGAGTTCAGACGTGTGCTCTTCCGATCTGCCAGCTCGGCCTGGGGACCATCGTGGACCAGTCCACCCCGACCGCCGTCCCCGGGCTCGCGAACGTGAACAAGATCACCGCCGGGGAGCGCCACACCTGCGCGGTCCTGACCGACGGCTCCATGCGGTGCTGGGGATACAACGGCAACGGGCGTCTGGGCGACAACACCGCCACCGACCGTACCTCGCCGGTGGCCGTGTCCGGCCTGGGCGGCGTGAGGGACGCCTCCTGCGGCGCCAACCACACCTGCGCGGTCACCACCGCGGGCCACGCCTTTTGCTGGGGCCAGAACACCTACGGCCAGCTGGGCAACGGTACCACGACCGAGTCCCGCGTGCCGGTGCGCGCCGGCACGTTCGATCTGGCCGACAGGATCGTGGCGGGCTACCAGCATACATGCGCGCATATCTACAACACCTACAACGCCGCGGGCGGCACCGCGCGCTGCTGGGGCAGCAACGGTTACGGCCAGCTGGGCGACGGCTTGCTCGACCACGGCGCGATCTGCGGCCCCTCGGACTGTGCCCGCAGCCCGGTGGTAATCACGGGGTTCTCCGGGAACATCGCCGAGCTCTCGGTCTCCCCGCTCTCCACCTGTCTGCGTACCGATTTAGGTGCCCTCTGGTGCTGGGGCATGAACGACTACGGCCAGGTGGGCGACGGATCCTTCACCACCCGCACCTCGCCGGTGGAGCTCACGTTCCCCGCCATCGCGAGGGTCTGGCCCACCCAGGGCACCCACTTGTGCGTCACCCGCGACGACTCCCCCGACGTCTTCTGCTGGGGCTGGAATGAAAACGGCCAGGTGGGCGACGGCACGGTCGAGAACCGCAACGCCCCCACGCCGGTCGTCCGTCCCTGACCGGCGTTAACCGTGGGATTCGCCGGCGGCCATCCGGATTCCATGTCTAAGCAGGGGGACGAGGTCCGTCTCGAAGGTCGCGGCGGGCTCTGTGGCGGCGAGGACTTCGACGATGGCGGGTCCGGAGCGATCCGCGTATTCCCCTCGGGCGGCGCGGTCCGAGACGGTGATGACGACGATTTTCATGGGATCCTCGTTTCGCGTCTCAAACCCGGTGCCGGATCAGCAGCGCGCGGACCGGCTGGCCCTCGGAGACGAAGTCCTGGCCCGCTTCCAGGCGGATCAGGGCGTCGGCGGTGGCCAGCACGTTGACCATGGAGCTGCCGGTGTAGGGCAGGGGATCGACCACGCACTCGGGCCAGCGGACTCCTGCGGGCAGATAGGCGACGGTGTCGGCGCCCTTGCGGCGCACGTCCCGGGCCAGGGTGAGCTCCACCGTGGGCGGCGTGGTGGGGATCCCGGCGCGGACCATCAGATAAGGCGCGACGAAGAGCTCGGCCGCCAGGAACGTGGACACCGGATTCCCGGGGAGACCGAACAACGCCCGGTCCTCGCGCACGCCGAAGAACAGGGGTTTCCCCGGGCGCATGCGGAGCCGGTGGAACACGCCGGTCACCCCGAGCCGTCCGGCCACCTCCGGGACGTGGTCGAAGTCCCCCGCCGAGACGCCCCCGGTGAGCACGACGATCTCATGGCGCTCCAGGGCCTCGCCCACGGCGGTCACCAGGCGCTCCACGTCATCGGGCACGATGCCCAGGCGCGCGGGGCGGGCGGCGGCCAGGCGCAGGCGGGCGGCCAGCAGCGGGGCGTTGGAGTCGAAGATGCCGGCCTTCCCCAGGGCTTTCTCGACCACCTCTTCGGCCAGGGGATCCTGGGTGCGCGCCACCGGCTCCCGCAGCTCGCCGCCCGTGGACAGCAGCGCCACCGAGGGCCGTCGCGAGACGTCCACACGGTCGTAGCCCGAGGCCGCCAGGATCCCCAGATCCTGCGCCATCAGCAGGCGCGGGGTCACCAGCGGGTCTCCCAGGCCGATGTTCTCGCCGCGGCGGATGACGTTGCTCGTGGGCTCGCGCTCCCGGAAGCGTACGCGGCCGCCCTCGAGGGTCGTCCACTCGAGGCGCCACACGGCCTCGGTCTCGGGGGGAACCGGGGCCCCGGTCATGATGCGCACGGCCTGGCCGGGCAACAACGGTCGCGGGCGGTGGGCGCCGGCGGCGACGGTGGCGTCGACCACGACGTAGGGCGCGGCCGTCCGCGAGACCACGCCGGCGGGGCGCCGGAACGCGTAGCCGTCCATGGCCGCCTTGTCGAACGGCGGCTGATCGACCAGCGAACTGACGGTGAAGGGGAGCGCCCGACCCATGGCCTCCTCGAGGGGGACCGTCTCGGTGGGGAGCGTGAAGCTGCGGGCGTGGTCGAGGATCAGGTTCAGGGCGTCGTCTGGATGGATGTCGTGTTCCACGCGGGGCCTCCGGCCGCCTCGACGGAGACGGGATCCGACGCTAGCACACGCGCCCGTGGCGTGTAAAGGCCGGTTGACTTTTTCACGGAGCCGGTCACACTTCTATTGTATCCAACCGGAGGTTCGTCATGAGATTACGCAACTATCTTCTGCTCCCTGTCCTGCTCGTGGCGCTCGTCGCCTGCGACGACGCCGACAACTCCACGAACAACAGCAACAACGTCAACAATGTCAACAACGTCAACAATGTCAACAATGTCAACAACGTCAACAACACCAACAACGTCACGGAGTGCGAGGGGGACCTCGACTGCCCCGTGACCCACTACTGCGACGCCTGCGCCACCGCGTCCTGCGACGGCTGCACCGACTGCGTCCCCGGGTGCCTGCCCCACGGCTGCCCCACCGAGGCCGAGCCCGCCTGCAACGCCCTGCGTCCCGAGTGCGGCGAGGGCGGCGTCGCCGTGGTGGACGGTCTCTGCTGGTCCTGCGTGGAGCTGGTCACCTGCGAGCCCGTGCGGGACGACTCCTGCGACGACGGCACCGAAGTGCTCTGCGACATGGCCGAGCCGCAATGCGAAGAGGGGGAGATTCTGGCGATCCAGGATGGCTGCTGGGCGTGCGTGAACCCCGCCACCTGCCTGCCCTGGGGCGTGGCCGAGTGCTTCAGCGACCTGGTGTGTGCCGCGAATGAATATTGCGACCCCTGGGGATCGGCGGCGTGCCCGATCTGCGCCCAGGCCATCCCCGCGTGCAGCCTGAATCCCTGCGACACCGGCCACCAGCTCGCCTGCTACGCCATCCGCCCGGACTGCGGCCCCGGCAACGCCGCCGTGGTGGGCGAGGACGGCTGCTGGGAGTGCCGCGACCTCGATACCTGCGAACCCGTCCTCGAGGACGAGCACTGCCACGACGGCACCGAGGCCACCTGCCTGACCTTCGCCGAGATCGTGTGCGAGGAGTGGGAGCTCCTGGCCGTCCAGGACGAGTGCGGCGTCTGCGTGAACCCCGCCACCTGCCTGCCCTGGGGCACCCGCGGCTGCGAGGGCGACTACGCCTGCGGCGTGGGAGAGCGCTGCGAGACCTGCGCGTCCTCGTCCTGCCCCGACTGCGACGACTGCGTCGGCGCCTGCATCCCCCACGGCTGCCCGTCGGAGCTCGAGGCCCTGTGCAACATGATCCGCCCGGACTGCGGCCCCGACGCCGTCTCCGTGGTCATGGGCGAGTGCTGGGTCTGCGTCGATCCCGCCACCTGCGATCCCGTGACGAAGTAGCCGTCGTCACATTTGGGGGAAGGTCTTCACGATCCCGTCCTGACCGCCTGAGACCCCCGTCATCCCCACCAGGAACACGAGCCCCAGGGAATCCACCGCCAGGCCGTGGATCCAATCCGCCTCGGCGGTCCCCCACATGCGATCCCACACGGCGGCGCCGGTGGCGTCGCGCCTGCTCAGGAAGCCGTCGGTCACACCGCCTTGGAACGGCACGCCCCCGACCAGGCTGGCGCCGGTGTATCCGGCGACATAGAAGTTGCCCGCGGCGTCCTGGGCCACGTCCTGGGCGGAGTCGTCCTGGTTGGTCCCCCACTGGCGGGCCCACAGGAGCGCGCCGGTCCGGTCGAACTTGACGAGGACCACGTCCGAGCCGCCCAGGTGCGCCTGTCCCCCGACGGGGCCCCGGGCGCTCCCCACGACGGTGACGTCCCCCATGGCGTCGACCAGCGCCCGGGTGCCGAGGTCGCCCTGGGCCGAGCCCAACAGGCGCGTCCAGACGCGGGACGCGTTGACGTTGAACGCGGAGAGAAACAGGTCGGAGTCCCCGAGGTGGGTCTGTCCGTCGATGGGCCCGCGGATGAAGCCGGTGACGAAGATGTCTCCCAGGTGGTTGACCACCACGTCCCGGGCGTTGTCGTAGCCGTCGCTGCCCCAGATTTGCGTGGACCAGTGGGAGCCGTCGGCGTTCAGGCGCGTGATGAAGGCGTCCCCGCCCCCCACCGCGGTCTGGCCGTTCATGTTCCCGTAGGTGGTGCCCACGACGTGGATGAAGCCGGATGCGGGTACGTGGATGGCGGCGACCTCGTCTTGCGCCGGGCTCCCCCACTGGCGGGTCCAGAGTCGATTCCCGTCGGCGTCGAACTTCGACACGAACACGTCCATGTCCCCCGCGTGGGCCTCGCCGTCGACGGAGCCCTGGGTCGAACCCGCGACGAAGATGGCGCCGTCGGCGGCGAGGAAGACGTCCCGGGCGACGTCCGAGGAGGGCGACCCCCAGACCCGCGTCCACCGGCGTTGGCCGTCGGGGCCGAACTTGATCAGGAACGCGTCGGTGCCGCCGATCTGTGCCTGCCCGTGCATAGGGGCGTAGTTCCGTCCCACCACGTAGACGTTCCCCTGGGCGTCGGCGGCCACGCCGTAGGTGTTGACGATGCTCGCGTCGCCGTCGACGTTCCACGCCAAAAGGTCGGTGCAGGAGCCGGGCAGGGGGAGGCACTGGTCCGAGCACGCGGGCACGCCGAAGAACAGGTCGAACTCCCGGCAGGCGGTCTGCGCGGGATCGTCCCCGTCGCAGCGCTCCCCGAAGGTGGTCTGGGCGACGCCGTCACCGCAACGGCCCGCGGCCGCGCAGTCGTCGAGGACGAACAGGCAGCCGTCGGTGCAGCCGAGGGTGCCCCCGTGGTACCCGAGGGTCTGGCACGTCTCCTGGTTCAGGTCCGCGCCCTCGCACTGCTCGCCGTAGGGAGCCTGGATCACGTTGTCCCCGCAGCGCCCGAAGCCCTCGCAGGCGGTGAGGTCGTGGCGGCAGTCGGCGCCGCAGGCGAGGACGCCCCCGTGATAGCCCAGGCCCAGGCAGGTTGCGCCGGCCAGGTCGTCGGGCTCACACTGCTCGAACGGCTCGGTGATCTCCCCGTCGCCACACACCGCCTGGCTCTCGCAGCCGGAGAGGTCGAAGTGGCAGTCCTCGGCGCACAGCAGGGTGCCCCCGCCCAGCCCGAGGGTCTCGCAGCTTTGGCCGCCGAGGTGCGTCCCCTCGCACTGCTCGTATTCGCCCTGGAGCTCGCCGTCGCCGCAGCGGAAGGCGCACACCGACAGGTCCAAGGAGCAGTCGTCGCGGCAGGCGAGGGTCCCGTTCTGCGCGTGGTACCCCAGCTCCTGACAGCTCTGGGCAACCCGCTCGGCGCCGTCGCACTGTTCGTTCGCGTCGAGATAGCCGTCCCCGCAGGTGTCCAGGCTCTTGACCTTGGTGTCGCAGGACGAGACCAGCAGGAGGATGACCAGCAGAGCCCTTTTCATGATTCACCTCGTTGGAAGACCGGTCGAGGCCGGGTAGTTGGACGTCCGCGTCGCGAGGACGCGATGTCTGCATCACGCGAACGTCGCCACCATACCAAGGGTTCAGAAAATGGCAAGGCCCAGTTGCCCGAGGGGTCGGGCCTCACCGGTGGGGGTTGAGCGTCGTCGGCTACGCCGAGGGCGCGCCGGGCTGGGCGGGATCGACGGTGCCCCGGTGTGTTTCCACGTCCGTGTTCCCTCGTCCGTGCGGCTGTCCGTGTCGTCCGTTCTCCAGACCGCCGGAATCGCGATGCGATTCCGGGCGATTCCGCATTGCGACTGGCGCCGGGTCGTGCCATGGTCCCCGGGAAGAGGAGCGGCCCAATGAACCTCGAAGTCCTCGAAGAAGGCGACCTGATCACCCGGCGGCAGCGGTTCTTCGCGGACGTGAGGCTTGGTGACTGTAGAACTGTTACTTCGCATTGCGCCAACACCGGATCCATGCGCAGCCTGCTGCTGCCGGGGACGCGGGCGTTGATCGGACGCGCGGCGAACCCGGAGCGCAAGCTCGCCTGGGACCTGCAGTTGCTGCGGCTCCCGGCCGGGACGTTGGCGGGCGTGAACACGGCGCTGCCCAACAAGCTCGTGGCCGAGGCGCTGGCCGCCGGGCAGATCCCCGGGATCCCCAAAGGGGCGCGAGTGAAGCCCGAGGCGGTCGCCGGGCCGGGCACCCGGCTGGACTTCCGCGTGGAGCCGCCGGATGCGCCGGCGTGCTGGATCGAGGTGAAGAACGTGACGCTGGTGGAGCCCGAGCGCCCTGGTGTCGCCATGTTCCCGGACGCGGTCTCGACGCGGGGGTTGAAGCACCTGCGAACGCTCATGGAATTGAAGGCGCGGGGAGAACGGGCGATCATTTTTTATTTACTCAACCGCACCGACGCCCTGGACTTCGCGCCCGCTGAACATCTGGATCCCGACTATGCCGCCGGCCTGGAAGAGGCGCGCGCCGCGGGTGTGGAAGTGCTCCTGGGGTTCGTGAGCATCCGACGCCGCGCCGGGCAGTGGCACGTGCGGATCCGTGAGGTAAGCGGATGGGCGCGAGGACGAGACGACGCTTGCCAAGGTCCTCTGTCTCCGCTAGTTTAAGGGCGATTATCCGACACAATGACGTCGTGATGAGGTGCCTCATGAACCGGGATCTGGATCCAAAAAAGTTGCATCGGGAGGAGTTTCGGCAGCCGGTGTCGCCTCCGATTCACCTGCCGCGCTGGGCGGCCATCGCCCTGTTGTGCGCCGGAATCAGCCTGACTGGCGCCGCGTGTGGCGGGGGATCTTCGGGCCACGGCCCGTCAGGCCAGGAGAAGCAACCGCCGGCGAGCACCGCGACGGTGGATCCGACGCCCGCGGAGCCGATGCCGGCGCCCGCCGCGACGGCGAATCCGACGCCCGTCGCGACGCCCGAGACCTCGCCCCCCGTGCCGACGGTTACACAGGACGCCAACCCCATGGGTCCCTCCATGGACCCCATTGCCCAAGCGCCACCCGCTGCGGCGCCCGCGATGACGGCAAATACGCCGAAGCCGTTGATCCCCGATTTGACGGGAGTCCCCAGCCTCCCAAATCCAAAAGACCCAATGATCCAATTCGGTCCGGGGGGCCCTCCTCCCGTGGGCGTCGGCCTTCCCACGCCCAAAGAGGTACAGAAACAAATGAATAGATTTTTGGCTCATGTCAGATTTTGTTACGAAAAACTATGCAGAGAAGGCAAGATTTCGAACGAAGGATACCTTCAAATCGAGGTGCGCTTCGCTGATGGCCATTTCACCATCAAATCAATTGCCGGGGCCCTTGCAGGCAACACGGCGCTCAAGGATTGTTTCATACCTCATATCGACGGAAAAACCGTGGCTTCTTCTCCTGAGGTCATCAACTACAAGCAGTACTGGAATCTACCGATAATGCTCATGTGTCCGAGTCAGTAGGAGAGCGAGCCGACCGTACTTCCCTGGGGTTGGAACTGACCTGTCGCTTTCCTTTATTAACCACTTGACACCGACGGATTTCGTGGGATTCTCCCGGCCGGAGGTTCTCCGAATCATGAAAACGTCATATTTTTCCTTGCGTTTTGATTATTGCATCATGCCTATCGCCGTTCTGTTGACCGCGCTGACGGTCAGTTGTGACGACCCGGCGAAGAAGGACGGACCCTACGTGCCGCCGGCGGTGTGCCGGGAGACGCCCGAGCTGCCCAAATCCGTGCGAATCTGGATCGACGACGCCCACGTCACGACCCACGTGTTCGACGACTCCGAGTTCGTGCTCGACCGCGAGGGCCGCGCGGTGACGGTGGATCGCGCCGGGGACGTGGTCCGCCGCGCCCACGACGGGACCCTGACCGTGCTCGCCGAGGGCGTGGTCAAGACCGCCCGCGGGCTGGCATATCTCTCCACCGGGGAGCTGGTCGTCGCCGACAGCGGCCGCGGCAAGCTCGTGCTGGTGTATCCGAACGGAGAATCCCGGATCCTGGTGGACCACCTGGACTTCCCCCATGGAATCTGCGTCGACCGCGACGACACCATCTACGTCGCCGAGAATTCCCGGGGGGCGGTGAGCCGCGTGCATCCGCGCACGGGGCAGCTCGTGACCGTGGTCACAGGGCTCCCCATGGCCCCCGCGGGGATTTCGTTCTCGCCGGATTACCTCTCGCTCTACATCGTGGGGTCCACGAACGAGATTTACGCCATCACCCGCGACGAGTCGGGGCTCTGGGGCGAGGCCCTGCGCTTCGCCGCGGTCCCTGGTGCCTCGTCCTCGGCCTGCGAAGGCAGGACCGAAGGGGAGACCTGCACCGAGGGTGGGGTCAGCGGCACCTGCCAGCTTGACGGCACCGGCGGTCTCGTGTGCGTGCCCGACGCGCCCCCGCCATGCGAGGGCAAGCAGGCCGGCGATGCTTGCGTCGAGTGGGGCACGCCCGGGATCTGTACCGACGACGGCGGCGGCGGTTTGTACTGCGCCCCCATCCCCGCCTGTGAGGGCAAGCAGGCGGGCGATACCTGCGAGGAGAGCGGCTGGATCGGGGTGTGCACCGACGACGGGTCGGGCGCTCTGTTCTGCCGGGATATCGGACCCTGTGAGGACAAGGTGGCGGGCGATGCCTGTTACAGTTACGGCGGCGCCGGAATCTGCACCGACGACGGGAGCGGCAACCTGTGGTGCCGCACGCCCAACGGCTGCGAGGGCAAGCAGGCGGACGACCCATGCCTGACCGGCGGCCAGATTGGCGCGTGCGCCGACGACGGTGGCGGCGGCCTGTGGTGCATGGTCCCCTCGGCGTGCGCGGAGCAGGCTGAGGGGGATCCCTGCATCGAGTGGGGTAGCGCCGGAATCTGCACCGATGACGGGAGCGGTAACCTCTGGTGCCAGTACGTGCCGCCCTGCGAAGGCAAGGTCGATGGAGATCCCTGCACCGCGTCCTGGGGCGCGCCCGGGACCTGCATCGACTACGGCGAGGGGTACGTCGAGTGCCAGCCGCTGCCGGCCTGCGAGGGCAAGGCCGCTGGGGATCCCTGCACCGAGTACGGCAACTCGGGGACCTGCACGGACAATGGCGATGGTTATTTATGGTGTGAGATGGCGCCCGTCTGCCCGGGGGGCGCGGACGGCGCCGCTTGTCCCGGCCCCGGCGGGTTGCCGGGCGCGTGCCTGGACAGCACCCAGGGTCACCCGTACTGCCAGAGCGAAGTGCTCTGCGTCGGCCTGACCGAGGGGATGCTCTGCTACGACGCGGATCAGGGCAAGGTCGGCGCCTGCCTGACCACGGCGACCGGGGTCGTGTGCGCGCTGGAGAATCCCTGCACCGAGGTGGGTCAGGAGTGCGTCACCCAGGGCAGTTACGGCGACGAGGCTGCCGACGGCGGCCTGGCGGACCGCATGATCGCGCCGCCCCCCGAGGACATCGGCGTTTGCCAGGAGAGCGGCTACGGACTTCTGTACTGCGCGCCCCGTGGAGCCTGCTGGGGGCTGGCCGAGGGCGACACCTGCCGCACCGACTGGGGCACCTCCGGGATCTGCGTCGATTACGGCGACAGTCAACTGTACTGTGAGGAGCAGACCGCCTGCTCCGGGGCGACGGCCGGGGACGCCTGCCTGACCCCCGGCGGCCAGAACGGCACCTGCGTGGACGACGGTCGCGGCAACCTGACCTGCGTCGAGTTCGGCCCCTGCGACGGTCTGGTCGCCGGGGACGCCTGCACCGCCGCCAACGGGGCCACCGGGACCTGCGTGGACGACGGGCAGGAGGGGCTCTTCTGCCGCCCGGCCCCGGCCTGCGCGGAAAAAGCCGCCGGCGACGCCTGCACGAGCGCGGCCGACGGGCTCCCGGGGACCTGCGTCGCGGGCGCGGGCGACCTGCTGGTGTGCCAGCCCACGCCGCCGTGCGAGGGCAAGGCCCACGGAGACGCCTGCACCGCCGCGGGCGGGCACGCCGGCACCTGCGTCTTCCAGGGCCAGGGCGAGGCGCTCTTCTGTGACGCCCTGCGCCCCGGCGGCCGACTGCGGGCCGTCTCCACCGACGCCTGCGGCAACGTCTACGTCGCCGAGGCCGGGACGCGCGTTCTGTGGCGCTTCACCCCCGAGGGCGAGGCCCAGTGGGTGGCCTCGGAGCTGCGCGCGCCGGTCACCGGGCTCTTCTGGGGCTCGGGCACCGGCGGCTGGGACAAAAACACCCTCTACCTGGGCCACGAGGGTGGCGCCCGGGTGAGCGAGATCGACCTGGGGATCCCGGGGCGGCCCATCGTGACCGCGAAGCGCTCCGACACGACGCCGGCGACGAATCTGCCCACGAATCTCGACGACGTGTGCCTGCTGCTGCCGTCGGCCCCGGTCGAGGTGAACCAGCTCGAGGATCCGCAGGGCTACCACGACGTCACCTTCGACGACCGCGGCTGGATGGTGGGCTCCAACGGCTTCGCCCTGGTGGCGGTGAGCGCCGCCGGGCAGACCCAGATGGTGGCGTCGGAGATGGGGGACACCCAGGGGCTCGCCGCGCTCCCGGACGGAACCGTGGTCGCGGCCACCGGCGTCGGGATCGTCACCATCGCCCCCTCCGGCGCCCGGGACACCCTGGCGCCGGATCTACCGGGCGTCTACGGCGTGACCGTGGGACCCGACGGCATGGTCTACGCCGCCGATCACGCGAAGATCCATCGCATTGACCCGGCCACCAAGGTCGTGACGGTCTTCCTGGATCCGGCGGACTTCGGCCAGACCTGGCAGCCGCGCACCATCGCCTTCGATCCCGATCACAGCCTGGTGGTTATGGGTTCCTTCGGGGATTCGGTGTACGTGGCTGCGATCGACGAAAACATCGAACTGGTGGGAGCGCCCCGCAAGCTGGGACGTGTGGTCCCCGACGGCATGTGGCTCGACGCCCTGGTCGTGGACTCCTGCGGCAACGCCTACATTCCCAACTACGGCACCTCGTCGCTGTACCGGATCAGTCCCGACGGCCGCTCCCGCCTGTACCACACGTGGGGGTGGGACGACAACGGGAACAGCCAGTACGGTCACGGCGGCGACTGGGGCGTGGCCGTGGGCGGCTGGCGCACCGACGCGATCTACATGCCGCAGCCCTACAACGGGTACAAGGTCATCGAGATGGTCGTCGGCGTCCCGGGCGCCGGTAGATGAGCTCAGATTCCCGGCGAATGACGGCGTAGGAAATCCACCACGGTGGGGCGCAGTCGGGCGGGGTCGATCACGGTCTTGAGCGAGCCCACGCGGGCGGCGCGCTCGACCGAATGCACGGCGTCGAAACGGGCGGCGGTCTCCTGCTGGAGCGCCAGTTTGCGCTCGTTGCGAAGCTCGTCCAGGCGCGCCTCGAGCGCGATGCGGGCGCCTCCGGAAGCCGTCTCCAATTGTTTGCGCAAAGAAACCACCTGCGGATCCTTCTCCACGTCCGTGGAGATCGCGGAGTCGAAGACCACGGCCGCCGCGGCCGAGCCCCCGATGACCGAGGCGTAGCTCCCCGAGACGGCCACGGCCTCCATGCGGTCGTTGAGCGCCGTCGAGAACACGACGTAGGCCCCGCCGTGATAGCGCGAGAGCACCAGCAGCAGCACGGGACCGCGGAAGTTCGTGAGCGCGCGGCCGATCTCGGCGCCATGGATCAATTGCCACGAGCGCAGGGACTCTGGGGAGCCGTCGAAGCCGGAGAGGTTGGCGAAGATGACCGCCGGCACCTGCCCGGAGAAGGCCGCCAGCGCGCGGGCGATCTTGTAGGACCCGCGGGGGAAGAGCGTGGACGGGGTCCAGGTGTCGGGACCGTCGGTGGGGATCTGTCCCACCCGGGGAAAGCCCATGGCCTCGATGCCGATGAAGCCCGCCGGGGTGCCGCCCACGCGGGTCTCGGCCACCACGACGCCCTCGGCGCCGTCGATCATCGCGCTCCAGCGCTCCACCCATGGGGCGTCGGCGTCACGCACGGCCTGCATCACCGGCTGCACCGAGAAGGGCTTCTTGCGGCCGGGGTTGAGCGTCTCCGAGAAGATCCCGCCCACGGTGGCGAAGTCGTGGCCCAGGTGGACGGGGTAGGGGGCGGCGCACACGTCGCGGTCCACGGGGTCGGCGGTGGGCAGCACGCACCAGGCGCCGTCGGAGCCGGGGGTCACCAGATCCGCGTGCTGCAGGAGCAGCACGTGCCCCGCGCCCAGATCCCTCACCAGCGCCTGGGCCTGGCCGGTGGGCCCCATGATCCGCTCGAAGCCGCCTATGCCCAGGTTGTCCTCGGCCGAGACCGAGCCCGAGAAGTCCAGCGCCCGCTTTCCGGTGAGGACCATGGCGCCCTCCTGGGTCATGGCCAAAAATCCCTTGGTGGCCACCGTCATGGTCGCCTCGGCATCGAAGTAGCTCTGGGCGCCCACGTTGATGCCGGCGACCAGGATGTCGATGCGCCCGCCGGCCTCGGTGAACTCGACGATGCGACGCAGCACGCGGGCGGTCCAGTCCAGGTTCTCGGTGCCGGACTCGAAGTCGATGTGGGCCCCCGCGGAGATGGGGATCCACAGGACGCCCAGGTCCCGCTCCCGCGCCAGATCCAGGGCTGCCGTGATGCGGCGGCACTCGGGCTCGGCCAGGGAGCCCATGTTGTGCAGGGGGTTCGAGAGCACGACCACGCGCTCGAGGCCCTCGGGGTGGGCGCGGGTCGGGATGGCCAGGACGCCGAACACCACGCCGCAGTTGGCCGAGGCGGGGACCTCGGTCTGGAAGGCGAACACCTGTCCGTGGAGCGGATCCACGGCGATGTCGTAGGGCGTGAAGCGGCCGGTGAGCTTCCCGTCGGCGTCGCGCTTGAGGATTCGCAGCACGGCCTCGGGGCTGTTGAGCCCACGGCGCCGGGCGCGGATCTCGGCGCGCTCCTCCTCGCGCAAAGGGAGCAGCACGGCGGAGTCCTGGGGCCCCTGGTCGATGGAGAGGCCCTCGCTGGCGCGGCCGCGGATCTTCACGCTGTAGAAGCCGTGGGTGTCCACGCGGGTGCCTTCGATGACCGTGTTCACGACGACCTGCTCGAGGCCCAGGCGGGTGGAGTAGGGCAGCAGATCCTCGGCGATGGCCACGGTCTCGGCGCCGTCGAGCATGGGCAGCGGGTAGATGCCCATCACCAGGTGGTTCCAGTGGAGCCGCTGGTGGCGGGCGCGCCGGCTCTGCTGCTGGCGGATGGCCTGGCAGGCGGAGCGGAAGGCCATGGACACGCTGGGGAAGCGGCGGTGGCCGGCGTTGTCTCGGCGGACCTCGGGATCGAACACCTCGATCATGGCGACCAGGCGCTCGTCGTCGGGGTTCTTCTTGGCCTTTGCCGAAAACAAAATGGCATCCTCGCAGTCCAGCCGGGTGAGGGTGAACTCGGAGAAGCGCCAGAGCTCCAGGCGCGCGGCCTGGGCCGGGTGCAGGCCGCACAACTGCGTGTCCTCGATGAACGCGTGGCCGATGGGGGAGCGGAACACCCGGGTGGCGCCGGCCGACAGATCCACGACCGTGATCTCGGACAGCCGCAGCGGCAGCGACGAGAAGAACGTGCACAACTCCGGGGACGCGTCCGATGCGCGGTCGAGGACCACCTCCAGGGAATCCGCGCTGCTGGGAGCCACGAGCGGCACCAGGGTCTTCAGATCCTCGCGCCAGGTGGCCGAGGCCAGCATGCAGAAGAAGCGACGACGCGCGGGGAACCGCGGGCTCGCCGTCTTCTTCTGGAAGCCCAGGTGCAGGCAGGCGGCGGGGAGCGGGGCCCTGGAGACGACCTCCTCGCGCAGGATGGTCTCGCCCCAGAGCGCCCATGCCAGCAGATGCAGCGTCTGCTCGTGGGGGAGGCCGTGGAGGGCCACCAATTCGGGCCAGCGGGCGTGCCGGATGATTTTTTTTACACCGTCCAAATCCGGCGCCGGCTCCGAGGAGACGCGGGCGAGGAGCTCGCGGATCTCCGCGCTGCGCCGGGCGCGCTCGGGCTGATCGTATAGCGTGGCACGGATGGTCTCGACCAGGTCGGTCTGCCGGGAGCTGCCCTCGGCGTCGATGCCCAGCAACTGGAGGGCGTCGCGCAGGGCCTCGGGAGGATCCCGAAGTTGGTCACGGAACACGAAAAGGAACGACAGCAGGCCCAGGCAGGCGCTGCGTCGCGCCCCCGCCCGGTTCAGCACGCGCCGCAGGCGGAACAGCACCGGGTGCAGCGCGGGGCCCTGCTCCAGGCGGAACAGGCCGTAGAGCGGCAGGAGCTGCTCGATGGAGCGCACCAGATCCGCCGGGAGCTGGTGCACGGTGGCGTTGGGACGGCGGATGACGTCGGTGACGATGGTCCGCGCGGAGCGCACGCCGGCGGCGGCGGTCTCGGCGGGGAACTTCGGGTGCGGCGACAGCAGTTCGGCGGCCGCCGCGAAGTGGACCACCGTGCGGAACACCTCGGGCACCAGCGGGGCGAACTCGTCCCAGGTGGCCGCGGCGAACCGGCGCTGGGCGAGCTCCTGCTCGGCGTCTCCGACGTCGTAGCCCAGCATCACGCCCTCGAGCAGCCGCAGGGCGGCCTCGGGGGACGGGAACTGCTCGTGCACGGGGACCGCCAGCTCGGCGCCGGCCTCCTCGTCGTGGGCCCGCAGGCGTGCGAGGATGCCGCCGGCGAACACCTGCGAGCCCGGCAGCACCTCGAGCTTCTCGACCACGCCGCCCTCGGTGGCGCTCACCACCAGCTCCATTTTCATGGCCTCGAGGGTGAACAGCCGGTCCCCGGGGGCGATGTCCTGCCCGGGGCGCACGTGGATGGCGGTGACGATGGCCGGCGCCGGGGCGCGCACCACGCCGCGATCCACCAGGCGGATGACGGTGAAGTGGCCGTCCACGTAGAGCCGCCACTCGGCGCTCTTGGGCTCTGTTACGATTTTATAGTGCTGGCCCTCGTGTTCCAGCAGGCCCTCGTCGGCGCCCTCGTCGGTCCAGCGGGCCGAGGCGTAGCCGACAGGGGCCTTGAATAAATATTCCTTGTGACCGACCCGCATGACGTGGGCCGAGAAGACGCCGCCGGCGCAGGACAGGTGGATCTGCTGGGCGTGCTCGACGCTGGCCGTGATCAGCGGGCGGGCGATGAAGTTGACCACGCTCTCGCGCTCGCGCTTGCGGTGCTCGCACACGGCCGCGGCCAGCACCGCCGGGGTCAGGAGCGTCCGGGGGAACGCCAGATATTCGTCAAGCAATTTCTCATCGATGAGCGTGGTGTGGAGCCGCCCCTCGCGCACGGATTTTGCGTTGAGCAGATATCTCAGGAACGGGATGTTGTTGGTCCCGCCGTCGATGAGGATGCGGGTCTCGTCGAGCGCGCGGGCCAGCCGGGTGACGGCCTCCTCGCGGGTGCGGCCGCGGGCCATGACCTTGGCGATCATGGCGTCGAAGTGCGGGCTGATCTCCTCGCCCACGCCCACGCCGCAGTCCACGCGGATGCCGGGGCCCTGACCGAAGTGCAGCGCCCGGATCCGCCCCGGCGCGGGCACGAACCCCGCCGACGGATCCTCGGCGTACACGCGCACCTCCACGGCGTGGGAGGCGGGTTCGCCGTCGCGCTCCGGCAGCGCCTGACCCTGGGCCACGTGGATCTGCGCGCGCACCAGGTCCACGTCATAGGCCTCCTCGGTCACGGTGTGCTCCACCTGGATGCGCGTGTTCATCTCCATGAAATACGCCTGCCCCGCGTCGTCCACCAGGAACTCGCAGGTGCCGGCGCTCCGGTAGCCCACCGAGGCCGCCAGTGCGCGGCTCCAGGCCTCGATGCGTTCGCGCAGCTCCGCCGGGAGCGCCACGCACGGCGCCTCCTCGAGGACCTTCTGGCGCCGGCGCTGCAGCGAGCAGTCGCGGGTGCCGTACGAGCGCACGTTCCCCTGCAGGTCGGCCACCACCTGGACCTCGACGTGGCGTCCGGCGGGGATGAGCTTCTCGGCGAACACGTCGCCGGGGGCCTCGGTCCGCACGGCGCGCAGCGCGTCGGCGAGCTGGTCCTCGCGGTCGAGCACGCGGATCCCGCGCCCGCCGCCGCCGCCGGAGGCCTTGAGCACCAGCGGGAAGCCCAGCGCGGCAGCCCGGGCAAGGGCGGCTTCATCCTCCACCGGTACCCACGGGATCACGGGGACGCCCGCGGCCTCGGCCGTGCGTTTGGAGGCGATCTTGTCACCCAGGCGACGCATGGCCTCGGCGCCGGGGCCCAGGAACACGATCCCGGCTCGCTCCAGGCTGTCCGCCAGGCGCCAGTTCTCGCTCTGGAAGCCCCAGCCCGGCCACACCGCGTCGATGCGGTGAGCGCGCAGCAGGCGAATCAGGGCGTCGTTGACCTCGTAGGCCCGGGAGGTCTCGGCGGGTAAAAAGACCACCCGCGTGGCGATGCGCGCCACCAGGCTCTTGCGGTCCGAGCGCGGCAGGAAGGCCACGTCCTCGAAGGCGGTGCCCTCGCAGGAGTTCAGATCCCGTATGGCCCGGATGCAGCGCAGGGCGGCCTCCTGGCGGTTCAGCACGGCGATGCGCCCCGAGGTGCCCAGGAGCCGGGGTTCGCCCGGAGTCGCAGGGAGTGGTCCGGTGCCGCGTCGACCATTCTTTGTAGTGCGCTTGTCGCTCATGGAGACTCCTTGTCCGGGGGGTTGCCGCCCTGGTACGCGACAGGGTTGCCGCCTTCGAGGATGACGGTGGCCATCGCGTATTCCTTGTCGTGGGACAGGCTCACCCAGGTCTGGGTGACCCCCAGCAGGTCGGCGATCTTCTTCGCCTGTCCGTGGAGCTCCAGCACCGGCGCGCCCGAGGCGAAGCGGACGACCTCGATCTCGGCGAGCTGGGGCTCGGCCACGGGCGCCGCTCGCATGGCCACGGCCGAGCGCAGGGCCTTGACGCAGGCCTCCTTGGCCGCGAACCGCGCCGCCAGACGCTCCCACTCGGGCACCGGTCCCGCCGCCGCGTCTGCCCGCTCGCCGTCGGTGAAAACCGACAGCAGAATCCCCGCGTGGGACTCCGAGGTGACCGCCTCGCGAAAGACGTCGAAACTGACCAGATCCGTTCCCATACCGAGTATCATGCCGTCACTCCTCATGTTTCCCGCCTTCCAGCAGGAAGCGCTTCTCGTCCTCCTCGCGGGCGAAACCCTTACCCTTGGCCAGCTGCACCTGCGGGGTGAGCCCGAGGTGGGTCTCCATATCCAAGTGGGGACGGCTGGCGGACGCGCTCCGTTGCAAGTATTCTTTACGTTCTTCGTCGGCGAGCTCGGCCAGGAGCACCGACGGGTTCACCACCAGCACCATGGAGGACACGTGCCCGAAGCCCAGGGTGCTCACGCAGGCGGCCTTGAGCCGGTCCGCGGGCACCTGCATCGGACGGGCCGGGAACACCAGGTGATGGAAGCGCTGCTGCTTCTCCTCGAGGTCCTCGAGGTTGAGGTGGCCGGGCACCACCGCGTCGCGCATCATCTGGATGACGCCGATGAGCTGGCAGGCCGAGGCGCCGCCCTTGGTGTGACCGGTGACGGCCTTTTGGGAGACCGCCAGGGCCGGCAGGCCGCGGGTGCGTCCCAGGTGCTCGAAGATGTCCTGGAAGATGCCGGTCTCGTGGGGGTCGTTCACCGGCGTCGAGGTGCCGTGCAGACTGACGGCGCCTACGTCGTCGATGCCCAGGCCGTGCTCGGCCAGGGCGCGGGCCAGCGGGCTGCGCTCGCGCCCGTGGGCCACCGAGAGCGCGCCGAAGCCGGGGGCCGGGATGCTCTGGTGCAGGCCGTCACCGAAGGACCAGGCGCCGCCCACGACCGCGTGGATCGGCAGTCCCAGGCGCACGGCGTCCCCGGCGCGCATCAGCAGCAGGGTGCCGCCGCCCTGGCTCTCGACGAAGCCGTGGCGCCGGCGGTCCTGCGGGCGGGACATGCGCTCCGGCGGGATCCCCTGGCGCGCCAGCTTCGCGCTGTCCACGGTGGCGTTCATGTCGTCAAAGCCCACGGTGCCGGCATAGGAGATGTCGTCGAAGGCGCCCGCGACCATGAGGTCGGCGCGCCCCAGTTTCAGTTTCTCCCAGGCGATCTCGACCGAGATGCCGGCGGTGGCGCAGGCGGACACCGGGCTGACCATGGGCCCGTAGTTGCCCAGGAGCTCCTGGGAGACGTGCCCGGCGCCCACGTTGCCAAGGCTCTCCTGCAGGCTGATGGGGTCGCGCTTGGCGTTCCACACCGGATCCGTGTAAAGCCGGATCAGGCGCTCCATGCCGCCGATGCCGGTCCCCAGGGAGTTGCCCACCCGCACTGGATGGATCTGGGTGAAGAGCTCCTTCATGGAGCGGCCCAGTTTGCGGATTGCGCCGGCCGTGGCGGTGAGCATGAGCAGGGTGTTGCGGTCACGGTCGGCGATCTCGCCCTCGGAGAACCCGAAGAACGACGGATGCCAGCCGGCGGGCAGCATGCCGGCCACGCGGTTGCGGTAGGGCCGGCGGCAGGCGAGGTAGAGCCGGGCGCCGGGGAGCTTGCGCACGAAGACGCGGCCGGCGGGATCCTGCACGCACTCGGAGTGGGCGGGATCCTGGGCGCAGATGCGGCGGGCGACCTCGGCGCTCTCCACGGGGATGAGGCGGGGCTCGGTGGGCTCCACGGACTCGAGGGAGGCGTGGAAGCCGGCGTCGGGGCCGGACTCGGCGCGCCAGCGGATGCCGACCAGGCGCATCCACTCGCCGGAGCGCCGTTCGGCCGCCTCCCCCCCCCACCGGCGGTCCCCCGCTGCGGCCGCGACGAAATGTCCGGCCGCGCGGTCGTCACGACGCCGGCCGG
>CALKWH010000464.1 GCA_938004375.1 uncultured Pseudomonadota bacterium
TCGTATTCGGTGACTGGAGTTCAGACGTGTGCTCTTCCGATCTGTGGAGATGGCGTGATCGAACGTTCCCTGGGCGAGATCTGTGATGACGGCAACCTTTTGCCCGGCGACGGGTGCGGAGATTGCACAGTCGAGAGCGGTTGGCAATGTGTGCCCGTGGGCGGCACGAGTCAATGCACCCTCTCTCCCACCAGGCTCCTCTCCTGCCCGGCCTGGACTCCCGCCTGGGCGCCCCTCAACACGGCCCCGACGGGGACCTATGGCCGACGACTGAACGCCCTCGTGAGCGGCCTGGACGACGGCACGTTCGCTGTGACGCAGGTGAGCGCGGTCTTTCCCATGGGTGTCATGTTCGCCGGCCCCACCTTGGGGGGCGTCTTCCATCAACTATGGGTCAACGTCAACGGCAACGTGACCTTCCCACAGGCTAATTACTCCTACACGCCCGACTTCATCCCTTTCCAGACGAGCATGCCTTTTCCGATCGTGGCGGCCTGGTACGCGGACGTGGATCTCCGGGCTCCCGGCAGCGCGCTCTGGTACTGCGAGGACATCGCCAACGGGCGCCTCATCATCACCTGGGAGAACGTGGGGTTCTATTACCAGAACAGCGCCCTCGTCAACTCCTTTCAGATCGTGCTCTCCAATCCCGGCGGCGCCTGCACCGCGGGCGGCGGGGACTATGGCCTGGACATCGAGTTCCGCTACGACCAATTGCGTTGGTACGTGGGCGACGCCAGCGGCGGCGCGAACGGCCTGTGCTCCGATCCTTTCATCGATCCTTGGCAGGACGGCGGCAGCTGCTACCCCGCGGTGGCCGGCGTCGACATCGGCGACGGGTTCTTCGCGGTGGGGCTGCCCGAGTCGGGCTATCGCGACATCTTGAACGTGGTCAATCTGTCCAACATCGGCGTCCCCGGGGTCTGGCGCTGGCGCATGGTGGACACCTGCGGCAACGGCATCGTGAACCCGTGCGAGCAGTGCGACGACGGTAATTTCGAGAACGGCGACACCTGCACGAACATGTGCACCGCCGCCGTCTGCGGGGATGGCTACGTCAGTGAAGGCGTCGAGTCGTGCGACGGCATGAACCTGGGCGATCTGACCTCCACTTCATGCGCCGACTTCGCCCCTGGCGTTTTCGACTCCGGCATCGTGCGATGCAAGGCGGATTGCTCCGACTTCGATCTGAGCAACTGCGAGGGTGACGCGGTCCCCTGTTTCTCCGACGAAGACGGCGATGGCTTCAATGGAACCAGTCAGGTGGTTCCGGCCGGGCAGACCTGCGCATCACGGCAGTCCAACGGCCGCCCGTGGACCACCGATTCCGAGGGGGACTGCCTGGACAACCCCGCGCTGCCCTGCAGCGTGCTGAGCTATCCAGGCAATGCCGAGGTGTGTGACGATTGCGACAACGACTGCGACGGGCTCGTCGATGACGACGATCCCGAACTTCCCTATTGTCCTGCCTGCGGCAACGGGATCGTCGACCCCGCCGAGGGTTGCGACGACGGTAACATCCTCGATGGGGACGGCTGCGCCACCGGTTGCAGCATCGAGCCTCACTGGGCCTGCGTCGGGGAACCCAGCGTCTGCACCTGCGCAGCCGGTTGGACGGGGCCGACTTGCAGCACGGCCGTCGTGTGTGGTGACGGACAGATCATGGGCGGTGAGGCCTGTGACGATGGTAACACCGTCATGGGGGACGGGTGTTCCGCCGCCTGCGTCATCGAAGCCGGATGGAAGTGTGTGGGCGCCCCCAGCGTCTGCACCGACGACGACGAGTGCGCGCTGAACACGGACAACTGCGACGTCAACGCCACGTGCACGAACA
>CALKWH010000465.1 GCA_938004375.1 uncultured Pseudomonadota bacterium
CCGAGGATCTCGACAAGCTCAACCGCCGCTGGGTGGAGTTGAACCTGCAGAAGGGTGAGAAGGAACGCCGCCTGCAGATGCTCTTCAAAGCGATTACGTTCAAGCGCGAATAGACGAAGTAAAAATCAGAACCGGCGGCGCAGGACCAGGCCCAGGGCCACGAGGAGCAGGAACAGGGACGCGGGGCCGGAGGCCGGGCGGGAACCGCGGCGGCCCACGGCGCAGGAGCAGCCGTCATCCGGAGTGGCCTGGGCTTTGATCAGGGAGCAAAGATAGTAGCTCAGGCAGGAGGTGTCGTCGCAGTCGACCCGCCCGTCGCCGTTGTCGTCGAGCCCGTTGTTGCAGATCTCGTAGCCCTCGGAGTCGCAGGCCGAGTGGGTGCGGCAGTCGGCGTCCACGCAGTCGATGAAGCCGTCGCCGTCGTCGTCACTGCCGTTGGTGCACTGCTCGAAGGGGATCGGGCAGGCCGAGGCGGTGGCGCAATCGACGTCGTCGCAGTCAACGTAGCCGTCTCCGTCATCGTCGAGATCGTTGTCGCAGAGCTCCCGCGGACTGGAGGTGCAGGCCGTGTGGCCGTTGCAGTCGGCGTCGTCGCAGTCGACGAAGAGGTCGCTGTCGTCGTCCACGCCGTTGCCGCAGAGCTCTTCGGCGGTCTGGCAAGCCGTCACCCCCCGACAGTCGGCGTCGTCGCAATCGACCTGCCCGTCGCCGTCGTCGTCACGGCCGTTCGTGCAGTTCTCGGCGCTCGACTGGCAATTCGCGGCCGAGGCGCAGTCCGCATCGGCGCAGTCGGCGCGACCGTCGCCGTCGTCGTCACTGCCGTTGGTGCAGTTCTCGGCGGGGGTCCCGCCGGTGCAAGTGGCCGCGATCGTGAAGTTGCCGGCGTTGGAGTAGGTGTCCACGAGGATGTAATACGTGCTGCCGTCGGCGGTGAACTGGAGCGTCTCGGCCTGACCGGCGTCGTTCACGCTCGAGGCGTTGCAGCCGGAGTTGCCACAGGTTCCCTTCATGAGGAACGCATCGAGGTCGGATGACGCGGCCATGGTGATGGTCACGGTCACGCTCTGTCCGCTGCCCGGACGCAGGGAGTAGGCGAGCTCGCCGCCGGCCTCGGTCCAGTCCGGGGTGCAGGATCCGTATGTCGTGAACAGCGTGGACTTGCCCACCGTGGTGCCCGACAGGGACTGACCGCAGGCGAGGTTCACCGGGCTGGTGCAGGCCGAGGTCTGACACGCGGCGTTGGACGCGCAGTCCGCATCGGCGCAGTCGGCGGCGCCGTCACCGTCGTCATCGGTGCCGTTGGTGCAGTTCTCGGCCGCGGTGCCGCCGGTGTAGCCGGCGATCCAGTTGTAGAAGTAATCCACCTTCGTGGAGACACCATACTGGGTGCAGTTCTGGTCACCATAGGAGGTCACACCGGCGACGTACTCGGTGCCCGAGCGCACGATGAAGGCCGGACCGCCGGAGTCACCGCTGCATGGTCCGCCGCCGGACTGGGTGTAGGCGATGGAGCCGCCCGGGATCTGGTAGGGCGACTGTGCCAGGTTGCAGGCTGAGGCGGTGGAGCACTGCGCCCCCAACCGCTGATCCACGGTGAGCTTCACACCCGAGGTGCCGGTCTCGGTCACGCCGAAGCCCACGAACTCGAGGTAACTGTCGATGTCGGCGTTGGTGATCGCCAGTGTGGGGGGCAGCGGCGGGATCGGAACGACGGTGGAGGGCGCGGCCAGGGAGAGTCGCACCAGTGCGATATCGTTGGCGATGTTGGTGCTCGTACCGACGTAGCTCGGGTGCGGGATCAACTGGGAGCTGGTGCGCTGCGCGGTGAAATTGTTCTGATCGTTGCCGAAGTACACGTCCAGGGAGGAACTGTCCACCACGCAGTGGGCGGCGGTGAGCACCCACGTGGGGGCGATCAGGGTGCCGGTGCACATGGCGCCGGACCGGTCGTCGTAGAGCAGGACGACCGCCTGGTGGGCGGCCGTGGTGTCCCGCGTCCCGTAGTAGATGTACGCGTCGGATCCCTTCAACTCGGGAGGCGCGAACCCGTCTTCGGGGTTGCAGGATGCGAGGAAAACGAAGGAAAAAACGACCGCGAGGAGTGAGTTGATCCGGTGCATGGGCAGGCCATTGCTCCTTTCCGGGCAGTACTTTCCCACAGGGGTTTCCGGTTGACAAGACGCCCGGCGCGGAGGGTTGCATTTTTTCCGCAAAATCAGGCGGGACTGGGCCGAGAACGAGAACTCCATATCCCCTTCCATATCGAAATCGAAATCGAAATCGAAATCGAAATCGAAATCGGTGCCGTCACCGCCCCCGCCCACGCAAGTTTAGATGGGCACAGTGGGAATGCAGAAGATGGTCTCGACGGAGTCGGGGGGATCCTGGGAATCCGTGGTGCGCAGGTAGAGAAAATAGCCGCTGATGCTCGTGCCGTTGGGCAGGGTCACGCTCGCGGCGTCCGAGGTGCTCTCGACGGTGCCCGAGATCCGCCCCGGAGACATGGTCATCGTCAGCCCCTCGGGCAGGCCCCAGGTGGGGATGAACGAGGCGAGTTGGCCGGGCGGATCGGCCTCGCGCCAGAAGTGCGGCCGCAGCCCGCCGGCGCTCTGCAGTTGGGCGTCGTAGCCCACGTAGGGCACCAGGAACGGCAGCACGACGACCTTGAACATGTAGACTTCGTAGACGGTGTCGCCGGTGACCTCGAGCGGGGAGATCGAGACGGTGAGCAGGGTGCTGAACTCGGTCCAGGCCGGCGAGGGCGAGGCGTCGAACACCCGGAAGCGCAGCGCGAACTCGCCCGGCATGGCGGGGACGCCGGTGATCAGCCCCTGGCTGGTCAGGACCAGGCCCTCGGGGAGCTCGCCCTCGATGACCTGCCAGGCGTAGGGCGCGACGCCGCCTTCGACCTGGAGCTGGAACTCGTAGGGCTGGTCGTTTTCGGCGTCGGGGAGCGCGGTCGTCAGGATGTCGAGATCTCCCGGGAAGCCGGACACGCACTTGCCCGAGGAGCACAGGTGATCGGGATCACAGGACCGGGTCTCCCACGCCATCCCGTCGCTGGAACAGATCTTGTACTTCTCGGGCTTGCCGTCCACGCAGACCTTGGTGCCCGGAAAGCAGACCTTCTCGACGGAGTTGAACTGGCAACCCGCCACCATCAGAGCCAGCCACGACAAAACCAACAGAGCACGCATGCATCACCTCGATTTCCAGCTGACCAGAACGTAGCACAAAGCGCCGCTCCTGGCGAGAGGGAGCTGTGCCTTCGAATCGGTCGTCACGGCGTGAGGCTGCGGGCGCGGCGGCGGAACCACCAGAGCGCCGCGCCGATGAGCAGGAGCCCGGCGCCGGAGCCAGCCGTGGTCGCGAAGGTGCAGTTGCAGCCGCACCCGCGGGGGCCGGCCGACCGGGGCGGATCCTGACGCCGAGGCGGACCCAGGGTGTAGCGTGCGCGGGTCCAGGCGCCGGCGTCGTCGCGCACGGCGAAGGTGAACGGCCCCGTCGCCTGGCCCGGCGCCCACCGGGAGCCTTCCACCAGCGCGTCGCCGGCCACGAAGTGGGCCCCGGCCAGGGGGTCCCCGTCGGGATCCGTGGAGCCCGTGGCGTCGAGCAGCAGCGGCGCGGGGACCTCGGCGTCCGGCGTCACCGGCCGGCCGTCGGCAGTGAGCCTCACCTCGGGCGGGCGGTTCCCCTCCGCGGGGGCCAACACCATGTCCAGCGCGCCGGGCGCGGCGAAGGCCGACACCCCCACGGGCGCCTCCACGCGCCACACGAAGCGCAAGAACCCCTCGGTCGCGAACGGCGCGTCCACCAGGGACTGCCGGGCGCCCGTGCCAGACACCAGCCGGTAGCCCGTCCCGGCGGCGGGCACGCACACGGGCACGCGCAGCGTCAGGGGCACCGGCAGCGCGTTGTGCACCCGCACCTCCCCGCGGTCGTCGGCGAGCTTCGTCTCGACCCAGAAGTTGCCGGCGGGGATGCTCCTGCGCCCGGGGACGACCGGCGCTAGGTCGAGGGTGCCGTCGGGCAGCGCGGTGAACAGCCGGTAGCCCCAGCGGCTGCCGTCCTTGGTGGAAGAGGCCGCGGTGGTGACCTTGACGAAGGTCAGGTGCCGCACCACGCGCAGCGCCGACTTGCCCAGCGTGCTGCCGGGCGCGTACCGCCACTCGCCGTCCTTGTGCAGGTGACCGCTGATGTAATAGCCGCCGCTCTTCGCGAGCATCGCCAGCAGCCGGGTGCCGGAGTTGTCCGCCCCGCTCTCCTTGCCCCGCGCGTCGTCCGGATTCGAATCCCAGGCGCCGTCGTAGTTCCATTCCTCGAAGTGGTTGATCCCCACCGGATCCGTCGGGAAGGGCTCGTTCTGGTGGTAGGGCGCCGCGTCGGTGTTGCCCCGGGGATCGTGATGGGCGAAGACCACCGGCGTGCGGCCCTGCCGGCCCGCCTCGTCGAGCTCGCCCTGCACGAAGGCCAGGTCCTCCTCCGAGAGGGTGCCACCGTAGTTGTCCACCATGGGGGCGCCGATGTACCGGTCGAACATCTTCACGTAGACCGAAAACGAGTGACGCCGCCGGTTCGTGCCGCCGTAGGTGTTGAGGAAGATGAAGTGGAACCGCCCGCGGGCGTGGGCGAAGTTGAGCGGCCCCAGGGTGGCCTTCCAGTGCTCCAGGCCGTCGGCCACGAGGTGGTCGAACAACTCCTCCTTTAGGTCCGAATATAGACAACTCAGGAATGTAAAGATCTCGTACCAGTTGGCGGTGAAGTCCAAATCTTTGGGCATCTTCGAGCGGCAGGACACCACTCCCAGCGCCAGGGCGCCCAGTTCGGGCAGGCGCACCGAATAGGTCGCGTAGGCGTCGTGGTTCCCCGGGATGTAGAAACTGACCAGGCGCGACTTGGAGATGCGCCGGAACATCGCCGCGTACTCCTCGGGGAACTTGAGCCCGAACAGCAGATCCCCCAGATGCACCACCATGTCCGGGTCCAGCAGGCCCAGCTCGCGGAAGATCTGCTCGGTCATGGCCAGGTTGGCCTTCTTTTCGCCATGCCATGGGCGCTTGGCGGGAGCGTGCGCGGTGTCGCCGACCTCCCAGGAGGGGTCGAGGAGCTGGTGATCGGTCATCACGGCGAACCGGAACGGGGCGTCGCCCTGCCCTGCCGCCGGCGCCGGTCCCAGGACGCGCACGGCCAGGGGCTCCTCGAAGCGGGTGCCGTCCTCCCACAGGAGCTCCAGGTTCCAGGCCGCCCTCGGCGCGTCCGCGGGGACGGTCACCTCGGTGCGCACCAGGCGGCCGTCGGCCCCGGGCGCGGACACCCCGTGGCGCAGGGTGACGGGGCCGCCGCAACCGTCGGCGGGCAGCAGGCGGGCGACACTGAACCGCCGGGTGGTCCAGACGGCGAAGCGGGCGCCCGCGTGGACCAGCGCCGGATGCCCGATGACCGGTGAGCGCAGATCGCGGATGCGCGCCACCACGGGCTGCTCCTGGGGCGCGGGGGCGGCGGGGAGGAGCGCGGCGGCGGGGAGATCCCCCGGGAGTGTACCCGGCGTGGTCTTTGCGGCAGTCATTATCATCAAGGAAAACAAAAACGGATTCATGAAGAGACTCCCGTGGCCGCGCCCGCCTTGGGTGGGACCGCGAGTCAGACTGGCGGGCGCTGTCGATACCATACTGGAAACGCGGCGTATTTCCAACGCCGACGAGCGCCGTGGTCACACGGGCCTTGACAAACCGTTAGATGTGCCTAACTTTCCACTGCCGCCCGACCCGGGCCTCACCCGAAAGGAGTCCGCTCATGTCCACCACGAAACTTCATGGAAACCCCGTGCCATTGCACGGCGAATTTCTCAAACCCGGCGATCGGATCCCCGACTTCCGCCTGACCCGGGCCGACCTGTCCGACGTGTCCCTCGCCGACTTCGCGGACAAAAAACGCCTGGTACTGAACATCTTCCCTAGCATCGACACGCCGGTGTGCGCGGCCTCGGTGCGCCGCTTCAACGAACTGGCCGCAGCCGCCCCCGACACCGCCGTGCTCTGCATCTCGCGGGATCTCCCCTTCGCCCACGCCCGCTTCTGCGCCGCCGACGGGATCGCCAACGTCGTCACCTTGTCCGAGCTGCGTGGCCACGACTTTGGGCGCGCCATCGGCTTGGAGATCGCTGAAGGTCCGCTGGCCGGGCTCCTGGCCCGGGCCTTGCTGGTGCTCGACGAGGACCGCAAGGTCATCCACGCCGAGCTGGTGGACGACATCACCCACGAGCCCGCCTACGATCGCGTCCCCTTGTCCTGACCCGCCGCGGCTCCGCAACATCCTCATTGACATCGTGCCGCCGGACGCTTAAACATGGCCTCCGGGGCGAACGCCATATACAAAAATCAACCTGCGCCCCACAGGAGCTTTTCCATATGCGCACCACGCTGAATCTGGTCCTCACGCTGGCCCTGGCCCTGGCGATCTGCGCCTGCGGCAAAAAGAAAGACGAAAAGAAGGCCGACGCCCCGGCGCCCGCCGGGATGCAGGCCGACGACATGGCGCCCGACATGGCGGCCGCCCCCGACATGGCGCCCACGCCGCCCGAGAAGACCGGCGGCGGCACGCTCTGCGCGGTCCCCGAGGGCGCGCGGGTGGTGAAGGACACCACCTTCTCCAAGGACTGCAAACTGACGCTCGAGGACGGCCTCGAGGTCGACGAGGGCGCGACCCTGACCCTGGAGCCCGGCGTGCGGCTGGCGTTCAAGGTCGAGAAGGGCCTGATCGTGAAGAACGGCAAGCTGGTGGCCAAGGGCACCGCCGAGGCCCCCGTCGTCCTCACCAGCGCCAACCCCACGCCGGCCGCGGGCGACTGGAACGGCGTGATCTTCGAGGAGCAGCACCTGCTGGGCCAGGTGCTCGAGTTCGTGACGGTGGAGTACGCCGGTCACGACAACCACGTCGCCTACAAGGGCGGCGTCATCGTAGCCGGCAGCCAGGGGGACGGCCGCCTCACGATCACCAACTGCGTGATCCGCAACAACGCCGAGAACGGCCTGGTGAGCCTGGTGGACAAGGCCGCGTTCGCCAAGTTCGAGGGCAACACCTTCGAGAAGAACGGCGGCAACGCCATGCACCTGCTGGCCCAGACCCTGGGCAGCGTGGCCGACGCCAACAAGTACGACGAGAAGATCACCGTCTCCGGCCGCGTGTCCCGCAGCGCCACGTTCCCGAAAGTGGCCCTGCCCATTTACGTGGACGGCAACCTCGACGTGGGCAACGACGCCGCGCCCCCCACGTTGACGCTCCCCGAGGGCACCGTGCTGCGGTTCAAGGGCGAGACGGGCCTGTTCGTGGCCGCCGACGGCGCCGGCGCGCTGGTGGCGAAGAAGGTGACCTTCACCAGCCACTCCCCCACGCCCAAGTCCGGCGACTGGTACGGCGTGACCCTTCGTGACAAGACCACCGGCACCACCCTCGAGGAGTGCGTCATCGAGTTCGCCGGCAAGGACGGCCCCATCGGCACCGGCGCGCTGGTGATCGAGGGCGACGACGTGTTCCCCAAGGGCGCCACGATCAAGAAACTGGCGATCAAGGGCGCCGCGAAGGCCTTCGGCGGGCCCGAGGCCGCCTGCGCCGAGCTGGCCAAGGCCGAGCTCGCCAACACCCTCGACGACAAGCCCTTCACCTGCCCCAAGGAAGAGTAGGACGGGTCTGACTTGTCTGACTTGTCTGACTTGTCCGACGGGTCCGACGACTTCTTCTGATAATCAGATGCTGGGGTGGCGGTTGAGGAACTCGACGAGGACCTCGGGGAAGGCTTCGCCCACCTCGAGGGGATAGCACTGGCGCTCGTTCTTCACCTTGCAGTAAAAACGGCTCTCCCGGAGCATGTAGATCAACAATTCCCAGACCATGCGTAGCTCCGAGTGCCCCAGCTCGAGCAGGTCGCCCCAGCGCTCGTTGACGACCAGGCGGTTCACCTCGGCGGCGTCCCAGATGACCTTGCGGCCGATGGTGGCCTCGAGCAGGTTGCGGATGTCCACGTCCTCGCGGGCCAGCCCCTCGACGATGGACTGCAGGTCCACGACGCGGATCCCGGCTGCCGCGGCTCCGAAAGCGGCGGCGAACAGATCCTGGAAGCGCCCCATGGAGCAGGTGCCCACCACCACGGGGTTCTTCGCGAGGACCCTGGCCAGCTCGCCGAACTGGCGGGCGGCCCAGCCCATGTGGCGCCGGGAGCGGGGCTCGATGATGCTCGCGAAGACGGCCTCGGGGCGGCCCATCGCCGAGCCGACCTCGAGGTGCAGCAGCACGGCGGTGTTCTCGAATTCGATGAGCGTCTCGCCTTCGACGTAGAGCCGGCCGCGCCGCTTCATCTGGGTGCTGGGCGATGACGACCGCTCCAACTGGGCCGAGGAGATCATGGTGCGCCCCCCTCGCGAGGCGCCCCGTTCCCGGGACAGCGGCCGCTCGATCTCGTGGAGCCCCTTGCGGCTCACGACCTTGCGCTCGCGCTGGGACACGCGGTCGACCTTGAGCTGGGACTGGCTCGAGGACAGGCGCTCCTCGCGACGGCCGGCGAGCTTGCGGATGAGCGTGCGCAGGTTCTGGGCGTCGATCCGGGAGGGATCCAGCGTGGGCTCGTCGATCCCGTCCACCAGGTGCGGCAGGGACTCGAGCACCACCAGTCCGCGATCCTCGACGGAGCCGAGCACGACGAAGTTATACTCGACCAGCGGCTGGGCCTCTGGCACGTCGCAGACGGCCTTGCGCCCAGCGTAGAGGCCCTTCTCCCAGGGAAGATCCAGGTTCACGACGACGTCCACCCGGGTCAGTCGGAAGTCCAGGCACTCGTCGGACACCAGCACCACCGGGTACTTCTCCCAGTCCAGCTCGGCTGCGTCCTGGGGACCGTGCAGCAGGCGGACGCGCACCCCGGCGCGACGGACCTGCTCCTGCACGAAGGTCCCCAGCTCCGCCCAGTGCGTGAAGACCGCCACTTTTCGCCCCCGTGATGCCTCCATGGTCAGGATCTCTACCAGCGCGGCCATCTTGATGGACACGGACTCGCGTTCGAGCCCGAGGAAGGCGGGGACCGTCATCCCCAAACGCAACTGGTGGATCTTCTCGACGACCTGCGAGATGTCCTTGGGGCTCCAGGTGAAGTTGGTGGCAGCCAGGGCCACGAGCTTGTTCAGTTCCTCGTTGGCGACCCGCGCCTGGCCCCGGGTGGGGGCGGCGATCACCCGCAGCTTGGGGCGACGCACGGCCTGGCACTCGGGTGCGGGGCGGGACAGGATCCGGGGCGCCAGCCACTCGCGCAGCAGCGCGGCGTCGTCCCCGAGCTCCCAGGCGCCGTTGCCCGCGGTGACCCCGTGCTCGGCGCGGAACCGCCACAGCGGCCCCAGCCGGTCGGGCACCATGGTCTGGGCGAGCTGGAGCGTCATCTCCGGGTCCCGCTCGACGGGTGCCGAGCTCAGCCAGAACGTGTGGGGCGCCGTGATCGTCTTCATCAGGCTTCCGATGGGGCCGTGCCAGTTCTTCAGCATCCAAAACTCGTCGAAGATCAGCACCTGCGGCCGGATCTTCTGGAGCCAGCGCCCGTCCCGGGTCAGCGTGTGGAGGTTGGCGATGTAGTACTGGTAACGCTCCTCGAAGGAGATCTCGGCGCGCCCCTTGGGCTCGCCGAACTGATACACCGAGGCGGGATCAAATATCTGGATGAGGCGTTTCCAATGAGCCATCCACACGGGATCCGTGACGATGACCACCGGGCAGATCGGCTCCAGCCGCCGGATCTGGGCCACGGCCGCCAGCGCGCTCACGCGCTTGCCGGAGCCCGCCGGCTCGGAGATCAGCGCGGAGGGGTGCGAGAGCAGATGCCGCGCCGCCTCGACCTGCTGCGGCTTGAGCGCCTTCGCCAGCCAGGCGTCCGCCGGCGGGAGCTCGAGCAACTGGGGATCTCCGATCAGCGATTTGGGCTCCAGCTTCAGGTGCTGACCCAGGCGGCGCGCCGACTCCATCACCAGAATCTTATATTCGGGGGCCCGCTTGACGAAGCGGTCGAACTGCGCCGGCTTCAGGATGCGGCAGGTGTCTCCCTCGCAGACGGCGTCGAAATCCGCGACCAGGCGGGCGGCCATGGCGGCCCGGTTCTCGGCCGAGAGGCGCACGCGCAGGCAGGGCCGGCCCTCGTGCTCGTGAGCGAACACCGCGTCCTCGAGGAAGGGCTGCTTCTGCAACGTCCACTGAAAGGCCGCCGCGCTCTCCTGGGACAGGCGGTGCAGAACGGCTTCGATGTGCTTGCAGGTCCCCAGGCCGTTGGTCCGCCGGTCCCGGCAGGTGCAGGTGTTGCTCTCGTCGGAGATCAGCGAGTGGAGCTCCACGAGATAGGGAAAGTGCGTCTCGGAGCGGACGCGGTAGCGCTGGAAGAAGGGGTGGTCCCCCCGGTCGTTGCGGATCTCGAAGGTGCCGGTGCGGCCCCTGTCCCTGCGCTTCTGGATTTCCACGGTACGTTGGGTTTCGATCTGGTTCATCCTCGATCCGTTCGTCGGCGGGCGTGCCGGCGCGGGTTCGACCGCTGCCACGGCTGTCTGTTGCCCCTTCCCGGAATTCTTTGACCCCCGGGAGACGATGGGGTGTGTGCGCGCCGGACGCGCCATGCGTCCGGTCAACTCCTGTTAGCAGAAAAAAACCGTCCCGGCTAGCCCCATTTTTTCGCGGACCGAAGAATTGTTCACTTGCATGCAGGCCCCTTTTCCGGCAGATAATGTGACCCGCGCGGCCCTTGGCGTGAATACGCCTCCACGCCGGACGTAGGAACGCAGGACTCGCATCCAGGAGGATTGACCATGCAGAAACTCGCCACCTTCCTTTTCACCCTCTCCGCCACCCTCTTCCTGTCGGCCCCGGCGCTGGCCCAGAAAGGCGGCAAGACGCCGCCCAAGCAGCCCGCCAAGGCCGCCGCACCCAAGGTCGACACCGAGGCGTCCATCAAGGCCCTGCTGGGCGACTACACGATGGGCCTGTCCAAGGCCGAGGTCACCGTGAAACTGAAGGCCGAGATCCAGAAGTACTACGACGGCCTCATGGCCAAGGAGCGCACCGCCACGGGCAAGGACGACATCCGCAAGCGCCTGGCCAACGCGCTGTCCAAGGTCGGCCAGAACACCATGAACTTCGACGGCAAGGCCTCGTCCTGGAACACGTCGATCATCGACGACCAGTTCGCCCACCGCAACAACGAGTCCATGATCGCCAGCCTCGGCGAGGACCAGCAGAAGTTCTTCTTCTTCTATAATGACAAACTGTACAAGGTTTTCATCGCCCTGCCCGCCGAGCAGTACGCGGGCTACACCTTCATCAAGTTCCAGGGCGCCATCGAACAGGCCTACGGCAAGGCCACCGAGGAGTTCGAGGAGGGCATCACCGGCGAGTCCGAGCTGCACCACCTGCTGTGGAAGTCCTCCGGCTCCCTGCACCTGTGGGCCATGGACAAAATGGGCGTGTACGGCAACTTCGTGCTCATCGTCATCGACAACCCCACGCACGAAGAGGTCCTCGCCTCCCGCAAGGAGCGCGGCGTGAAGATCGCCGGCTACGTCGACCTGGGGATCAACCCCATCGTCAAGACCGTGACCGATAAGCCAGAGCCCCCCAAGACCCCGGACATGGCCCCAGAGAACAAGAGCATGACCCCGCCCAAGCGTGGTAAATAGTTCAATCTTTTCCGTTGTCTTCTTCGAATCCCCATTCACCACGAAACAAAATCTTGCATTGAAATACCGAATATGTTAGGTAAGACTTCCGCATGAGCGGGCACACTGATGTGCTTGAGACAAACAACATATCAAGGAGTATTCACATGAAAAAGTTCCTCACCGTTCTCACCGTCCTGTTCTCCATGACCTTCGCCGGCGCCGCCCTGGCCCAGGATCCCGCCCCCGCCCCGGCTTCCATCGGATTCGCAGAAGTCGGACTTGGTCTTGGCGGTTGTCAGGGCGATTGCGATCACGTGGACCCTTCAGTCGGGATTTCCGTGGGCGGTTTTTATAACGTGATGGAGAATATCGCGGCCGGCGTCAATTTCCGTTATCAAATGTATGGCACCGACAGCGGAAGCCTCTCCTCCATGATGTTCAGCGCTGAAGGCCGTTATTTCTTCCCCATCAATCCCTCGATGCGCGCGTATGGGGCGCTGGCCCTCGGATATGACAAAATGTCGATGGAGATTGACACCGGATTCGGCACCGTTGAGGCAGATGACAGCGCCCTCTTCGTTCAACTCGGCGGCGGCGTCGAATACGCGCTCTCTCCCGTGATGTTCGTCGGCGGCACCCTGCGTTATCAGTTGAATTCCTGGGACGATTCCGAGGGTGACTTCAATGACTGGCTGCTGTCGGTGAGCTTCGGCTACCGCTTCTGAGGCAGCTTTTTTCGTTGTCCTTCCTTATTTGATTTCTTCTTGACTTCCCCTGAAAACCGGAACTCGTAATTTCGGATAATTCTGCTATATTGTTGAGCGCGTCCAAACACGTGCCGCGTCAGGCCGGTCCTGGATCCCCGGAAACGGAGATGTATCATGAAGATCCTTCGCCTCGCCCTCCTTGTCCCCTTCGCGCTGGTGGGCCTCGCTTGCGCGGGGGGCAGCACGTCCTCCACCGGTCCCACCGACGAGATCTGCGACAACGATCTCGACGATGACGGCGATCACCTGCTCGACTGCTTCGACCCCGACTGCTTCTCCGATCCGATCTGCGCCGGCGGGCAGGAGATCTGCAACAACCTGGTCGATGACGACGGCGACGGCCTCACCGACTGCGCCGACCCCCAGTGCGCCACCCACTCGGCCTGCATCACCTCCCCCGAGAACTGCACCAACGGTCTCGACGACGACCGCGACGGCCTCACCGACTGCGCCGATCCCCAGTGCGCCTCCAACGTGGCCTGCCAGGCCGGCGCCGAGAACTGCGCCAACGGCGTCGACGACGACGGCGACGGCCTCGTCGACTGCGACGATCCCCAGTGCGCCTCCCACACCGCCTGCGTCACCACCCCCGAGAACTGTACCAACGGCGTCGACGACGACGGCGACGGCGCCGCCGACTGCAACGACACCGACTGCGCCGGCAACGCCGCCTGCACGGGTTCGGGCACCTGCACCGAGGACAACATCTACGTGGGCTCCTCTCCGGGCGGCTGCACCGGCGGCAGCCAGTGCGGGATCGTCTTCCAGAATCCGAACTATTCGCCCCAGTGCCGGCCCTCCTCCGCCTTCGCCGGCGGCGTCAACTACGGCGCCTGCGGCACCGGCGGAACCTGCCCCTACGGCAGCTTCTGCGACGCCGCCTACGGCTGCATGCCGTACTGCGACGCGGTCAACGCCACGCCGCTGTACTCCTGCCCGGGCAACGGCATCTGCCTGTTCAACATCACGACCACCAACAACCGCACCGTCGGGCTGTGCAAGGGCATCGACTCCTGCGACGTGGTCAGCAACAACTGCTCGGGCATGACCTGCGTCCTGCTGGTGGACGGCACCGTGTGCGTGGCCCAGACCGGTGGCCTCAGCGAGGGCGCCACCTGCACCTACGCCGACGACTGCGGCGCCGGGCTCATCTGCGTGGGCACCTGCATGCGCGCCTGCTACCTGTCCTCAGGGTCTCCCTGCTCCTGGGACGAGGACTGCTACCAACTCAACGACGCCAACGACAACCCCATCCCCACCTACGGGGTCTGCGATTACTGGCTGTAAAGCGGCATGCTCTCCCTGCCCCTCCTGTTGTTGCGCGCGACCGCGACGTGCGTGGCGTACCTGGCGACCGGGACCCTGCTCCCCACCCTGCCCCAACCGGCGCCGACCCCGCCGAAGCCTGCCGCGCCCTTTCTCGCCCACGGCGTGAAGGACACCGGTGTCTTCAGCGCGTTCGACGCGAAGATTAATTATTCGCTCCCCGCGCTGCCACAGGGCGAAACCCGCATCCACGTCAACAAGAAGGCCCGCGTGCTGGTGCTCTACGACCGCACGATCCCGCGCAAGGCGTATCCCATCGCCCTGGGATTCGCCCCGGTGGGTCACAAGGTACGCCAGGGCGACGGGAAGACGCCCGAGGGGAGCTACACCCTCTGCGACAAACTCGAGAAGAACCTCGACGCGAAATACGGCGCCCGCTCCCTGCGGCTGTCCTACCCCGGCCTCGCCGACGCCAAGGCGGGGCTCGCGTCGAAGCTCCTCGACCAGGCCACCTTCGAACGCATCCGCGACGCCCACGCACGAGGCATCATGCCCCCGCAGACCACCGCGCTGGGCGGCTCCATCCGCATCCACGGCGGCGGCGCGACCCCGGACTGGACGCTGGGCTGCATCGCCCTGCAGATCGGAAGAGCACACGTCTGAACTCCAGTCACCGAATACGA
>CALKWH010000466.1 GCA_938004375.1 uncultured Pseudomonadota bacterium
ATCGTATTCGGTGACTGGAGTTCAGACGTGTGCTCTTCCGATCTAAGCGGAAGCCCGCCTGCCAGCCGTTGCGCCACTGCCCCGAGAAGAGCACGGTGAGGATGTGGGTCTGGTCGAAAGAGAAGACGTGCCAGTCGATGGTGTCGTCCTCCTTGCGCTCCGAGCGCGAGAGCGTGTACGACACCCACCCGAAGCACTTGTTCATGCCCAAAAAGGACGGGCAGAGCGCGTCGCTCTCCTTCTTGAGGAGCAGCTCCAGCCCATAGACCCGCCCGAGGCCCTGGTTGCGCAGGTTCTCGCGGACCTGCTCCCCCTCGAGCATGAGGACGCGATCCGAGGCGGTCACCAGATCGAAGAGGTGCTTGTAGAAGAAGGCGCTCTCGATGGAGAGCGACGGCAGCGGCTTGAGGGTCGTCCCCAGGGTGGTGTGCAGGGATTTGTTCGAGGTGAGCCGCGGATTCCCGAAGAAGTCCTGATAGACCTCCTGGATCTCCATCTCCTGGGAATACAGTCCCACGCCGGCGTTGATGCTGAATTTATCGGGCTTCAAACAATACCGCACGGTAAGGCGGGGGTCAAACATGGCAATGTCGGTCTCGCCCACGCGCACCAGATCCAGACGCAGGCCGGGGATGAACGTCCAGCGCTTGTCCGGGTGCCAGTTGGCCTCGGCGAAGAACGAGTTGGCGAGGATGATGCCGTCGAACTCGAGGGTCTTGTCGCCGAACGGGTTGCTGACGTCGCCCTCGTCGGAGTCCCGGCGGCCGCCGCCAAAGCGCGTGGCCAGCGAGAAGAGCCCGCGGGCGTAGTTGCCGTCGAAGCCCACCGTGGTGGAGAGCTTCGAGTTGAACTGGTGCAGGTATTCCATTCGCCACTCGGCCTGCTGCGTCTCCAGACTCAGGCGGAAGGTCTGGTCGTCGTTGAGGAAAGACAGGTTGAACAGCGCGACGCCGGCCGAGGCGAAGAGGCGGTCCTCGCCGAAGCGCTTGCGATACTGGGCGGTGAGCTTGTGGGAGATGGTGATGTACGGGGTCTCATCCTTCTCGAGGAACATGATGCGGTCGTCCGCGCCGAAGGACATGAGTTTGAAGTCGCCGCCGAGGATCGGATAATCGAACATGGCCTGGTAATCGTAGTAGACGGGCGCCAGCTCCATGCCCGGGACCAGGCGCAGCACCGAATCAATATACGACCGCCGCACTGAGAGGGCGATGCCGCCCTTCCCCACCGGCCCCTCGAGGAGCGCGGCGGTGTCCCACAGGTCGACATCGAGGTAGCCGTGCCAGCCGTCGGTCTTGGCCTTGCGCACCGAGACATCGATGATGCCGCCCATGGCGCGGCCGTAGCGCGCGCTGAAGTTCCCGGGGACAAACTCGATCTTCGAGAGCAGGTCCGAGTTGATGACCGAGGTCAGCCCGAAGAAGTGAAACAGTTGCGGAATCTCGAAACCCTCAAAGAAAATGCGGGTGTCCCGCGGAGCGGAGCCACGCACGACGATCAGCCCCAGGCCAAAAGGCGCGCGGGCCACGCCGGGCATGTTCTGGATCGAGCGCAGGGCGTCCCCCTGGGTGCCGGGGATGTTCAGGATCTCGTCGAGCTTCACGGCGTAGCGGGTGACCTCGCGGGCCAGGGCGCGCCCCGTGATGATGGTGATATAGACGGGGTCGCCGGTGGCTTTGAGGAAATATTCCAGGGCACGCGGGCCGTCGGCCACGGTCACGGTCTTGCGCTGCACGTAGAAGCCGGGGGCCTCGACGATGACCTCGTATTCGCCCGGCGGCAGGTTCTTCACGTTGAACGTCCCGTCGTCGGCGCCGAACACGCGCTTCTGGACGCGGCCGACCTCGGGGAGCTCCCGTGTGGACGAGACCACGACCGTGGAGTCCGTCACGCGGGTGCGCTGGCCGAAGCGCCAGAGGGTGCCCGTGATGCGCCCGGGCCAGTCCTTGCGCGGCGGCACCGGATCCGGCGTGTACGAATCCGGTGGCGGCTCGTCGGCGGGGGGCTTCCCGTTGGTGTCGGCGGCAGGCGCGCCGGTGGCGGCGTCCTTGAGCTTGAACGGATACGAGAGCGGCACGGTGACGGCGATGGGCTTCCCGTCGAGCTTCGCCGGGGTGAACTCGAACTGGGTGACGGCGGCCACGGCGGCCTCGTCGAGATCCGGCGCCACGGAGCGCACCACCTTGACCGCCGTGACCTTGCCGGTGTCGTCGATGTCCACCGAGAGGAAGACGATGCCCTCGCGCTTCTCCTTGCGCGCGGCCTCGGGGTACGGCGCCGGTACGAACTTCACCAATTTCGGGTACTCGACGCGGGCCCGCACCGCCTGGGCGTCTTCGGCTGGCGGCGGTGGATCCTGGGCGCGGGCAGGGGCCGGGAAGAAGGGAAGGAATAGAAGAAGAAAAGCCAGACTACGGAAGTGTCTGAAGGCTCTGGAGTGGGTCAGACGGGTCGGACGGGTCCGACTTGTCCGACTTGTCCGACTTGTCCGACTTGTCAGACTCGTCTGACTGTTCGGACGGCTGGTAGCTTCGGAAGTCTTCAATCTTCATCCTCCAGACGGAACACGTAACGGTAGACCAGCGTGTAGCGCATCGGGTTGCCGTCGCTGCCCATGGCGGGAGCGAAGCGCGCCTTCTTCAGCGCCTCGACCGCCAGTTCGTCGAGCTTGGGCTCCACGCTTTTTTTCACCTCGGCGCCCGAGACGCGGCCGTCGGCTTCCACGGTGACCAGGATCTGGATCTCGCCCTGGATCCCGCGGCGGCGCGCCTCTTCCGGATACGGCATGCGCGGCACCGACAGCACGCGGGGCATGGTCTTCACCACCACCGGGGGCGGCGGCGGGGCCATGGGCGGCGGGACCATGGGCGGCGGCGGCGGGGCGCCCATGTCGCCCACGTTGCCGATGACCGTCTCCCCCGAGGGCACCACGATGCCGTCCCCGCCGAAACTGTTCGGATCCAGGCCCACCGTGAGATCCACGTGGGTCGTCTCGTTGGCGGGCTGGGAGCTCTGGGCGGCCATGGGCGCGCTGGAGCGGTTCGGCTGCGGCTTGGGCTGCGGCTTGGGCTCGGGCTTCTTCTCTTCAGGCTTCTTCTCCTCGACAGGCTCGAACTTGACGATCTTCGGCTTCTTCTCCTCCTTGGCGAGGATGTCGTCGTCGTCCTCGTCGTGGCTGTCCGGTTCGATGAACTGGAGCACGATCAGCAGCACGACGTGGGCCGCCACGGAGAGGATGAGTGTGATGTTCAGCCGATTGAACATGGCAATCCGATCACGGCGAGGGGACCTTCTCGACGCGCTTGATGTTGAAGGCGAACTCGGTCACGCCCATGTCCTTCACGATGTCCACGATGTGGATCACGCTGCCGTGGGCCACCTCCTCGTCAGCGGCGATGATGGCCTGGATCTTGGGCTTCTGCGGATCCTCGGCCTTGGCCCGCGCCTCGGCGACGAGCCCCTTGAGTTGGTCGCGGAGCTCGGCGTGGGTGACCGGCTTGCCGTTGAGCAGGATCGTGCCGGTCTTCTGCACCATCACGGACACGGTGGTGGGCGGCACTGCCTCGGCGTTGGCCATCTTGGGCAGCTTGACCTTCACCGCCTGGTTCATGATGATGGGCGTCACGATCATGAACACGAGCAGCAGGGACAGCGCCGTGTCCACCAGCGGGGTCACGTTGATGCCGGTGACGGTCCCGTCGTCCTCGCCGTCGTTGTCGTTCTGCCATCTCATGGCGTCTTCCCCTTCTTCTCATCCGCGGCAGCCTCCTGCGGCACCGGAATCGCGACGAAATCGTTGCGACGAGCGTGGGTCAGCAGGATGCGCGAGAGCTCCTCGGTGCGCGTCAGGATCCCCTTGATCGTGCGGCGGAAGGTGTTGTTGGCCATGACCGCCGGGATCGCGACGATGAGGCCCAGCGCGGTGGTCACCAGGGCCTCGGTGACGCCGAACATGACAGATTTCATATCCGGGGTGGCGGTGAAGCCAAGCTCGTAGAAGGACTTGATCAGACCGGTGACCGTGCCGAACAGCCCCAGGAAAGGCGCGTTGTTGCTGACGGTGCCCAGGAACGTCAGGAAGCGCTCGAGGGCCAGCTTCTCGCGGACCATCACGCCCAACATGGCCTCCTCGGCGGCGCCGGGGCCGTAGGGCACCTGCCGCAGGCCGGCGGCGAGCACGGCCGGCGCGGTCCCGCGCAACTGGGTCATCTCCTCGGCCCCCTTCACGTAGTCGCGCGACGCCAGGGCCTTCTCGAGACGGTCGAGCACGGCCTCATGGCGCACGCGGGCCAGGCGGATGAAGTACACGGCGCGCTCGATCATGACGGCCACGCTGAACATGGACATCAGGACGAGGACCCAGATGACCCAGGACATGTCGACCAGGGCCAGCTTCTCGAAGGCTTGATTCAGATTCATGAGACTCTCTTCCCTTCATCTTTTGACTGGAGGTTCGCGGGGCAGACGCCCCGGAATCCACTAGCGGCCGAAGAGCTCGTCCTCTTCGGCGATCACGCGGTCACAGTCGTAGTCGGGGGTGATGCGCACGCCCATGTAGTCGCCGGGCTTGTCGGGGACCTGGCCCAGCACGGGGTTCACGTTGCGGGCCACGTCGCGCTCGTCGTTGTTGCACACGCGCATGACCGTCTGGCCCATGGGAATGATGCTGCAGCCGACCACCAGTTGCTCCAGGCCCCAGTTCGCCTGGCCCAGGATCAGGTCGTCGTTGGCCACGATGGCGTCGGTGCCCGTCCAGGACCGGATGACCATGTACGCTTCCTTCACGTCGATGCCCGGCAGGTTCTTCGCCAGCAGCGTCACGCCAGGCATGCCATCGTCGTCCATGTCGTAGATGCAGGCCGTCTGCCGCGGGTTCGCGCCGCCGTCGGGGCACGTCTGGGTGGCCACGTCCACTGGCAACTGGTCGGCGAACTCGTCCGAGAGGCGCGTGCCGAACAGCGTGATCGCCGGGTCGAAGCCGAGCCGCGAGCAGGTGGTGGTGCCCTCCTTGTGCATGGCCACGTCCACTGCGCCCAGGTTGTCGAAGAAGCCGTCGAGGAACTGGAAGCTCGTGGGTTCGGGCTGGCCGGGCACCTGCACCGCGGGGATCTCGAGGCGGCACAACTGCACCCGCACCGACAGGTTGGGCACGTCGTACTCGGCGATGAAGAGCAGCTCGGAGATCGCGTCGGTCTCGACCAGGCCGGCGGCGTTGATGTGCACGTATTGGATGACCTTGCCCGCGAAGCGCCCAGGGCCGCCGTTGTGATCGCTCACGTCATACGGGAGCCCGCACGTGAGACCGCCGTCGGGCTGGTTGTTCGCGCTGGATTGGCAATGATTTCCGTCGGTTTCCTTCTCGGGCTCGCACATGTACGTCGCCATGGCGAGGGAGATGGCGAAACAGGCC
The DNA here is from genome assembly GCA_938004375.1 of uncultured Pseudomonadota bacterium. GTDB lineage: Bacteria > Myxococcota_A > Polyangia > HGW-17 > HGW-17 > HGW-17. The sequence continues at coordinate 5,411 of CALKWH010000466.1, forward strand.
TTCGCTCCGAACATGCGACACCTCCCGTTCGGACCCGCCTTCATAGCATACTTTGGACGCAGGCAACAGCTGCTATTTTTGTCTTCGCGGGACGATGCCCGGACGTTTCAGCTTGCAAAACTCGGAAAAATCGGTATTCAGGACGCCGGTCCGGGTTGGTAGCTCAGTAGGTAGAGCAACGGACTTTTAATCCGTAGGCCGACGGTTCGAACCCGTCCCAACTCACCATGTTCCGGCACCTCGTCATCCTGGCGGTCGCGTCCCTCGCGGGGGTCGCGGCGCGCCCCGGGTCCGCGTGCGCACAGCGCCTCCCCGACGCCTTGGGCGCCGAGGTGGGCGCAGGCGGCCTGCCCGCGGTCGCGTTGTGGCCCGCCCTGCCCGCCGCCCACGGCTTCACCACCGCCGGCGTCGGCGTGCGGGCCCGCTGGAACGGGATCGCCGCCGATTGGGTCCTGCGCCTGGCTTTTGTCGACGTCGCGCTCGAGGACGGCAACTACCTGGGCCGCGGGCACGGCTGGGAGGACACCCAGTACGCCTGGTTCGAGCCGGCGCGGTCGGTCTACCTGCAACTGAACCGCGAGCGCGCGTTCGCCCGTACCGCCGGCTGGACCTGGGTCTGGAGCGTGGGCGGCGGGCTCGGCTGGCTCGACGGCGCCATGCTGCTGCAGAACGCCCAGGGTTGCGACGGTTCCAACTGGCGCCGCCCAGACACCGATCCCACCTGGGGCGGCTGCTACCACGATCCCGACCCCTACCCCGCCGAGACGGTGGACTTCCCGCCGGTCATGGCCTTCCTGCACGGCGCCATCGGCGCCTGGCGCCGGGTCGGCCCCTCCACCGTGCGTGCCGCGGCCGGCCTGTTCGTTCCGGGCTTCGTCGGATTTATCCTAGCTGTGGAATGGGACTTTCCCCGGGCGCCTCGAAGTGCTATAACCAAACCTTAGACGTCGACGAATCGAGGTCGCCATGCCAGACTCCCAGAACACCCAGGAAATGTTGTACAAATCCATCCTCGACAACATCTCCGACGGCATCTACGTCATCGACCTGCACAGCCGTATCGTCTACTGGAACCCGGCGGCCGAGCGGATCACGGGGTACCCCCGCCAGGAGACCCTCGGGAAGCGCTGCTGCGAGACCTTCCTGAGGCAGATCGACGAGGAGGGCGAGGCGACGTGCGGACACTGCCCCGGGAAGATGGCCCTCGGGGATCACCAAGTGCACGAGCGCAACGTCTACGTCCAGCACCGGGACGGCTACCGCATGCCCATCGTCCTCAAGGCCGCGCCGCTCATGGGTCCAGGCGGCACGTTGCTGGGCGTCGTGCACATCTTCCACGACAATTCCTTCAACGAGTTGATCTACCAGAACCTCGAGGAGCTCAAGAAGCAGGTCTACGTCGACCGCCTCACCGGCCTGTTCAACCGCCAGTACCTGGAGATGCGCATCAACGGGCGCATCGACGAGTTCCGCCGCTACGGCTGGGGCTTCGGCCTGCTCTTCATCGACATCGACCACTTCAAGGACGTCAACGACCGCTACGGCCACACCACCGGCGACGAGATCCTGAAGCTGGTGGCGCAGACCTTCCAGGCCAACACGCGGCCCAGCGACGTGTTCGGTCGCTGGGGCGGCGAGGAGTTCGTGGGGCTCATCGGATCGGCCGCCGAGCACGACCTGATGCACGTGGCCCGCCGCTTCCGCATGCTGGTGGCCAACTCCCAACTGCGCGGCGGCGACGAGATCATCCACGTCACCATCTCGGTGGGCGCCACCCTGGCGCGCCTCGACGACACCATCGAGACCCTGGTCCAGCGCGCGGATCAACTCATGTACCAGAGCAAGGTCAGCGGCCGCAACCGCGTCACCATGGAGTTCACCAACCCCCTGGCGACGTGATCCCCCCGTAAAGCGACCGTCTTCGGTCGCCCTACAGGGGGCTAACATATGTGGAAGCATCCAATTTATGCTAGCCCCGAGATCGGAAGAGCACACGTCTGAACTCCAGTCACCGAATACGATCT
>CALKWH010000467.1 GCA_938004375.1 uncultured Pseudomonadota bacterium
GGCGCCCACCGAGATCTACCCTCTTTCCCTACACGACGCTCTTCCGATCTGGTCCGACCCCTGGCCCAGGGATTCGATCAGGACCGCGCCTGGTGCGTCTGGCCCTGGCCCGAGGCCACGCTGCCGGCCGTCTCTCCGATGGGACCCAAGGACGCCCTCGAGGTCTGGAACGATCTGCACGCCGCGGGCGCCTTCGCCCAGTACCGGGAGTCCTTCCCCTGGGAGGTCGTCCGCGTCGGGGGCGGCTGGCGCGTGTTGCAGGGCCGGCCGGCGCCGGGCGGGTTTCCGCTCCCGGGGACGATCTTCGCCCCCGAACGCCTGCTCTCCTCGGTGGGTGGGGAGAAGTCCGCCGTCTTCAACGCCGCCGCCTGGTATCTCTTCGCCGCTTCCGGGGCCTGGCCGGTGGGGCTGCCCACTCCCGTCTCCTGGCGCCGGCTCAATCTCGAGCGTGTGGATGTGGCCGTGTTCGAGGCTTTGCGCGCCGAACCGTCGGCCCGTCCGACCCTCGAGGTGTTCGCGGGGCGGATCGCCGAGGCGGTCGCCGGTCCCTCCGTGGCCGCCTGGGTCGTGAACGGCCTGCTGTACGCCGCGGGGGCGGCCTTCCTGATCGCCTGGGCCGGCGGCGCCCTGTGGGCGGTCACCCGTTTCGATCTGTTGTGACCCCGGCGCTCGCCGGGAGAGAGGATTCTTCCATGAAAAAGACGTTGCTGTCGATCGTCGTCGGCCTGTTCGCCCTGGGCTGCTCCGCCGGGCACGACAAGCCCGGGACCTGCCCTCACCGCAAGGCCGAGCAGCAGGAGCCGACCGCCCAGCCCGCGCCCGACGCGGACGAGACCAAGAATGAGACCAAGGAAGACGCCCCGCAACCGGCCTCGACCGGATTCGGCGAGGACCCCGGCGAGGAGACCCAGGAGTAGCGGGCCGCGCGCCCGGGGAGGCACCATGAAAAAGACATTCGCCTTGTTCTGCATCATCCTGCCGCTGGCGTTCTTCGCCTGCACCCGGCCGCAAACGGCCACCTCGCCGGCCCCCACGCCGGCCGATGAGAAGGAGGTCGAGCGGAACGCCGACCGCACGACCGTGACCTCCACCGCCCCCGGCGAGGAGCAGCTCGAGTCCGACGATCAGCAGGATTCGAAGGTCACGGGGTTCGGGGAAGACCCGGGCGAGGAGACGCAGGAATAGCCGTCCTCAGCAGGTGATCCACCAGGGCTGGAAAGCCGAGCCCCGCGGCTGACGCGGCTTGGGGGAACAGGCTCTGCTCGGTGAAGCCGGGCAGGGCGTTGGCCTCTAGGATCACCCATTCGTCGGGCTCTCGGAGCAAAAAGTCCACGCGGGACAACTGGCCCAGGCGCAGGGCGCGGTGGGTGCGCACCGCCATGTCCTGGATGCGGACCGTCTGGGCGGGGGTGATGCGGGCGGGGGTGAGCTCGTCGGAGCCCCCCTTGTCATATTTGGCGTTGAAGTCGAAGTAGGCCGAGACCCGGGGCACGATCTCGGTGGGCGGGAGCGCCCGCAGGGATCCGTCGGCCTCGCGCAGCACGCCGCAGGTCAGTTCGCGCCCCGAGAAGAAGGCTTCGGCCAGCACGCGGCCCTCCATGGAGAGGATCGAGGGGTACTCCTCGAGGAACTTCTCTGGATCGGAGACGATGGCGACGCCGAAGGAGCTGCCCTCCGAGGGAGCCTTGAGGACGCACGGCAGTCCCACCGCCTCCTGCACGCGGGCCAGGGCGGCGACGGGATCGGCCTCGGTCAGTTCCACGTGGCGCGCCGTGGGGAGGCCGGCGTCCAGCAGCATGGCCTTCGTGACGAGCTTGTCCATGGAGATGGCCGCGCCCAGCACGCCCTGACCGACCACCGGGAGACCGGCGACCTGGAAGAAGCCCTGGATCCGGCCGTCCTCCCCCCACGGTCCGTGCAGCGCGGGGAAGACGACCTCCACGGCCCTCTCGCGGCACCAGTCGAGGAGCGCACCGGCGTCGCGCGGAGGTGAAAAGTTCAGACGTTCCATGAAGGCGTCGAGGGCCGCCCCGTCGGCGATCGGGGTGTCGGCGCAGCGCCACGTGCCGTCTTTTCCCCAGAAGACGGGGAACGGCTGGTGTCCGGCGGCCAGGGCGGCCCGGCTGACGTTGAGCCCGCTCTTCACCGAGATGTCATGTTCATGGGAGGGACCACCAAAGAGGATGCAGCACTTCATGTGGCCCAATTTCTCACAGGAGCGTGGGCGAGTGCAAGAATCCCGATGGTCGGTCATGACCGGCGCTGTCAGTCGTAGCCGGATCCAGGCGGCGGAACCATCGGCGGATTTTCACGAATCTCGATGGGATATTCCATGGCGGGCAGCCGGGGTTTTTTCATCGGCTCGACCATGGGATGCGCCGGTGCGCTGGCCGCGGCCATGTCGTCCTTCTTCTCGGCGCCCCCCGGGGACGAGGGGGGCGGGGCGAGCTCGACCATGGGCTCCGGCGGGGGGGCGGCCAGGGGCGTCGCGTCCACGGTCGGCGGCCTGCGATCATCGTTCACGGGGATCATGGGCGGATTCTCGCGGACCTCCATGGGGACGACGTGGGCCTCCTCCTCGGCGGCCTTCTTCTCGCAGGCCGCGCCGGAGAGCGCGCCGATGGCCACGGCGCCCGCGGCGGCGATCCGCACCAGGGGGGAGGACGTCGGTGGTTCGAGGTGGACCTGGACCGGCTCGGACACCACCGAGGCGGGACCGTGCACGTGGATCCGATAGCGCCGGTCCGGCAACAGCAGGAGATCCTGGTCGATGACCACCACCGGCTTGCCTTCCTCGAGGGCGACCTCGCGACCCTGGCGGTGCACCCGCGCGCCGGCGGGGGCGCCGGGGGGACGATAGCAGATGAGCTTCTCGTCGACGGAGACCCACAACTCGCACAGGCGCCTGGCCTCGGTCTTCCAGAGGACCCGGCCGTCGAGGGCGATCACCAAGCCCTGCTGACGGCCAGAGACGGCGCAGCAGCGCAGATATCGCTCAGTTTCATGAGCCGGATGGCAGTCTTCCAGACAAAGGGCGATGGGGGTCGGCATGGGACGGACTCCTTCCGGTTCCCGGGCGCCATACGGCCCGGGTCAATCAGCGGGACGGGCCCTCGAGGCCGTTTGGGCCGGGGTCACCGGGTTTCGAGAGACGCGCGAGCCCCCAGCGGGTGCCGGCGGTGCAGGTGAGCTCCATGTCGGTGTCGCTCATCGTGCAGGCGCCGCCTTCGGCCACCCTGGCCAGGCCCACCGGCTGCATGTCCACGTAGGAGAACGCGCAGGGGATCCGCAGCCGCCCCTCGGGATCGGCCAGACCCCAACAGGTTTTTTCGACGGCGTCGCCTTCCTTCGGTGGAAGAGGCCGGGTCACGAGGAACCAGCGGCGGCCGTCGGGAAGGGGTTCGGTCTGCACCGACGACGTCCTTGAATTGCGCTTCACGGACGTGACCCGATCCTGGAGCCAAATCATTTCATACTCAGGCGACAGGGTCACCCGGCCGGCGGGGCTCAGGAGTCCGAGGCCGGTGGGACCGCAGACCTTCATCATTTTCTTTCCGGGGACATAATGAAGGGAATCCGGCCGCCCGATTTCGAGCCAGGGGTACACGTCTGGTTTCGGCAGGATGGGTTCAGGTTCATTGAGTTGAATGGGTTGGATTTTCAGGGGGAACTCTTTGTTTCCACATTTCCCTTCCGGCGCGTAGAGGAAGACCGCTCCGTAGGCTCCCAGCCAGAAATGCACCGGCTTCACCGTCTCGGTTCCGTCGAGGCCCATCAGTCCGTACCGGCCCTGACGCCGCACCACGACGCGGTCCCCGATCAAGGGGCCAATCTGGTCGTATTCGGGGGGTATCAGGATGCGCCCGGTCCGATCCGCCAGGCCGCGCTTGAATTTGGAGCTCAACAGCAGCAGGGTTCCCAGTTCGTGGATTGCATGGACCGAAATTCCCTTGGGATTCTGAACTGTCGCCCCTGGAACGACCTCCCGGAAGGAGGCGTCGAGCCACCGCAGGTCCTCGCCCCGGTCCACGATCCAGAGGTCCCCGGGCCGTTCTATGTGGTCATACCGGAAGGGGACGATCACCTTGCCCGTGCGATCCACGATGCCGAACCGTCCCTTCTCGCACCTGCCGTCGACATGGCACAGGCCTCGATCGCTGGCCTCCGCCAGATGGTCGGTCTCTTTGAACCTGCCGATCCAGGCATAGCCTTTGGGCAACACCTTGCGGCCCTCCGCGTCGAACAGGGACATGCGACCACCGGCGCAGCGACCGTGACGGCCGGGGTTGTAGCCTCCGGGGTGCTCCACGACGAGCAGCTCCTGGCTCCCGTTCGTCTCCCTGATCCGGACGCAGTCGTACTTCGCTTCGAGGATCACGCGCCCGTCCGGCCGCATCACCCCGAATTTCCCGCCTCGGACGGACCACCAATCCGAGTCGAAGCGCCACCGATCCGGGTCGTTCAATTCCTCTTCTTCGGCTTTCCTTTGGCTCGGTGAATGACAGCCGGTCCTGTCACAGCGAAAATCATCGGGTAGCTTGAATTCCTCCTTGGGCTGGGTGCCGCCGCGATTGAAGACCAACAAGCCGGCGTGGGACTGCTGGAACTCGGAAACCCAGGGCGGGCCGACCGCGCGCCCCCCGCCATCGACGAACGTCCAACGGGCGCCCTTGCGGAGCGCGGCGAGCCCGTTTTCCAGGCCTTGCACCTCGTCGTACCGCGGTTGGACCACGATCCGGCCCGAGGCGTCGATGGCGCCGAAGGCTTTGTCCTTGATCCAGACCAGCCCCTTCTGGGTACCGATCGCCTCCTTGGCGGCGGCGATGCGATCTCCCCGGGGGCTCCAGACCTGGTAGGGGCCTTCCTGGGTGGCGGCCGTGAGGAAAAAGCCGTTCTCGAGGGAGCGGATGTACGGACTCCGCAATTGGACCAGCTCCGTGCCATCGGGCCGGAAGAACCGCATCGACGCGCCGGATTCTTCACCCCGCCCGGCCAGAAGGCCGACTCCCTCGCAGGTCGCGGGCGTGACGGCGGACAGCGGCGGATGCTCGGGGCTCAGGATGACCTTCCCCGAGGGATTCGCGAAGCCCTGTCTGCCTTGGAGGGTCACCAGGAAGCCCGTCAGTCCGCACGGGTTGGGCGGCACGAGTTGAATCAGGTCGTGACGCGGCTCCAGGATGACCTTCCCGGTCAGTTCCATGAACCCCTGCTTCTCCTCGTGGATGATGAAATATCCCCGATCCTTGAGCAGCAGGAGCCAGTCGTACCTGGGGGGCACCAGGATCGAGCCGTCCTGCCGCAGGATGCCCGCCTTGCCGCCCTGGCACTGGAACTTCCCGGTGCAGGAGCCGCCCTCCCGGAACACGGCTTGTCCGTGGAAGAAGGGTTCGATCCAACTGTAGCGGGGTTCCACCACGAAGACGCCCCAGTCCGGACGCGGGCGGGCAGCCACCGGAGGGCGGGCCTTGGAAACGGGAGCGTGGCGATCCACGCGGACGTGGGTCGGCGGGGCACTCGACCCGGGGGTTCCGCCGGGGGACGTAGCCTTCGTGAAACACCCGGGCAGGGCCAGGGAAACAAGCAGAGCCAAGAGGCGGCAGTGTTCGGGGTTCATGGGGCCTCCCCCGTGACGCACGGTTCCGTACATCTTTTTCCGAGTTCAGGGCGTTGTCAAGGGAGGACTGGGCGGGCTCAGTCGAGCGAGTGGATCACGAGGGCGTCGCGCAGTTTGGGCTCGAACCAGGTGGACTTGGGGGGCATGGTGTTGCCGGAGTCGGCGATGGCCATGAGCTCGTCCATGGAGGTCGGGTGCATGGCGAAGGCCACCACCCAGCCGTTGGCGCAGCGCTTCTCGAGCTCCCCGAGGCCGCGGATCCCGCCCACGAAGTCGATGCGGTTGTCCCGGCGCGGGTCGGCGATGCCGAGCAGGGGGGACAGCAGGTTGTCCTGCAGGATGGAGACGTCCAGGGAGCGGACCGGATCGCCTTCGGGGTAGGTGCCGGCCTTGGGCGCCAGCGTGTACCACTTGCCCTCGAGCAACATGGACACCTGGTGGCGGCCGGCCGGGCGCGGCGTCGAGGCCGGGGTCACCGTCCATTTCTCGGCGAGCTTGCCCAGGAACTGCTCGGGGGTGTTCCCGTGGAGGTCCTTGACCACCCGGTTGTAGTCCATGATTTTGAGTTGATCGTGGGGGAAGAACACCGCGAGGAAGAAGTTGTACTCCTCCTGCCCGGTGTGACAGGGGTTGGCCTCCTTGCGGGCGCGGCCGACGCGGGCGGCCGACGCGGAGCGGTGGTGCCCGTCGGCGACGTAGAGCGTGGGCACCTTCTCGGCGAAGGCCTTCTCGATGGCGGCGTGGCGGGCCTGCTCGCGGATGATCCAGAACCGGTGGGTGATGCCGTCCTCGTTGGTGAAGTCGTACAGCGGCGGCTCCTTCGTGGTGTCCAGGATGAGACGATCGACCTCGGGCACCGAGCGGTAGGCCAGGAAGATCGGACCCGTGTGGGCGTTGTGGGCGACGACGTGGCGGACGCGGTCCTCCTCCTTGTCGGCGCGGGTGAACTCGTGCTTCTTGATGGTGTCGTTGTCGTACTCCTCGCAGGAGGCGCAGCCCACCAGACCCACCTGGACGTGGTCGCCCATCTTCTGGGAGTACACGTAGAACGCGGGGGCCTCCTCGCGCATCAGGATGCCGTCCTGCACGAGCTTGCGCAGTTGTTCCCGGCCGGTCTTGTAGACGACCTCGTCGTAGAGGAACACCGACGGGTCGAGGTTGATCTCGGGCTTGGACACCCGCAGGAAGGAATACGGGTTGCCCTCGGCGAGGGCGCGCGCCTCCTCGCTGTTGACGACGTCGTACGGGAACGCGGCGACCTTGGCGACGAACTCGGGACGCGGGCGCAGACCTAAAAACGGCTTGACGGTCGACATGCAGACTCTCCTTTCGGTGACCAGGGCGAAATAAATAAAATACCCCGGGTGCCGGCCCATTCTTTGGCGGTTTCCAGCCAAAATCAAGCTGAAGGTGAATAAAAACCCGGAAAACGGGTTTGAAAACGGGCGGCTTTCAGGTAAATTGAAAGCACTGAACTTTTCCGGAGGTAGCATTCATGAAGATATTCCCGATCGTTCTGTTGACGCTGGCGGCTTTTACCCTGGTCGCCTGTCCGAAGGAGCCCACCAAGAAGCCCGTGAAAGATGGCACGGATGAAGACCCGGTCGAGCAGAAGGTCGAGGTCCCCGAGAAGGGACCGCCGCCGCCGCTCCCCCAATGGGTGAAGTTCCCGCTGAAGAACGACAAGGACACCGAGGTGAAGGCGGCCGTCACGACCCTGAGCCTGCTGGTGGCCCCCGAGACGCGGGTCAAGGTCCGGCCGCCCTACCGCATCTTCCAGACCGGCGTGCTCGTCGAGATGGAAGGCCAGGTCATGATGCCCGTGCGCGTCGCCCGGGACAATTTCTGGCTCCTCGGACACCTCGACATGTACCAGATCGAGGTCACCATCCCCGGCGGCACCGTGCTCCACGACTCCCCCAAGGGAGTCGAGGTCGGCTTCGTGTCGGCTCCCATCGTGGCCCAGGTCAAAGAAATCAAGGATGACTGGGCGATGGTTTCATATGAAATGAACGCCTCCTGCTCCCCGGTGTTCCTGAAGGTGTGGGTCAAGAAGTCCGCCCTGCTCGCCGAGGCCAAAGGCACCGTGCCCTTCCCGGCCAAGTACGAGAAGCCGGCCCAGAAGACCGAACTGCGCAAGGACGCCGCCCTGTTCGAGATCTTCAGCACGACCGGCAAGGACATCTCCGTGATCCAGCTCCCCATGTGCAACAACGAGAGCCAGGTGCTCCTGACGGGGGCCACCTCGGGCAAGCGCACGGCCATCCTCTTCAAGCCCACCCCCCAGGGGCCGCTGGCCATCCTGGGTTGGATGGACAAGGACATCGCCAAGGGCTTGCAGTACAGCGCCTGCACCTGCGGGAATCCAACCGGCCCCTCGAAGTCTTCTCCCGTCATGGACATCGCCTATGACTACAAGACCCGTCTCCCGCTGCCGCTGTACCTCACCCCTGACCAGGGCTCGGCTCCCGTGGGCGTGGTCGAGGCGACCTCGGTCAAGCACATCGTGCAGAACCTGAAGGTGCCCGCCTTCGGCAAGCTCGAGATCGAGGACGGCGTGACCTTCTTCGTCCCCTACCATGAGAATTATTACGAGCCCTGATTCCCTGGGCGCCGGTTTTTTCGTGATTTTCCACGCCCCCGACAACTCTGGAGCGTAAGAACTGTCCCCCGGGAGTCTGCATGCGCCAGGCCGCGTCGGAAACGATAGCTGAACTCTACCTGGCCCATAAAGACATGGTCTATCGGGTCTGCCTGCGTTTTCGTCGCGGCGACCCCGAGTGGGCGGCGGACCGGACGCAGGAGGTGTTTCTGCGGCTGGCCGAGCGCTGGGACCAGCTCCCCGAGATGGAGAGTCCCAAGGCGTTCGTCTACCGCACCACGATGAACGTGTGCATCAACCAGGTCCGGCGCGAGCAGAACCTGGTGTCGCTGCTGAACCGGTTCTTCTTCGCGGAGCCGGTGGTGCACACGGCCAGCGGTACGGACTTCGTCCCGCCGGAGAAGGCCGCCTCGGACGCCCAGTGGCTGGAGCGGCTCGACGGGGCGCTGGCCCTGCTCCCCGTGAAGCAGCGGGTGGTGGTGATCATGTATTATCTGGAAGACATCGACATCCCCGAGATCGCGCGCATCCTGCACCTGAACAAGGGCTCGGTGTCGCGGCGGCTCAAGGCCGCCCGCCGGGCTCTGGCCGGGTTCCTCGGGGATGGCGACGCTGCCCGGGCCGCTGACGGCGCCACGCCACCGCCGGATGGGGAGGGGGACGCATGACGGCGCCACTTCAAAGGGCGCGCGACGTCCACCGGCAGACCCGCACCCCCGTCGCCCTGGATCAGCGGATCCTCGCCGCCATGCGCGCGCCCGTCAGGCCGGCGCGGCGTTTTCCCACCTGGTGGGTGCCCGCCTTCACGACGCCCGCGGTCCTGTTGCTGTGGTTCTGGCTGCACCAGCCGGCTGCCCCGGTGGCCCCGACCGCGGGGACGCCCAAGACCCCGGCCTCGGGGACGCCCACGGCCCCGGTCGCGGATGCCGGCGAGGCGCCCCAGCCCTGGTCGGTGGCCCGCGAGCTGCCCGAGGCGCAGGCGAACCTGGTGACCCTGTGGGGACCCGGGGAAACCGGCGTGCAGTCGCTGCTCGACGAGACGGTGGCCTACGGCGTGTCCTCGGGCGTCCAGGTGTCGTTGCGCTCGGACTTCGCCACCCTGGACCGGCGCTCGGAGCAGCACGTGGTGATGCTCGCCGGTCGCCTGAACTGGAACGTCCGCTACCTCGAGACCTCGGAGTTGACGGTCGAGGCGCTGGGCGTGGTCTACGAACTTTCTCCCGGGCGGTTCAGTCTGGAGTTGGAGCGTGGCCAGGTGACGCTGCAGGTCGAGGACGGCCAGGTCGTGGTGCGCGCCCCCCGGGAGCCCGCGCGCACCGTGGTCGCCGGCGGCCGGCACACCGCGCGTGTGCCGGTCTCCCCCGCTTCGCGCCCGGGGTGGACCCGCGAGGAGCTGGAGCGACGGCTCGAGGCCTTCGCGAAGGCCGGCCAACACGAGCAGGCAGCCGCCTTCATCCGCGCGGCGATCCCCCAGGTCTCCGGCGCCCTGCGCGAGAGCCTGCTCGTCGACCTCGCCGCCATCTACGGCCAACACCTCCACGACTGGGACCGCGCCTGCGAGACCCTCTCCTGGGCCGCCCGCGAGTTCCCGGGCGGCGCCCTTTCCGAGGGCGTCTCCCATCTGCGCGACCGCTACCGATGTGCCGACTGACAGCCTTGGTCAGGTCCACTGATCCCCAGAAAAATTGGAAAACAAGTCGT
>CALKWH010000468.1 GCA_938004375.1 uncultured Pseudomonadota bacterium
CATGGTGCGGGACGCGAAGAGCCTGTCCGCCGCCGTGGCCGCCTACCTCAAGGGCCTGAACCTGACGACGAGCGTGAACGGGTTCTTCTGGATGGGGCTGTGCGCCGGTGACAAAGCCCCCCGCGCCCGCAAGGCGAAGGATCCGCTGAAGGCCCTGGCCGACGCGGTCAGCAAGGCCAGCATCAAGTTCGACCTCGCCGCGAACCGCGCCGCCGAGGCCGAGACGGCCCTGGCGAACGCCCGCAAGGCCCTGGCCGACGCCGTGGCCGCCGAGCAGGCCGCAACGCCCCCCGCCGCCGAGTAGCCCACGCCACCCCGCCCACAAGGCCCCCCAGCCACCGGCTGCGGGGGCCTTCCTCTTTGGGCACGGGGCACCCGGCCCAACGACCCCCCAAACAGGCGAACGTAGGCCCCTGACGGATCCGGGTGGGGTGCGCGCGTCAACGGGGCGGAAAACGGGCCTACACGCGGTTGCAAGGGTTCGCCCGGTCGTGAGAGGATGCCCCCGTTCCCGATGGAGGACATCGATGCAGGACAAGATCAAGGTCGGAGACCGGGTCACGCTGAAGAGCGGCTACATGCCGATGACGGTCACCAAGGTCTGGGAGGGCCTGGACCACCAGATCATGGTCGACTGCTCGTGGGCCAGCAAGGGCAAGGTCCCTCACACGAAGTGCTACCCCGAGGATGCGCTGGAAATCGCGCACGAGGGGCCGCTGACCCCGATGAAGGGCTGAACGCCAGGAGGATCGCCGTGCCAGACCCCAACCTGCTGTTCTACGGTGACAACCTGACAGTGATGCGCCGGTATGCCGGATCGCACTTCAGCGACGAGTCCGTCGACCTGATCTACCTGGACCCGCCGTTCAACAGCAACGCCGGGTACAACGCCATCTTCGAGCACAAGGACAAGCCCGAGGAGTCAGCCCAGTTCATCGCGTTCGGGGACACTTGGCGATGGGACACCGTGGCTGCCAAGACCTACGACGAGATGGTCCTGGCAGGCGGGCCTGTTGGTGAGGCGCTGGAGGCGTTTCGCAAGGTCGTCCACCCGTCCGGCATGCTCGCGTACCTGTCCATGATGGCCCCCCGCCTGATCGAACTTCACCGGGTGCTGAAACCCACGGGCAGCATCTACCTGCACTGCGATCCGACCGCGTCCCACTACCTCAAAATCCTGATGGACGCGGTTTTCAAGCCCGAGAACTTCCTGAACGAAATCATCTGGCGCCGGACCGGTGCGCACGGCAAGGGTGGGCGGTTCGGCCCGATCCATGATGTCCTGCTGTTCTATGCCAAGTCGTCAGCCAAGAAGTGGTACGCCCCGAAGAGGCCGTACATGCAGGGCCATGTCCGCGAGTACCTCGTCAAGGACGACAAGGGCTACCGGACCAACTACTACGGGAACGTGCTGACCGGAGCCGGGATCCGCGGGGGCGAGTCCGGGATGGAGTGGCGGGGATTCAACCCGACGGCCAAGAACCGGCATTGGGCGATCCCTAGCGCCTTGATCGATGAAATCGACGAGGAGGGCCTGGAGGATCTGAAGACGCTGGGCAAGTTGGAGCGCCTGTACGAACTCGGCTACATCAAGATCGTCGAGGGTCAGGCATGGCCGATCTACGAGCACTACGTGGACCCCACCCGGGGTCAGTCAATAGCGGACATCTGGGCGTTCCAGCCTTACACCGAGAACACGGTGTTCGGCACGGACGAAGGCATCGACGAGGACGTCCGCTGGTTGTCCCCGCGTGACCAGGAACGGCTCGGATACCCCACGCAGAAACCGGAGGGCTTGCTGGAAAGGATCATCCTGTCCTCCAGCAAGGAGGGGGACACGATCCTCGATCCCTTCTGCGGCTGCGGTACGACGATCAGCGTTGCCCACCGGCTCAAGCGGAGGTGGATCGGCATCGACATCACCTCACTGGCCACGGGCTTGATCAAGAACAGGCTCAAGACGAGTTTCCCGAACGAGGACGTCGCGGCCTCCTACAAGGTTTTCGGGGAGCCAAAGGATCTGGCAGGCGCCCGTGCCCTGGCCCTGGAAAATGATGGGCGCCACCAGTTTGAGCACTGGGCATTGTTGCTCGTGGGGGCACATGCGTCTGCCAAGGCCAAGGGGCCGGATCGGGGGATCGACGGTGTCCTCCCGTTCCACGAGGGAGGTGAGGGCAGCCCGCTCCTCAAGATGTTGATCTCGGTCAAGTCGGGGAAGATCACATCGGCTGCGGTGCGGGATCTTCGCGGCACCGTCGAGCGGGAGAAGGCAGCCATCGGGTTGTTGATCACGCTCCATGACACCACGAAGGAGATGCGCAAGGAGGCTGCCGAGGGCGGGTTCTGGGAGAGCAAACTTTGGGGTAAGCGTCCCCGGATCCAGATCCTGACGATCGAGGAACTGCTGGACGGCAAGACGATCGACTGCCCCCCGGCGCAGCACCAAAGCGAGGCGTTGAAGAAGGCTCCCGCGGCCCGGAAGAAAGCCACCCAGGGAGCCATGGACCTGTGACCGTGGGCAGGGACGCCAACTAGAAGGAGGGTTCGATGGGCACGAAGGTCCAGACGATGACGACGTACCTGATGGAAGGGCTGTGCGGAGGCATCGGGGAAATCGTTGAATCCCGCTGCCCGTACCTGACCGAGAACGAGAAACGCGACGACGGCTACTGCTCCTGCAAGGGCGAGGACGATCCCGCCGAGGTGGCGCAAACAGGTTTCCCCCTCAACTACGAGCCGGGCGTTCCCTTCCCCCGTCGTCGCCTCTACTGCCCCTTCGGACAAGGGGACGTGAAGATCACGATGGAGCCGGTGGAACTCGCCAAGCCCAGGCTCGTTCACTAGGGGTGCCGCTTGGACCGCGAACCCAACACCTGGGCCTGCGACCCATGGTGTCCGACGTGCCAGCACGCCGTCGAAGTGCAGGTGACGGTCAACGTCGGCATCGCGGAGTACCTCGAAGGCAATCCAGCCTGCCCGGAATGCCACCAGCCAGGTCTCCGGCTGTCCCAGGACGTTGAGGCCCCGATGCCTGTTGCCAGGACGCAGGGTTAGACCGGGACACCCTCTGCAAGGATCCTGGCGAACGCCGCCTTGAGAGCCTTCTCTCGTTTCTTGAGGGCAGCCATCTCCCGTTCGATACCTGCCAGGGCCTCCTGCATCTCGTGGTACTTCGTGGCGACCGGCGACTTGGACAGGGCCTCGTGGGCTGCCGTGAAGA
>CALKWH010000469.1 GCA_938004375.1 uncultured Pseudomonadota bacterium
GATCGTATTCGGTGACTGGAGTTCAGACGTGTGCTCTTCCGATCTGAGGACGGCCGGTCCGGCGTCTATCACGAGGGGCTCCCCTACCGGCTCGACGGCGTCAACGTGCGTCCGGGCGCCGGCATCACCGGCGAGCTCGAGAAGTCGCCGGCCCTGCTGGTCACCGCCGTCCTGAAGCCGGATCTGTCCTCCGTGCTCACGCGCACCGACCGGCCCTGCTCCCGGGACGGCGAGATCATGGCCCAGGCCCGCGGCGACTGGGGCACGCCCGAGTGCGGGCAAGGGTTGCCCTGCTTCACCTCCCTCGCGGGGCTGAAGAAATTTTCGTTCTGGGAACTGGTCGAGGCCCGGGACTTCGAGGGCCTGGTCGTGACGGCCACCGCCGACGGCGCCTCCCTCGAGGTCCGTTTCAAGAATGTGTTCGGGAACGCCCAGGAGGCACAGGAGTTGGTCGCCCACTACGAGGGCGGCCCGGGCAAGCCCATGCCGCGTTTCCTCAAGCACCCGATCCCCGCGCTCGCCCAGGGACAGGACCACGTCGTCACCGTCCCCCTGGTGATCGACGAGGATCAGAAGGCGCTGCCCGTGCAGCCCGACTCCCGGCGGGGCCGCTTTTACGAGCTGGCCAGCCTGGACTGGAAGGGCAGGCTCCTCGACGGTGCCACCGAAATCCAGGTGCAGGTGAGCCATTTCGTCTACCGGCAGTACCGGGAAAAGACCCCCTCGAAATAAAAATTTGCGCAACCCGCGGGAATGGGTTACACCTACATGTAGGGTAGGGTCACCAAAAGGCTCTACATGTGCACCCATGACGCCATTCATCCTCTCGTTGTTGCAGGTTCTCTGGACCGGCCCCGAGGCCGACCCGTGGACGACGCCGCTCACGCCGGCCGAGGATCCCGCCTTCACGGCCGAGTTGCAGGAGACGCCCGGCTTCTGGTTCGGCCGCCCCGACGAGGAGTGGCTGCGTCAGATCCAGCGCGGTGAGGTCGTCAGTGTCTCGTTCAACCGCGGCGGCTCCTCGGTCTCCCTGCGGCTCACCTTCAAGGACGGCTCCATGGCCGCGTTCAAGCCGGACCAGCACCACGAGCAGACCGTCCCCCGCTTCGAGATCGCCGCGTATCGCCTGAACCGCCTGCTGGGCCTGAGCCGCGTGCCGCCGGCGACCTGGCGGCGGTTCTCCCGGGCGGAGCTCCTCGAGCGCCTCGACGCCAAGAGCCGCGTCGCCCGCAGCCGGCTCCTTGAGGAGGTGAAGTGGGACAAGGACGGCACCGTGGCCGGCGAGGTCTCCGTGTGGATCCCGGTGATCCGGGCGCTGCCCCTGGAGACCGTGGACTTCCGGCGCAAGTGGGTGCGGTGGCTGGCGCCCTACGATTACCTGTGGCAGGAGGAGTACAGCCTGGCAGGACAGATCTCCAACATGATCCTGTTCGACTTCCTGTTGAACAACCCGGATCGGTTCACCGGCAGCAACACGCAGGCCGATGAGCGGTTGAAGCGGCTTTATTTCATGGACAACACGTACGCCTTCTACCCGAGCGGGGAGGGCACCGCGGTCGGCCGGCAGTACCTGCGGATCTCCCGCCGATACTCGGAGAAGATGATCCGCAACGTCCGACGGCTGGACCTGCGGCAGGTGCGCACCGAAGTGGCCGACCCCGGGAACGCGCCCTGGCCGATCCTCCGCGACGAGGAGATCGACGCCCTCCTGCAGCGCAAGGAATATCTGATGCGGGAGGTCACCCGTACCATCGCCCACTACGGTTGGGAGAAGACGGTCGTCTTTCCATGAACCGCTGCCCGCACTGCCGCAACCCCATCGACGCCCTCGCCGGAGGCGTGGCGCGCGTGGTCGGTACGCGGGTCGTGGTGTATTGCAGCGTCGCCTGCCGGGAGAAGGCGCGGCGCGGTCAGTTCTGGGCGCGGGCGGCGCGGCAGGTGGCGGTCCTGGTCGCGGTGCCGGCGACAGGAGCGGCCCGGTCGCTGGGGCGGCTGGTGTCCCCACCGGAGCGGGCGGCGCTCTTCGCCTCGGTCGTGCTGCTGGCCCTGGGATTCGCCTCCCTGGTCCAATGGGCGCGCACGCCTGGCGCAGTGCCACGGTTCGAGCGCTTCTCTGCGTCGGCGCCGACCGGCCGCTGGCGTCTGCCGCCGGCCGTGCGGGGATCCCAGACCCGGGAGTCCGAGGGGCCGGGAGCGACGCCGGCCGCCCCCGAGGTCGTGCGCCTGGATCCCATCGAGGCCAACGCGCGGTCCCTGGAGGTGCTCGAGGAGAGCCTGGCCGAGGGGCAGGTCTCGGTGTGGGATCTGGACGCGCTGTCGGTGCTCGCCACCCACGGCCATGCCCGGGCCACGGCCCGGCTGCTGACGCTGGCTCGCTCGGAGACGGGACCTGCCCGACGCAAGGCGGCAGTGGCGCTGGCGCGGGTGGGGCGTCCGGAGGGGCTCGACGTTCTGCGAGAGGATCTGGCCAGCCAGAACGCCTCGATCTCCTCTCTGGCCGCCCTTGAGTTGGGACGCCTGGGCGATCGTGTGGCCCTGGCGACGCTCAAGCGGCTGATGAACTACGCCGACACCCGTATGGCTGCCTGCGAGTCGGCCATGTTTCTGAAGTACGATCCCGCGCGGATCGCCCTTCTGCAAGCCGTGAAGTACAACCCGCGGCCCGGGGACCGGGTTCGCGCGGCGCTGGCGCTGGCCGCCGCCGGGGACGCCGTGGCCCGGGGCCTGCTCGAGCAGTTGTACGAGGACGGCCAGTTCCGGTTCCTGGCGGCCGTCGGGCTCGGGCGCCTGGGGGATCGGCGGGGCGTGCCGGTGTTGCGCGCCGCTCTGGGAAACACCGCGCTGCGTCTGGAAGCGGCCCAGTTGCTGGCCGGCTTCGGCCAGCGTGACGCCTACCGGGACGTGGTGCGGGATCTGGATTCAGAGCACGCGCCGACGCGGATCTCCGCGGCGGTGGCGGTGTACGTGCTGACGGCGCCCGACGAGCCGGGCGCACGCGCACCGGGGGAGGGAGCGGCCCATGGCTGAGACGGTTCGCCTCTATTATCTGTTCCGCGGGCTCAGTTCCGCGCTGCTGTTCAAGTCCTTCCTGGTGTTCTATTACCTCGAGGCGGGGCTGAACTTCGCGCAGATCGGGATCCTCCACAGCGTGTTCGCCGCGACGGTGATCCTGCTCGAGGTGCCTACCGGCATCTGGGCCGACCGCTGGGGCCGCGGCCGCGTCATGGGCTACGGCGCCCTGGCCATGGCCTTCGGCGCCCTGGGCTACACCTTCCTGCACGGGTTCTGGGGTTTCGCCTTCCTCGAGTTCCTGCTGGCCTTCGGGCTGACCATGACTTCCGGGGCGGACTCGGCGTTCCTCTATGACGCCCTCAAGCGCGCCGGCCAGGAGAAGGAGTACGCAGACCTCGAGGGCAAGGCCGGTTTCGCCAAGCACGTGGGCATGGCCACCTCGGCGCTCGCCGGCGGCTTTCTCGCCGAGATCGACCTGAACCTGTTGTTCCCCGCCAGCGCGGCGGTGGTCTTCCTGGCCTACGTCGCGATCCGGCGCATGGATCGCACGCTGCCCTCCGAGCAGGTGCACGTCTTCGCGGACCGGCCGGTGCGCCTGTGCGAGGCCGTGGGGCAGCTCGAGGCCCACAAGGGCATCTGGTGGACGATCTTCTACTCGGCGCTGATCTTCCTGTTCATCCGCTCCTCGGACACGTTGCTGCAGCCGGTGCTGCGCGCCAACGGCTTCAGCTACTGGAAGATCGGCCTGGCCGCCGCGGTGAGCGCCATCGCCGCGGCCGTGGCCTCCCGGCACACCGCGACGCTCATGCGCCGGTTCTCGGAGCGCGCGCTGCTGTGGGCGCTGCCGGCGGTGCTCATCGTCAGTTACGGGCTGTTCGCCACGGGCACCGGATGGGTGCTGGCGCTCCTGTTCTTCACTCATGTGAGCGCCCAGGGCATCTATTCGCCGTTCACCAAGACGCTGCTCAACCGCGCCATCAGCCGGTCCGATCTGCGCGCCACGCTGCTGTCGCTGGAAAGCTCGGTCAAGCGGATGGTGGTGGCCCTCATGATGCCGTTGGTGGGCCTCGTGGTGGACCGCTGGGGTCTCTCGGCGGGCATCCTGGCCTGCGTGGTCGCCGCCGTCGTCGCCGGGCTCGCGCTGCTGCTGTCGGCTCCGAACGGTCCCGACGCGGCTTCGGACTCCGGCGCGACCCCCGACCCCGTCCCCGACGGCGACCCGCCCATGGCCAGCCCCGCCTGCGCCGCCTCCCGTCCGTTCTCGGCGCCCTTGAAATAGCAGACGGTTCCTGACCGGTTCCTCCCTCAGCCGCGTCTCTTTGCTTGTTGCATCTCGTGTCGTGGTCGTCTATAAACCGCACATCAATGGGCAAAGAGGCCGAGAGGTCCCCCCCCTCCCCAATGGAGTTGATGCCATGAAAATTCTTTCGATCACCAGTTTGACAATTTTCTGCCTCAGTCTCACCGGCTGTGGTGAAACCCAGACCGTCATCACCCGGGAGGGGTCGCGCGTGGAGGTGCAGGACGCCACGTCCGAGCAGTGCCCCGATGGTGGCAAGGTGCTGGTCTACGGCGTGGACAGCGACGGCAGCGGCGCCCTGGAGGCCGCCGAGGTCACCTCCACCCACGTCATTTGCAACGGCGCCGATGGTCAGACCGGCGCGAACAGCCTGATCCGCACCGAGACCGAGCCTGCCGGCGCCAACTGCGCCGAGGGTGGCTTCCGGATCCTCTTCGGCGTGGACACCGACGGCAGCGGCGTGCTGGATGACGACGAGGTCCAGGGTGAGGAGTTCCTTTGCAACGGGCTTCCAGGCACAGGGCTGAACTCACTCGTCAGCGTGATGGAGGAGGCCGCCGGCGCCAACTGCCCGCGGGGCGGCTTCGCGATCCTCTCGGGGCAGGACACGAGCGGTGACGGCTTGCTGCAGCCCGGCGAGGTGCAGGGGACCGTCTACGTCTGTCACGGTCAGGACGGCATGACCAGCCTGATCCGACGGGAGGACGAACCTGCGGGATCCAACTGTCCCCACGGGGGGCAGGCGATCCTCACCGGGATCGACGCGGACGGGAACGGCTACCTCGACGACATGGAGTCCAACTCCACGCAGTACATCTGCAACGGCGCGGACGGAGCGGTTGGGGCCGACGGGCTGGACAACCTGTTCGAGACCGTCCCGGAGCCGGCGGGCACCACCTGTCCGGCCGGTGGGGTGTGGATCGTCTCCGGACCCGATGGCGACCGCGACGGGGTCCTCGATCCCGGGGAGGTGCAGGTCGAGCAGGTGGTATGCAACGGTGTCACCGGCGCGGCCGGGGCGGACGGGCATGACTCACTGGTGGCGACCACGGCGGTGGCGCCGGGCGTGGTCTGCGCGACCGGGGGCGTGCAGGTGGACAGCGGGCTGGACGTGGACCGCGACGGTGTGCTCGACGCGGGAGAGGTCACTTCGACTCGGGTCGTCTGCAACGGCGCGGCCGGGTCGGATGGGGCGGACGGCGACGCCGCTCTGGTGGCGACCACGGAACTGGCGCCGGGCGCGGTCTGCGCTGCGGGAGGCGTTCAGGTGGAGAGCGGCCTGGACATCGACGGTGACGGCGTGCTCGACGCGGGGGAGGTCACCTCAGATCGGAAGAGCACACGTCTGAACTCCAGTCACCGAATACGATATC
>CALKWH010000470.1 GCA_938004375.1 uncultured Pseudomonadota bacterium
GACGTTGTTGACGTTGTTGACGTTGTTGACGTTGTTGACGTTGTTGACGTTGTTCTTTCCGTTCCCGGAGTCGTCGCATCCAACGCCCAGTATGAGGAAAACCAGCATCAGGATGGATAATCCACGAATCATGAAAAACCTCCTCGAGATCGGAAGATCGTCACCTCAGTTGGCTCAGGGAAACACGACGGGGGCCGGGGTCAACTGCATCGACACCGCGGTGCCGATGCCGAGCTTGCTATTGCCGTTGGCGCCCCAGCACCACAGGGAACCATCGGTCTTCAAACCGCAGGCGTGCGTCTCGGCGATCGCGACACGGCTCACTCCGGAGTCGAACGGGGCGGCCACGGCGGACGGAACCTGCTGCAGGGTCGTGTTGCCGTTGCCGAGCCGGCCCTCGGAGTTCTGGCCCCAGCACCAGGCCGAGCCATCCGTCTTCACCGCGCAGACCGCGTTGTCCCCGCCGTCGATCCAGGCCGTGGTACCGGCGCCCAGCGCGCTCAAGACCACCGGGGACGTCTGGGTCGTGGGGTAGTTATCACCCAGCGCGCCATAGGTGTTGATGCCCCAGCAATAGGCCGCGCCGTCGGTCTTCACTGCACAGGTGTGGTTGAAGCCGGTGGAAATGACGCCCGCCGCGGTGAGGCCCGTGGTCGTGCTTACGGCCACCGGGGTCAGCCGCTGGGTCGAGGTGCCGTCACCCAATGCGCCACCGTTGGCGCCCCAGCACCAGGCCGAGCCGTTGGTCTTGAGCGCGCAAGTATGGTACTGGCCGGTGGTCACCTTCGAGCCCCCGGTGAACGAGGAGACCGCCACCGGAGAGGTGCGCTCCGTGGTGGTGCCGTCTCCGAGCATGCCGTGGAAGTTGTACCCCCAACAGGCCACCGCCCCGGTCGTGCGGACGGCGCAGGTGTGGTAATAGCCGGCGGAGACATCGCTCGCGAGCACGCCGGTCACCTGGACCGGGCTGGTGCGACGGGTGGTGTTCCCCAGTCCCAGTTGACCGTGGACGTTGTAACCCCAGCACCATAGGGTGTTGTCGCTCTTGATCGCACAGGTGTGGTAGCTTCCCAGGGAAACCGCGAGCACACCGGAGGCCATGCTGGAGACCCGGGTGGGCTGGGATCGGTTGATGGTCGTTCCGTCCCCCAGGCCGCCTTCGTTGTTGTAACCCCAGCAAAACAGCCCACCAGCCTGGGTGATCGCGCAGGTGTGATCGTAGCCGACCTCCACCTGGCTCCAGCGGTTGCAGGTGGAGAAGTCGAACCGGCAGGTCTGGGTGCAGGAGATGACCCCTCCAGGGAAGCCGCGGGTGTTGCAGGTCTGGGAATTCAGGTTCACGCCGTCGCACTCCTCGTCCCCGAGGACCATGCCGTCGCCGCAGAGGGGCGTGCAGACCGAGGGGGAGTCCGTGGTGCAGCTCCAGCCCGCTTCGATGCCGCAAAGGTCGCAGCCGTCCCCGGGACCGGCGTTCCCGTCGTCGCACACCTCACCGATCTCCAGTTGACCGTTGCCGCACTCGCTCACGCAGGCGGAGACGTCAAAACCGCAGGCAGAATCACAGGTCAGCGTGCCTGAGGTGTAGCCCAGGGTCATGCAGGTCTCGCCGCCGAGGTTGTCGCCGTCGCAGTCCTCTCCGAAACCGCCCTGGATCAGGGCGTCGCCACAACGTCCGGCCGCCACGCAGGCGCTGTCGTCGATGGTGCAGGTCGGCGTGCAGACCATCTCCCCGCCGTAGTACCCCTCGGTCTGACAGGTCACCCCCTCGAAGTTGGTGCCGTCGCAGGTTTCCGTGCCGGACACCACGCCGTCTCCGCAGGAGAAGGTGCAGATCGAGGGGGAGGTCTCGCTGCAGCTCCAGCCGGCTTCGACCACGCAGAACTGGTCGCAGCCATCCTCCGGAAGCAGGTTCCCGTCATCGCAGGCTTCGCCGGACTCGAACAGACCGTTCCCGCACTGGCTCGAGCAGCCCGACACATTCATCGTGCACGACGGGGAGCAGGAGAGCGTGCCCGTGGTATAGCCAAAGGTGACGCAGGAATTCCCCTGGAGGTTCAGACCGTCACACTCCTCGGCATTCTCGATGACGCCGTCACCGCATTTTCCGCCGCAGTCCGACACGTCGTACAGGCAACCTGCCGTGCAGGAGAGCACGCCTTCCGCGTCGTAATGCCCCAGGGAGGTGCACGTCTGTTGCTGCAGATTGGAACCGTCGCACTGCTCGCCGGGATCGATGAATTCGTCTCCGCAATTGGAGTCGACCTTGACACCGTCTTCACAGGAAGAAAGCAGCAAGGATGTTAGGAAAAGACTGAACCAGTGTTTCATGACCGCCTCCCAGGTTGTATCGGACCGATGCGGCGTTGAGCCACCATGACTCGTCTTCTTCGGTTCAGTGGAGGCGCCGGGAGTCGAACCCGGGTCCGGAAGTCGTCCACGAAGGCGTCTACGTCATAGTCGATGATTTGAATCTCGCGCGTCCGGACGCCCGTCGACAGGCTTCCGTCCGCGCCAGCCGAATAGTTCTCGCCCGGCGGCATTCGACATCGGCCGGACCAGCGGACATTTGCCACACCCGTACCACGCGCCATCCGCTGGGCTCATGGAGGAGTGCTCACCGACTAAGCAGCGAGGGCGAAGTTATCGTTCGCAGTTCTAGTTTTCCGCCTGTTTTACGAGGGCCATGCGGAGACCTCGGACGCAACCTGCGCTTCACATACCCCCGTCGAGGCCGTTTCGCCCCCGGAGAAGTGCTGAATAAATAGTCCTGTTCGAACCTTCGGTCAACCCTTCTTTCGATTTTTCTTTCTTCGTCGGAGCGAGAGGATTTGAACCTCCGACCCCTTGACCCCCAGTCAAGTGCGCTAACCAGGCTGCGCCACGCTCCGGCCCCGGCCGGGGAAAACCCCGGTTCAAGGGCAATTCTGCAGGTGTTCGTCGAGCAGAGCGATCAACTCCCTCGTCCTGCTCCCCGCCTCGTCCACCGCCGCCTCCTGCTCGGAGCGCGCGCGGGTGGACGCCTGCGGGGCGTTCGAAAAATCACAACCCTGAAGCCGCCGACGGGCACCCCACAGGGTGAAACCCTCTTCACGCAGCAGTCGCTTCAGGAAGAAGGCCATCCGTACGGCCGGGGCGTCGAACCCGCCATCGGCCGCCGGGACAAAACCACAATCACCAAATTCCACGATCCAGAAATCCAGCACCTCCGGGAGCAGGTCCAGCTCCCTCAGCAGTTGGTCCCGGGTCATGGATCCTCCGGAACTACTTGCTGTTCAGCGCGCCCTTGAGCAGCTGGCTGGAACGGAAGGTCAGCGCGCGGCGGGCGGCGATGGTGATGTTCTCGCCCGTCTTGGGGTTGCGCCCCGGGCGGGACTTCTTCTCCTGGATGACGAAGTTGCCGAAGCCGCTGATCTTGATGTCTTCGCCCTTCTTCACCGACTCGACCATCGCGTCGAACATGAGATCCACGAGCTCGCCGACGCGCTTCTTGTTCAGGGAGGATTCTTTTTTCGCTTCGCCGCTGTTGAGTTTGCCGACGATGTAATCCACGATATCAGTCTTGGTCATCTGGTGCCTCCAGTAGTGAGCGGGTTATTAACTGACAAAAACTCGATTGTCAACGACAAAAACGGCCTCAGTGGACCATTTTCACGATGTGTTCGAACACCTTCGGCGCGGACACGGCCAGCCCGGAGAGCATCTTGCGATCCAGGCGGATGTTCTTTTCTTTAAGGCCGTGCATGAGACGGCTGTAGGACATGGCGTGGGTCCGGGCGGCGGCGTTGATGCGCGTGATCCACAGGCGGCGCATGTCGCGCTTGCGCTGTTTGCGGCCGGCGAAGGCGGCGGCCCAGGCCCGGCGGACCTGGATGACGGCGGTGCGCCAGAGCTTGCCCCGACCCAGGAAGTAGCCGCGGGCGGCCTTCAGGATCCGGTGATGACGGCGATGGGTGATGGTACCACCTTTAGATCTCGGCATGACTCAACCTCTCTCTTCTACAGACCGGGCATCATGCGCTTGAGATGACGCCGGTTCGAACCGTCCGCGATGGTGCCGCGGCGCAGGTGCCGCTTCATCTTGGTGGTCTTCTTGGTCAGGATGTGACTCTTGAAGGCGTGATTGTGCTTCACCTTGCCGGTGCCGGTCACCCGGAAGCGTTTCTTCGCGCCGCTGTTCGTTTTCGCCTTGGGCATGCTGGTCTCCTTCCCGCAAACGCCGACTGATCGGCTAAGCCCTGGGGGCCGGTTTTCCGGGTTCGCCGAAGCCGGCGAACAGTTCCGCGGCCGACAGGGTGGAGTGACGACTCATCTTCGCCTTGCGAGCTCTGTTCTGATTCCTGGTTTTTCTGAAACGCTTGGTCCATGTTTGTTTCGTCAAAGACGACATGGGTCACCTCCATGGGGTTGCGGGTTTAGTAAAAAGCAAAAGCGTTGTCAAGCATTACCAAGCGGGATCTTTCACTTTTTTCGCAGGGGCGGTCGGGATCCCGGCCAGGCCCACCCGACCCACGCAATTATCATGTAACACATTGAAATCATTCCGTTAATTCCAATATTTATCGTCCCGTCAAGGCTCCCTCGAGGCCGACCGGCCACCCCGGCGGGAGATCTGGTCCCGCTCCGACCCGGCCGGCGGGATCGCCTGCGGTCGCCGGCCGCCGTCCGTTTTCGTTTTCCCACTTTTTCCTCTTGACATCATCCGGTTTGTTCCTTAAAAAGTGGCCCGGTGTCGCGACGCGGTCGTGGCGGAATTGGTAGACGCGCTAGATTCAGGTTCTAGTGGATGTATTTCTGTGAGAGTTCGAGTCTCTCCGACCGCACCAAGCAATCCATACGATAGTGTTTTCCTTCGACGGCGGTTGTGCCAATCTGAGGCCCGCATGCCCGGCCAGCGCTTCTCCTCCATCACCACGCCCCGTCCCGCCGCCTTCCTGGCCGCGGCGGCGGCCGCCTTCCTCACCGGCCTCTTCGCCCTGCTCCTGCTCGGCTACGGACGCATGTTCCAGGCCCGGCTGCTGTACCCGCTGGATCTCGAGTGGATGGAGGGCGGTGTGCTCGTGCACGTGTTGCGGCTGCTCGAGGGCCGGGCGCTCTACACCGCGCCGTCGGCCGACTTCATCCCGTTCGCCTACACTCCTTTCTATTACGTCGCGGTGGCGGCCCCCGCCGCGATCGGCGGCGTCTCCTTCTGGGTCGCCCGCTTGGTCTCCCTGACCGCCCTCGCCTCGATTCCCCTCGCCTACGCCTGGGCCCTGTGGCCGCGGGCGGGTGTCTCCGGCGGGCGTTTGTTCGCGGCCTGGGCCGGGCTCGCCGGGCTCTGCCTGCTGCTGCTCGAGTACTTCACGACGGGAGCGTGGCTGGACCTCGCCCGGGCGGACACCCTGTTCCTGGCGCTCTCCCTGTGGGGGGCCGTCGTCCTCGTGCGCGGCCCTCACAGCCTGCGCGCGATGATCCTCTCGGGGATCCTGTTCTCGCTGGCCTTCTGGACCAAGCAGACCGCGATCTTTTTCATCGTGGGCGCCGGCGCCTGGCAGCTCGTCCGGGACTGGAGACGCCTGATCGCGCTGGTGGTCACCGTCGGCGTGCTTTGCGGCGGCGGGATGCTGGCCCTGCAGGCGCTCTCGGACGGCTGGGCCTGGTTCTACCTGCGCGAGATCCACCGCCTCCACACGTTCGACGCGGGCCGGGCCTGGTCCTCCACGCCCGCGCTTCTGGCGGCCCGGCTCTGGCCGCTGGCCACCCTCGGCCTCCTGGGGCTGGCCTGGAGCGGGTTCACCCAGCGCAGAACCGACGCCTCCGTCGCCTTCTGGTGGTGGCTCGCCGCGTGCGCCCTCGTCGCCGCGGCGGTGGGCAGCGGCACCCAGTGGGCGCACAGCAACGCCCTGCTGCCGGCCGCGGTCTTCCTGCCGCCGGCCGTGGCCGTGTCCTGGACCGCCTGGGCCGGGGCCATCGGCGCGCCAGACGGGGTCGTCTCCCCGAACGAGGCGCCCGCGGCCGGCTCCCGCCGGTTCGCCGTGGCCTTCCTGGCGGCCGGCTTCCTGCTGCTCCTGTTCCACGTGCACTCCCGCCACCCGTCCGCCCGCGAGTTCCGGCAGGCCACCCCCACGCCCGCGGACCACGCCGCCGCGGTCCGGTTCATCCGCACACTGCGCCGGCTCCCGGGCCCCGTGCTCATCCCGTACCATCCCTGGTCGGCCGTTCTGGCCGGATCGCCCGCGCACTTCCACCAGCACGCCCTCAACGACCTCCGGGCCGCCCGCAAGCCGACGCCCCGGGACTTCGTGGAGGGCCTGAAACAGGGGCGCTGGAAGACCATCGTCCATGACCGTCACGGTCACGGTTACTGGCGACAGTGGCCCGGGCTCACCACCCACTATCGGAACACCTCCGCCGTGCGGGGAAGACGGCTGCGCACCTATGCCGGCAACGCCTGCGGGCCCCGCATGTTCTGGACCCCGGTGAAACCATGACCGCAACACGGTTCATCGACATCTCCATGCCCCTTCTTCCCGGAATGCCGGTGTTCCCCGGGGATCCGCCCCCCGCCTTCGACACCTCGCGCGAGGGAGGCGTCACGCTCACGGTGGCACGCCTGTCCCTGCACACGGGCACCCATGTGGACGCGCCGCTGCACGTGATCCCCGACGGCCCCGCCGCCGAGACGATCCTGCCGGCCGCGCTGTGCGGCCCCTGCTGCGTGGTGCAGGCGGGCCCCGGAGCCATCGACGAGCGCCAGGTCCGCACCTGGCCCCTGCGGGACCGGGATCGCGTGCTGGTGCGCCGCGGACCCGACGGGTGCGTCCTCACCCCCGGCGCCGCGCGGGCGCTGCTCGAGCGCCGGATCCGGCTGCTCGGCGTCGAGGACCTGGGGCCGGACGCCACCGACGATCCCGCCCTGCCCGTCCACCACCTGCTGCTCCCGGCCGGCGTCGTCCTCCTCGAAAACCTGATTCTCTCGGGGGTTTCTCCCGGACGCTGGCAACTCACCTGCCTGGGCCCCTCCCTCCCCGGGCGCGAGGCCTTCTGGGTGCGGGCGGTGCTCTCATGAGCCGCCCCATGCCGGTCACCGTCGCGCTCCTCGGGGTCCTGATCCTGCCCCTGCTGGGCTCCGCCTGCGCCTGGTTCTCCCGCCCGCCGAAGACCAGGCCGGCCCCCGATCCGGCGACGGTCCGCCGCGCCGAGTTGGCCGCCGAACTGGCACGCTGCACCGACCCCGAGAGGCGCTGCCTGTTACACACCCACTGGGCAGTGCTCGAGCTCCTCGACGGGGCTCGGCCGGCGGCCCTGGCGCGCGCGCTCGGCCGGCACTGCCCCGCCGGAAGGACGGCAGTCTTCGAGGCGATGGACGCCCACCTCGCCGGGGATCCCTGGGCGGCCGGTGAGGCTGCCCTCCGCACCCTCGAGGCCACCGCCGGTGAGCCTGATCCCGTGCTGGTCCTGCTACGCCGGATCGCCGCCGTCCTGGTGCGCGAGGCCGAGCTGCCCGACGCCTCCTTCCTGCGCCGGTTGGCCGCCGTCGCCCTGCGGGATCCCGCCCTTCCGGTACTGCTCTGGGCGAACCGGCCTCACCTGCTGCGGACCCTGGCCGATCCCGCCGCCGGTCGACTGGGGACCGGCCTGCGCTTTGCCCGCTCGGAGCCGACGCCGCTTTTGGGCCGCTGGCACTTCGAGCGCGTTCGCCCGACCGGCGACGCCGGCTTCTGGAATGACGGCGACCCCCTGCGCTCGGACTCGGGACACCCCGAGGCGGTCGGGCTCACGCTGACCGTGACCTGCAACACCCCTGCCCCTCTGCTCCTGGAGCTGCGCCCCCAGGGCCCCGCCGCCGTGCTCCTCGAGGACCGACCCGTGGCCTCCACGACCCGCACCCCGGGCGTGGAGGAGGGTCTCTGGCGGGTGACCCTCCCCGGCTTCACCGGCCCGCGGCGCCTCACCATCCGCCTGGTCGCCCCGGCCAGGACCGTGGAGCCCCGGATCCGGCTCGTCCCGATGTCTGCCTGCACTTTCGGGACCTCCACCTCCGCTCCGGCTACCCCCGTCGCCCAGAACGACGTGACCGTCCCCGCCGAGGTGCCCGCCTGGCTCGCTCCGCTCTCGGAGCTGGCCGACGCCCAGCTCGCAGCCGCCTCCGGCGCCTTCGTGGCGCCCCGCGCCGCCCTGGGTCGACTCCTGGGCCGGAGGCCCGGGATGGAATACGCCCGCGCGGTCCTGGCCGGCGCGATGTTGATCGACCCTACCCTGCTCCCCGAGACCGCCCGCAGGTTGATCGGGCAGCTAGCCAGCGCTCACACCGACGCGGGCTGGTCCCGGATTATCGCCGCCCGACTCTTCGACGACGAGGGACACCCCGACCGCGCGCTGGAGCGCCTCACACCCCTGCGCTCGGCCTGGGCGTCCGTGGCCCGGGCGCGGCTGGCCCGCACCGCCGGGAGCCTGGCCTCGGTGCGTCCCTCCCCGGCCGAGCTCGCACCCTCGTCCCGACACCATCTCCTGTTCCTCGAGGCCGCTCTGGACGCCAACCGCAAGGATCCGCGGGCGGCCCTGGCCCACCTGCGGCCGGCCCTGGCCCTGCGCCCCGATCTGCCCGAACTGCTGCACCACCATCTCCGGCTGCAGCAGTTCGCAGAGGCCCTCGCCGAGGGTCGGCGCCTCCTGACCCTGGGCGTGGCCGACGCCGACCTGTATGCCCACCTTGGCGCGGCCTGCCTCGGGCTCCGGAACCCCGCCTGCGCCCTGGAATACAACACCCTGCGGCGGGCGCTCGATCCCGGCTCCGAGGCCGCCTTCCTGCGCCGGCTCGACCTCCTCACCGCGGCCGGCCGAGAAGGGGACGCGTTCACCGAGCTCGCCGCTCACGTGCGCCGGTTCCCCGGCCACCGCGACGCCCTCCTGCTGTACTGGTCCCACCCGTCGTTCACCCCGCCGCCCCTGCCCGACCTGAAGTCGCTTCTGGACCAGCGGTGGGGCGAGGACGCGCCGGCCGTCTTCCTGCTCAACCGCGAGGAGCACTTCGTGTCCCCCCACGGGGGTGCCTTCGTGCGCGTGACCCGCTGGGTCCGCCTGAACTCCCCCGTGGCCGTCGAGGAGCTCGGGGAACTGGAGCTCCCCGCCGACGCCCTCATGCTCGACGTGCACACCCGCAAGCCAGACGGCACCGAGTATCCGCCCTCGGCCACCCCCCAGAAGGCGAGCTTCTCCTTGCGCAACCTGGAGCCGGGGGACATCGTGGCCTTCTCCTACCTGCGCGCGAACCCGCCCGTGGCCGGCCTGCCCGGGCGAACCTGGGGGCCCCGCTTCCAGTTTCAACACCGGGTGTTCCCGACCGTCCTCGCCGAGTGGATCCTGCACGCCCCTGCCGTTCTCCCGCTGGTTTTGAGACCGGAGGGCCAACTTCCCGACCCCACCCGGACCGAGGATCCCGACGGCGTCCACCTGCGGCTGCAGGCCTGGACCCGGGACCGAATCGTCTCCGAACCCCGCAGCGCCGTCTTCTCTCCCCCCTCGATCCAGGTCCACGCGGGCTTCACCGAGGCCGACCTGCGGGCCCTGATCGACGAGGAGGCGCCCTGGCCCGACTGGGACAGCCTGGAGCTGGCCGACCTCGCCAGAAAGTTATGCCCCACCTCCACGCCGGCGTGCGTCGCCGACACCGCACGCTGGGTCCTGCGGAACATCCGCGAGGACCGTCGCCTCACCCGCCCGGCCCACGTCCTCCAGCGGGGGTCTGGCTCCCGGCTCCACCTGCTGGCCGCCCTGCTCCATCACCAGGGACAAACGCCGCGCATGCTCCTGGCCCGCGCCACCCGCGGCTCGAACGGCCCCGTCGCCTGGCCGGACCCCTCGGATTATCCGATCTGGCTGCTGGAGGTCCCCGGCTTCGGCGTCATCGACCCGCGGTTCACCCACCTGCCGCCGGGCCAGATGGTCCCCGCCGTGGGGGGCACCCTCGCCCTCGGCGTGGGACCCGGCCCCCCGACGGTGCGCCTGGCCGAAGCTGCGCCCCAGACCCGCCGGCTGGAGGTCCGCGCCACGCTCCTGACCGACCGGAGCGCGCGCTTCGAGGTGCGGGATCGCTCGGCAGGCTTCCACGCCGCCCAGAAGCTCGAGCAGTTCGCCGGACTCACCCCCGAGGCGCTGCGGGAGCGAATCCAGGTGGACTCCCTCCAGCGTCACTTCCCCGGCTCCCGCCTGCTCTCCCTGGACTGGAAGAAGCCCGCGCCCGACCGCGACGAGCTCTCCGCCTCCTACAACTTCGACGCCCCTTCGGTCTGCATGCCGACGGCGGACAACGGCCTGGAGATGAGGCGCCTGCCGTTCCCCTGGAGCCTGCGCCGGCGCTTCTCCGTCTTTCTTCCCCGCACCACCGATTTCTGGCCCGGCGCCCTCCCCGACACCCGCCTGGAGCTGGTCGTCGTGCCGCCCAGCGGGATGCGGATCGAGCCCGCGCCCGAGCTCCGGATCGAGACCGGCTTCGGGCGCCTGGTGCGCACCCTGGTCGCCGGCGCCGACGGCACCGGCCGCCTGATCATCGAGAAGTCCCTGCGGCCGGGCGTCGTGCCCGTCGACCGCTGGAAGGAGTTCACCGCGTTCGTCGCGCTTTTTGACGAATACGAGGCACTGCCCGTAGTGTTGGTGCCAGCGGAGCGAGGCGAGAGATGAACCTGTCCCAGTGCATCTGGTTTGGCGTGTTCCTGACGGCGACCGCGTGTGGGAGAACCCGCACCGTCGAGGAGTGGGAGCTGGCGGCCCCCGTACGCCTGCACCAGGCCTCCCGGGCGTCGTCGAACGACCCCGAGGCGCCCCTTCGCCTCGCGCCCCGGGCGCTTGGCACCGAAACCGCAGGTACGCCGCTGGTCTTCCTGCAGGACGGCGGCGTCTGGCGGCTGCTCGACGATCGGACGCGCACCGTCTTCTCGGCGCCGGTCCCCGTCGCGGACGAGGATCCGCAGCCGCCGCGGATGGCTCCCGCCTTCTTCTCCTCCGGACAGCGCACGGTGTACCTGCTTTACCGCCAGGAGCTCCTCGCCATCCCCGTCGGACAGCCCCTGCTGCGGCGGATCGCCACCCTGGGCAATGCTCCCCTGTGCGCCTTCGAACCGCCCTTCGATCAACATTTGTTACACGAGGACGACCTGGGCGAAGACCCCGACCGGGGCGTCCTGTGCGCCGTGCTCAGAGACGCGTCGGAGCCAGACGGCCGGCGCGCCTGCACCCTGGCGGTGAACCCCTCGGACGGCTCCGTGAAGAGCGCCTGCACCCGTGACGACCAGGGCAAGGCCGGGCGCCCGGTGGAGCCGCCGACCTGCGCGCCCCGGACCGCGCCCCGTCGCGCCCCCGAGCCGGCCGGATGGCGGTCCGACGGCGCCTCGTGCGCCCTCGTCGAGACGGCAGGAGGCCGCGTCCTGCCCCTGAACCCCGAGGCCGACGAACCCTCCCCCTGCGAGCTCCGCTTCGAGGGCGCCAGTGCGGACGGCCGCTTCGCGCTCTGGTGCATGGCCGAGCCAGAGACCGAGTACGCGGGCGGGCGCTGCCGGGTGGTCGATCTGCGCCGCGGACGCGGCCTCGAGCCCGCGGTGGACGTCCCCTGGGAGTCCCACGTCCGCTGGGACGCGCAGGCCCGCGCCGCCCTCGTCGGCGATTTTCTCTTCCTGCTCGACGGCTCCCCCGTCCGATACGTGGAGCTCAACGCCTCGGCGCTGTTCGTGCGTTAGTCCCAACTGTTCAGAAGATGGTGTCGTTGTCGTTGAAGTCGTCCCGGTCGAGATCGCGGTGGCGGCGCAGGAGCTCGGCCGCGCGCGAGTCGTCACCGGAGTCCGGGGCCGCCACGGGTTCGTCCCCGACCACGGGGAGCTCGTGCGCCGTGGGCGCTCCGGGGAGCCCGTCATCCCCGGGTCCAACCGCCGGCTTTTCCACCCCGGGGGACACGGGTTCTCCCTCTCCTGGGCCTAGGACCTTCTCCATGAACTTCCCGGCGTCCACCACGTGGCGGCGGTGAAAGCCGGTGGAGATGACGCGGCGTTCGTCCCGGGCCGTCATCGTGAAGTCGATGCGTCGCTCCTCCACGCGGGCCACGACCAGATCGATGGTGAAGAACTCACCCACCGGCGTGGGATACAGGTGGACGATCTCGACCCGGGAGCCGACGGAGGTGGTCCCCTCGTCCAGGTAGGGGAGGATCGAGGAGGCCGCCGTGTTCTCCATGGCCAGCACCAGGGCCGGCGTGGCCAACACGGGTACGTGACCGCTGCCCATCCGGTCTGCGGCCCACTCCTCACGGACCTTGAAGTTGCGCGAGAACGACATGCCGGGCTGGAGCTTGGAAAGGGACATCTGCTGCCTCCTTCTGGAGAGCCTTTTCGGGCCTCCCTTCGGAATCGTTCCGGCCATCTTCGATGGCCTCAGTCGGGAGACCCTTATGCGGGTCTCCCTTGGCCTCTGGCGCTAGAAGAACTGCCGGCGGCCGGCCGAGCGGAAGAGGCTCTCCACCGGCAGCCAGGCGGGACCGGCGCCCAGGGGCAGGGTCCCCGAACCGGTGAAAGATCGGAAGAGCACACGTCTGAACTCCAGTCACCGAATACGA
>CALKWH010000471.1 GCA_938004375.1 uncultured Pseudomonadota bacterium
ATACGATATCGTATTCGGTTACTGGAGTTCAGACGTGTGCTCTTCCGATCTAATGATAATTCGGTAAAATGCTGGGGATACAATGGGTACGGTCATCTGGGAGATGGCACCTATATAAGTAGCCGACTCCCTGTTCAATGTGTTGATTTGGTTAATGTGTCAAAGATTTCTTCGGGACAATATCATAATTGCGCATTGTTGACCGATGGTTCCATCAAGTGTTGGGGATCCAACGGCAGAGGACAACTCGGATTGTCAGGAAGTGGTTATTACAATATAGCTCAAACAGTGAGTGGAATTTCTTCTGTGCTTGATGTGGCGGTGGGTGGTGAACACACTTGCGCTGTGACGAACTCGGGTAGTGTTTATTGCTGGGGATGGAATATCTATGGACAATTAGGAGACGGAAGTTATGTTGATAAGTCGGTTCCCACAAACATTTCAACCATCAATAATGCAAATAAAGTTGCAGCAGGGCGTATGAGTTCTTGTGCAATAAAGGTGAACGGCACAATATCATGCTGGGGGCAAAATACTTACGGTGAATTGGGAAATGGCCTCACGGAAGATTCAAATATTCCGGTCGATGTTATTTCAATAAGCGATTCAACATTTGTTGCTCTTGGATATGGTTTTGCGTGTTCATTGAGTGCAAATAAAAAAACGATCAAATGCTGGGGGAAGAATGATGCTGGTCAATTAGGAGATGGCACAAATATAAATAGATTGTCACCCGTTGTCGTGCTGCAATAAAGAAATATTTGATATATATATTAAGACTTAAGCTCTATAACTTACGGAACAACTTAGCGCCGGTGTTGACGTTCAGCACCTAAGGATCACTCAAGCTGGACTGGCGTGGTGCTTGGGATATAACGCCTAGTTACAACCGGGGGATGGTACATAAGCGAATAAACTCATTCCAACAGCCATTTCGCTGCCACCAGGGAAGAACTTTTCAGTGATTTGTCCAGGTGGCAACCGCACAATTGCCATCGCGCAAGGCGGAACGGCTTGGTGTTGGGGCAAGAACGACTATGGGCAACTTGGGGACAATTCCACGACAAACAGCCTTACAGCGGTGGCGAGTCCCAACGTATCGATGAGGATTTTCTGATCCGGAATCGAAGACGCCAGGCCCTTGAGCTCGGCGAGCCTTGCGCATGACGAGGTCGATCTTCGTGTAGGGGTTCATGAAGAGGTGGTCGACCAGCTCCGCACGGTAGAAGCGATGGGCGTCCCAGATCCGCTGTCGGTAGTCGCTGATGGCTGCGGAGATCGCGGTGACGGCCTGGAGGGTCTCAGCGGCGGTGGACAACTCCGTGAGCCGCGCCTCGTGGGGCTTCACGTGCCCGGGGTCCCGGCGCGAGAAAGACGGCTGATTCCTCGCGCGATTGGGGCGGCCATCGCGGTCATCACCTTTCCGCAGGCGACATCGTGGAGGCCACCGCGCGTTCCAGGGAGACCAGTTCGTCATCGGTGAGAAAGGCGAAGTGGGAGGCCCTCTTGGCGGCGGACAGGCGGCCCTGGTTCTGCAGGCAGAAGCGGATGAAGAGATCGAGCAGTCGGTCGGGCAGGTCCACGAGCTCCCGAATCCCGGCGCGGGCGGCCTCGTAGGAGGACAGAAACGAGAGCTCGGAGACCAGTTCGTGGTCAATGGTGCGTTCGACGAAGCCAAAGAGCGCTTCGGCCTGCGGGGTCATGTCGATGAAACGGTACCAGTCGGCGGCGTCAGCCAGGACCGTCATGCGGCCGAGCTCGTCGAGCCGGTATTCGATTAGGCGCATCAGGGGGCGGGAGAACGCCTCCAGGGAGGCGTCGTACTCGGTCGGCTCGCGCAAGAGGACGGCGGACACAGGAAACATGAGGTCCTGGGGGGTGAAGCCGCGCCGCGCGAGGATGTTGTGGATCAGGAAGCGATGGATGCGGCCGTTGCCGTCCTCGAAAGGATGGAGAAAGACGAACCCCCAGGCGACGACCGCGGCGTGGATCACGGGGGAGATTTCGCTGTCCTGGAGGCGGCGGTGCGCGGCGATCCAGCCCGCCAGGAGGTCGGGAAGTTCCCCCGGGGCGGGCGGCACGTAGTGGATCCGCTCCCGGTTCCAGTTCACGGTTTCGCCAACATAGTTCTGGGTCCGGCGAACCTGCTCCTCGGCGAAGCGCGGGTCGACGATGCGGTTCTGCAATTCGATCAACCGGTCTTTTTCGCAGAAATCATCGCGGCAGGCCAGCTCCAGCAGCGCCACGAACCGTTCGACGCGGTTGGCCGACAACGTGAGGCGTTCGAGCTCGAAGGAAGAGCGGGTCTCCTTGGTGTAGAGGTAGGCGGTGGCGCGCTTCAACAGCTCCGCGGGGTAGGCAGCGGCCACGCGCCGACATCGGCCCGAGAGGTCGGCGGCCTCGTACGCCGCGAGCTTCGGGGTGCGCCTGACCAGCGGGCAGAAGCGCGCGGTTCCGGGCAGGTTGTCCTCCACCCTCTGGCGCCGGATTCGCAGGCCGGGCCGGCACGTGTAGTATTTCTCGGGGTCCAGCAGCGGGATGTAATTGCCTTGCTTCAGGTCCGGGATCGGCAGGGCGCGGCCGGTCAGCGCCTCGTACCAGTACCAGAGCCGCCGCGCATAGATGCCGGTCGGCTTGGCGCGCAGCCAGGCCAGTATTTCAGGTTCATCGACGTTCCGGAAGATCCGGGTGAGCAACGCCGGATTCGTGCCGTCATACTTGAGCGCGAATTCCAAGTGCTCCAACACGGCCTCGCCGGGCCAATAGGACGCCGGAAAAAACTCCTCGACCCGGTCCGGGTGGTTTACCACGCGGTGAGGACCCCGGAGCAACACGCGGGACTGGTGCCAGTTCGGGATGACCTCCAGGCCGAAGCGCGCAATCAAGGCGTCGTAGCCCGCAGGACGCCAGGAGGCTGGGGATTTGTCATCGGTTAACAAGGGGCCGCCTCCTGTGAAAAGACGTATGAAACATGAGAATCAATTACATTCCGGCACTTGTCAATATTTTTCATTATTTCGAGATGTGCATGAGCGCCTTCACGGCGGATGTCGTCATTGTTAACGGTCGTGAACAAAGCAGGTTCGGCTATTAACGCAAGAACGTATTTGCGTTAATAGTTGGCAAACGCCGGCCGTCAACTCACTCCCGCAGCGCCCTCATCAACTCGACGCGGGTGGACACGCCGAACTGCGCGTAGATGGCCTTGAGGTGCGAGCGCACGGTCTCCGGGCTCATGCCCAGGGCGCGGGCGGCCTCGGTGATGGTGGCGCCTTCGACGAGGGCGGTGGCCACGGCGCGCTGGCGGTCGGAGAGACGGGCCAGCGCAGGCACGGGCTGGGCGGCGGCGGGGACCACCCGGGCATGGATGGATTCGCCGTCCCGGCCCACCAGCCGGGTGAGGGTGACCGCGTGGCGTCGCACGAAGAGCTCGCGGCGGGACTCGGAGGAGCGGGCGAAGTCGCGGGCGGCCGCGCGCAGATCCGCGCAGACGTGGTCCTCGCGGAACCACGCGGGGGCGTCGGCCGAGGCCTGCACCACGCGGCCCTCGTGGTCGAGCACGCCCACCGCGCCGCCTGGCGGGATCGAGAAGCGGTGGCGGGCCATGGAGCGGGCGAACAGGTCGAGAATCGGGCGCTCGTGGGCGCGCACGCGGGCCAGGTCCGCGCGGGTGAACCGCGGCTGGTCGGCGGTGCGGTAGACGCCGGCCCAGCCGGCGAGATGGCCGTCGATGAGCACGTGGGTGCCGATGAAGTCCACGAGTCCCAGCGGCGCGAAGAAGCGGTGGTAGATGGCGAGCTCCCCGAAGGCCGCCGTGGGCGTGAGCACGAAGACGTCCTCGAAGCTGGGGTTCTCGAGGATGTTGTCGACCTCGCGGCCGTCCTCGCGCCGGCCCATGTCCAGGATGCACACGCCCTCGTTGGCCACCGAGGCGGCGACGAAGGCGGGAGGACCGAAGGCCTGCAGGTCCACGTAGTACGGTCTCCCCTCGTGCATGACCACGCAGTACAGCAGGCCGCGGTCGGCGCGGGCCAGCGCCCCCACCAGTTCGAGCAGGGCCAGGCGCGCTGGCAGGGGGGCGTCCTCGAGGGTGGCGGCGATTTCATCGAGGCGTTTTTGGACTTCTTTGGGATTCATGGGTGCGTCCTCATTCTGGCCGCGGTCCGTTCAAGGACCTGCGGTGGTCGTTTGGCGCTCAGGAACATGACGCGTCGGCTCACTCCCGCAGGGCCTTCATCAACTCGACGCGGGTGGACACGCCGAACTGCGCGTAGATGGCCTTGAGGTGCGAGCGGACGGTCTCCGGACTCATGCCCAGGGCGCGGGCGGCCTCGGCGATGGTGGCGCCCTCGACGAGGGCGAGGGCGACGGCTCGCTGGCGTTTGGACAACTGCGTCAACGCCGGCACCGGTTGCCCCGCCGTGGGCGTCAGGTGCACGTAGACGTTGGGACCGTCCGGGCCCACCAGGCGCGTCAGTCTCACCGCGAGGCGGCGCACGAACAACTCCCGCGCGTGCTCGCCCGAGCTCACGAACGCCTTCGCCTGCGCGCGCAGCTCCGTGCAGATGCGCCCTTGCGCGAGCCATTCCGGTGCGTCGGCGCTGGTCTGCAAGACGGTCCCCTGGTCGTCGAGCACCGCCACGGCGCCGGTGGTGGCCAGCTGCCAGCGATCGCACGGACAAGTAGCGAGGAACAACTCCAGCAGCCGGGCCTCGTGGGGCTGCACCCGCTCCAGCTCCCGGCGCGAGAACGAGGCCTGGTCGAAGCTGCGGTAGACCCCCGCCCAGCCGGCGATTTTCCCGTCGATGAAAAAGTAGCTGCCGAGCAATGACCGGATTTGAAGCGGCCCGAAGAAGATCCGGTACCCGGAGAACTCGCGGAACCATTCCGACTCCCCGATCGAGAAGCCCGGCTTCAGAAAGGGGTTGTCCAGCAGCACCTCGCCGAGGGTGCCGTCCTCTTTTCGGAAGAGCTCGTCCATGCAGGTTCCGTCGTGGCCCTTCACCGTGTCGACGTAGTCCTGCGGACCCATCCCCTGCATGTCCACGGAGTAGGGCCTCCCCTGGCGCATGACGATGTTGTAATAAAGTCCCCTGGGTGCGTCGACGAGCTCCCCCATCAACGTCAAAAGCGCCAGGCGCGCGTCGAACGGCCTGCGGTCGGTGTAGGCCGCGATCGCGTCGAGCCGGGCCTGGATTTCCTGTGTTTTCATGGGTCTTTCTCCTTCGGAACGGGGGATTACGCCCACTGCCCATCGAAAATTGACTATCATAAAGACCAACTAAAATCAATGTATTTTGACAAAAAATTCACCCGTTCGGGGGATGGAACGGCGGCTCGGTGCCCTCGGCGAGGATCGAGAGATAGCGGTCATAGACGAAGACCCGGTCGCGCTGGCGGCCCGTGATTTCGCGCAGGATGCCCAGGTGCACGAGCGCCTCCACCGCCCGGGAGGCGGTCGGGAAGGACACGCCGAGCCGGGGCGTCAGATTCTGGATGGACACGAGGGGCGTGGCGCGCAACAGATCGAAGGTGCGGGCGAGGGTCGCGCCGCCGCGTCCTTTCGCGTTCAGGCGCACGGCGTCCTCGTGGAACAGGGCTTGAAGGCGTCGGGCGGTGGATACGGCCAGGGTCGCCGTCTCGACCACCCCGGTGTAGAAAAACTCGAGCCATTCGCCCCAGGCGCCCTCTCGCCGAACCGCGTCGAGCAGTTGGTAATACTGGGTGCGATGCTGCTTGAAATACAGGCTCAGATACAGAAGCGGCCGGGCCAGCACCCCTTCGTGATGGAGCATCAGCGAGATCAGCAGGCGTCCCACGCGGCCGTTGCCGTCCAGAAAAGGGTGGATGGTCTCGAACTGCACGTGGGCGAGGGCCGCCCGGGTCAAAGGCGAGGAGGACGGCTCCTGCTCGTTGAGGAATTTCTCGAGGGCGGCCATGCACTCGGGCAGTCGATGCGGCGGGGGCGGCACGAAGTGCGCGTTCCCGGGGCGGGTGCCGCCGATCCAGTTCTGGGAACGTCGGAATTCCCCCGGCTGCTTGTCCGCGCCCCGGCCGTGGGAGAGCAGGCGATGGTGGACCTCGCACAGGAGCCGGTTGCACAGGGGGAAGCCCTCCTGCAGCCTTCGGATGCCATGCTCGAGCGCGCCGACGTAGCCGGACACCTCCTCCACGTCGTCGAACGGAACGCCCGGAGCGCCGTCGAGCTCGTACAGCAGCAGGTCGGACAACGACGACTGGGTGCCTTCGATCTGACTGGAGAGCACGGCCTCACGCCGGATGTAACTGTAAAGAAACAGATCCGGCTCGGGTAACAGTGCCCCGATGGCGTCGAGGCGTCCGCAGGCCAGCAGGGCCTGTTCATGCAGCCGCGCGAGCTTGGAGCTCGGATCCGGCGGCAGGTCCGGCGGGAGCGGGTTCGGGACGAACGCCCGCACCGCCTCTCCGGTGGTCGTGTCGATTTCATAGTTGCCGCTGAGGCCGTTCATGGGGAACCCCTGTTAACGCTTGTGAACATAGCAGTTCTGGCTATTAACGCAAGAGTCTATTTGCGTTAATAGTTGACGGGTTCGCTCCGGCGGCCGCTTCTTCTCCCTCACGGCTCCCAGGTGTAGCGCGTGGAGCAGTCCTCGCCCAGCAGGTGGCAGAAGTGGTCGCGCACCGCGGGGAAGTCCATGAAGTCGTAGTCGTACATGGGACCGTAGGAGGTCAGGATTTCTTCGCCCGGGGCGAGGTCGCGGGTGGCCTGGAAAGCGACGTAGGGGCGCCGGCACATGGTGAAGCCGCGGGCGTTCTGGAAGCCGGTCTCGCGGCCGTTGAGGGTGCGGGGGGCGAAGTTGATCTTGCTCGCGCGGCCGCCGTGGACGCGGCCGTCCAGGGCGTCGTAGGGCCACAGATCCCACTTGGCGCAGGGCGGGGCGGCGAAGAGGTAGCCGCGCTCGGCCTTGGGGAAGCGGTCGTGGAAGACGAGCTTGCCGCCCATCTCGGCGATGATTTCGCCTTTTTTGATGGGCACGGCGGCGAACAGGCCGTTTCCGGCGCCGGGGATCCGCGACGGGGCGACGGTGGTCTTGGCGTCCAGCGACGGGTCGCCGTGGAACACGCGGGTGCGGAACAACCAGGCGCAGGTGGCGGGCACGACGACGGCGACGGTCAGCGCGACCGCGAGCAGTACGCGCTGTTTCCCGGTGGTGAAGAGGCGGGGCATGGGGGGCAGGGTGCCACGGGGGGGAGCCCCGGTCAACCCCCCGTAGACTGCGGGGCTGCGAAGCAGCCCGGCAGTCTACGGGGGGCTAACATATGTGGAAGATTCAAATTTATGCTAGACGGGTAGGTCCCCTACCCGGGGGAACAGAAAACAGATGACCCCTGCCGGGGAACCATGATAAACAGGCCCGGGTGCGAGCGAGGCGCCCCACGCAACCATGCCCCATACCCGGCCGCACCTCCCCCAGCTTCCCCACTTGCACATCCCCATGAACAATGACCATGCGCTTCCGTTGTGGGGCCGGGTGCTGCTCACGGTGGGGCCCATTCTGGGGTACGGCGTGCTGCTGCTCCTCGCGGGGTTGATCTATGACTACAAGACCGTACTGTTTTTGATCAGCATGTTCATCGGGGCGTTCATCGGCGGCGGCAAGTTGATCGTGTTCGCGGGCGCCGTCGAGGGCGCGCCGGTGGGCATCTGGGCGCTCGCCGGGGTGGTGGTCTGGGGTGATCTGGCCACAGCCTGCTTTTTGGTAGCCAACATCGAGGCCCTCAACCGCATCCCGGCCCTGGGGCCGAAGATCGCCGCCGCCCACGAGGCCGGCCACCGGGTCCTGATGAACCAGAGCTGGATGCGCCGGGCCGCCTTCTACGGCATGATCGTCTTCATCGCGCTGCCGTTCCAGGGCACGGGATCGGTCATCGGCGTGCTCATCGGCCGGATCCTGGGGCTCACGCGCACCGCCATGGTGCTCGCGGTCATCGCCGGTTCTTCGCTGGGCGCGCTGGCGATGGCGTTGCTCGCCCACTTCGGGCGCGCCGAGGTGGCCGCCATCGCGAAGAACCCGTGGCTGGGCTTCCTGACCCTGGGGCTGGTCCTCCTGGCCATGTGGTACTTCGGCCGCAAGTTCATGGGCGAGACGCCCAAGCAGGATTGACTCCGGGTCACCGGGGTCGATTGACAATCACCGCGTGAATCGGGATACTCGCCGGCGAGGTGAACCACGCCATGAGAGCTCCCCTTGATCCCACCGCGCTACTCGACTTCGTGAGCGCCCAGGGCGTCGATGACGCCGAGGCGTTCTGCCGCGCCTTGCCCCGCGCCTACTTCGACACCGCCGACCCGGAGGATTACCGCCAGCACGACCTGTTCCTGCGGCGTTTCCTGCGGGCGCCGGATCAGCCGTGCCTGCTGCGCACCCGGGGCGACATCGAGCAGTTCGTCTTCCACGAGTACGACGCGACCAAGCTGCGCGCCCAGCTCGCCGAGGCCACGCGCCAGCTCGCGGCCGACGAACTGTTGTACCGGACCTTCGTGAACCGCGACCTGGGCTTCATGCTCACGGCCGTCTACGCCGACGTCATGCGCAGCGCCCGGGCCGCCGAGTTCACGCCGCCCGCCTTCGCACCGCACCGGGGTCGCTTCTTCGACGAGCGCGGCCGGCTGAGCTCGCACCTGTTCACCGAGCGCGCGGACGAGGGCCGCACCCTGATCATCCGGTGCGTCAACGTGGCCCACCGCACCATGCTCGCCAACCTCTGGGAGACCCTCGACTCCCATCAACTCGACGTGGCGCTCGTTCAGGTCTGGCGCCTGCGCGGCGTCGAGCCCCGCATCGCCTCCTTCTTCGAGCTGCGGGTGCGGGTCACGCGGCCGGTGGACGACGAGGCGTTTGCCTCCCTCGAAGCCGACTTCGCGCGTTACATCCAGCAGTACACGGTGCCCATGAGCCTCTTCGACCTGGTCGGCCCGTCCATGGTCGGCCCCTCGAGCTCGCACACCGCCGGCGCCAACCGCATCGGCCAGATCGCCCGCGGCTTCGTCCTGGCGTGCATCGCCCGGGGCGAGACCGTGCGCGAGGTCGAGGTGCGTCTTCTGGGCTCGTTCCGCGATACGGGCGTGGGGCACAAGACGCCCTCGGCCCTCGGTGGCGGGCTCTGGGGCCTCGCCACCGACGACGAGACCATGATCGCCCACGGGGAGCCGGATTTCCTGCGCGAACACGGCATCGACTTCGGCGGGCAGGTCGCCCGCTTCGCCGGGTTCACCCGGGGCACCGCGGCGGACGACGCGCGCTACGCCCACGAGAAGAACGGCAACATCGCCGAGGTCGTGTTCACCACCGACCGCGGGGTCCACACCGTCACCGGCTTCTCCATCGGCGGCGGAAACGTGGAGGTTCGCCACTTCGACGGGCCGCTGGACTTCCCCATCGACGGCAAGCGGGACCTGTGGCTCGACGGGACCCGGGTGGTCGACGCGCCCGACGCCGCCGGAGCGTGGCCGGTGATCCGCGGCATCTTCGGCGAGTCCACCCCCGTCACCGGCTACGTCATGCCCTTCAACACCTTCGAAGAGCTCGTCGAGCACTGCGCGGCCGGCGGGCGCGGGCTCGTCGACGTGGTGCTCGAGGTGGAGCGCGGTCTGCAGGCGTCCACCGCCGACGCCGTCTACGCCCAGATGGGGCGCTACTGGACGATCATGCGCCGCTCGGTGGCCCAGGGCGTGAAGAGCCGCGAACCTTCGCTGCTGGGGCTCTCGGGGGACGGCGCGGCCAAGGTCCACGGGTTTCTGGGCGCCCACCCGCTGTTCGACACGCTCTGGGGGCGGGCGGTGGCCTACGCGACCGCGGTCAACGAGCTCAACGCCAAGAGCGGGGTCATCGTGGCGTGCCCCACCGCGGGCTCCTGCGGCATCCTGCCGGGGGTGCTCGCGGCCTACGAGGAGCTCGCCGCCCCCGACGAGCGCCGCCTGATCGAGGCGCTGATGGTCGCCGGCTTTCTGGGCATGCTGCTGTTCAACGACGTGTCCACGGCCGGGGCCGACTACGGCTGCCAGGCCGAGGTCGGGGCCGCCGCCGCCATGGCCGCCGCCGCGCTGTGCCACCTCGAGGGGGGGGACGTGTCCGCCGTGGTCCACGCCTTCACCCTGGCGATCAAGAACAGCCTGGGGCTGATCTGCGATCCCATCGCCGGGCTGGTCGAGGTCCCGTGCGTGAAGCGCAACGGCGTGTACTCGTCGGTGGCCATCTCGGCCGCGCTCATGGCGCTCTCGGGGGTCACCTCGTTCGTGTCCCCCGACGAGGTGATC
This sequence comes from uncultured Pseudomonadota bacterium, assembly GCA_938004375.1. Classification (GTDB taxonomy): domain Bacteria; phylum Myxococcota_A; class Polyangia; order HGW-17; family HGW-17; genus HGW-17. The sequence continues at coordinate 10,298 of CALKWH010000471.1, forward strand.
CTGACCATGCGCGAGGTGGGCGAGCGTCTCAACGTCGATTACAAGGAGACCGCCCGCGCCGGCCTGGCCAAGACCCGCGACGGCAAGCGTGTCGAGCGCCGTTTCGAGGGCGAGGTCCGCCGGTTCTTCGGGTGATCCCGGAAGACGCCGGACCGGCCTGATGGAAGGAGGAGCCATGAGGAACGAGGGAAACGTGCTGATGCGGGCGCTGCCCTGGGTGCTGACCATCCTGGTCTCGGTGTTCGCGTTCGTCGGGTGGGCCCAGTACCGGTCGGCGCGGAAGAAGCTGGCTGCCCGCGCCGCGTGCGAGGAGCCGTCCGGGACCGCGGCCGCCCCTGCCGACGACCGGATCCCCGCCGACGCGCCCCGTCCCGACGCGCTGGAGGTCCGCCGCCCGAACACGCCTGCGTCCGGCCCCGCGGTCCCCGAGGCCTGCCTGGCCCTGCCGGCGGTGCAACTGGAGATCCGGCGGCAGGCCGACCTGCTGGCCGAGGAGCGCTCCGAGCAGCGGGTGGAGGATTACCAGAAGGAGGAGCAGGAGCGCCGGACCCAGCGCCGTCAGCACTTCATGGAGAACTTCGAGGTGGCCTCGGCCAACGCGGTGAACGCCTACGCCCGGGAGGCCCGCCTCGACGAGGCGGTCACGGTGAAGTTGCATCAGGCCATCGAGGACGGCATCCAGAAGCAGCGGGAGCTGCAGGCGAAGGTGAAGAACGGCGAGCTCACCGGCCGGGAGGCCCGGGAGCAGGGTCGCCAGTTGATGACCGAGGGCCGGGCCAAGGCGGTGGAGCTCCTCGGTGAGCCGGGCGCGGACCGGTTCTTCAAACTGCTGGGCGAGGAGATGCAGAAGGAGTTCGAAAGGCGTCCGCCCGCCCAGGACGAGTGAGCGCGCCGTCCCAGGCCCGGTCAGTCCGGGATGCAGCCGCTGGTGTCAAACTGTAAGCAGTATTGGCTGCACCGCAGGACGCCACCGTTCGGATAACCGGCCGACTCGCAGGTGTTGGCACCCACGTTTTCCCCGTCGCACAACTCTCCGAAGGCGGTCTGGATGACCCCGTCTCCACAGTATCCGTTGGCCTCGCAGACCGTCAGGTTGTAGGTGCAGTCGGCGTTGCAGGAGAGGCCAGAACCGTAAAAATCGAAGAAGGGGCAGTCGTTGTTGGCCAGGTCGCTCCCCTCGCACGCCTCGTACATCTGCTGGCGGATCCCGTCGCCGCAGCGGCCGGCAGCCAGGCAGGGCGAGAGGTCGGGCGTGCAGTCGGCGGTGCAGGCCTGGTTGTTCCCGTGATAGCCCAGGAGCGTGCAGGAGGGGTTCCCGGGGAAGAGCGGCCCGTCGCAGCCCTCGTATTCCAGCTGCAGGACGCCGTCGCCGCAAGAGCCGGTGGCCTCGCAGGCCGAGAGGTCCAGGTGACAGTTTTCGTCGCAGACGGCCTCGCCGGCGTGAAAGTCGGTTTCCGCGGCGCAGGTGAAGCCCCCCAGATTTTCCCCGTCGCACTCCTCGCCGAAGGCGTCCTGGACAACGCCGTCGCCGCAGCGGCCCACGGCCGCGCAGCCGGACTCGTCGAAGGCGCAGTCGTCCCCGCACAACAGTTGGCCTCCGTGGTAGCCCAGCCCTTCGCAGGTCTGTCCCTGCAGGTCGGTCCCCTCGCACACCTCACCATAGAGCTCCTGGATCTCGTCGTCCCCGCAGCGGCCGAACGCCGCACAGGGCTCGAGGTCATACGCGCAGTCCTGGTCGCACCCGAGCTGGCCGCCGTGGTACCCCAGGCTCTCGCAGGTCTCCCCGTGCAGGTCCTGACCCTCGCAGTCCTCGAAGGGCGCATGAATGACGTCGTCGCCGCAGATGGCCGACACCTCGCAGCCGGCGCCGTCGAAGCGGCAGCGGTCGTTGCAGGCCAGGGTGCCGCCGCCCATGCCCAGGTTCTGGCAGGACTGGCCGTCGAGGTCGGCACCGTCGCACTGTTCGGCTGCGTCACGCTGGATCACGCCGTCGCCGCAGCGCCCCGAGCACACGGTCAGGTTCAGGGTGCAGTCGGCGTTGCAGGTGATGGGACCGGCCTGCAGGTGGTAGCCCAGGTCGGCGCACGCCGTGACCGTGAGCGCCGCGCCGTCGCACGCCTCGCCGGGGTCGAGGAACCCGTCTCCGCAGGAGTCCCGGGTCTTGACGGTGGTCTTGCAGGCGCTGAACGTTAGCATAGTACAAAATATTAGGACGGTAGCTCGGAAGCGCGTCGTGTAGGGAAAGAGTGTAGATCTCGGTGGTC
>CALKWH010000472.1 GCA_938004375.1 uncultured Pseudomonadota bacterium
TCGTATTCGGTGACTGGAGTTCAGACGTGTGCTCTTCCGATCTCTTGCCGTCGAAGCCGTCCATCTCCACCAGGAGCTGGTTGAGGGTCTGCTCGCGCTCGTCGTGGCCGCCGCCGAGGCCCGCGCCGCGGTGCCGGCCCACGGCGTCGATCTCGTCGATGAAGATGATGCAGGGCGCGCTCTTGCGCCCCTGCTCGAACAGGTCGCGCACGCGCGAGGCGCCCACGCCCACGAACATCTCGACGAAGTCCGAGCCGGAGATGGAGTAGAACGGCACGCCGGCCTCGCCCGCGATGGCGCGCGCCAGCAGCGTCTTGCCCGTGCCCGGGGAGCCCACCAGCAGCACGCCGCGGGGGATCTCGCCGCCTAAGCGGGTGAACTTGCGGGGATCCTTCAGGAAGTCGACGATCTCGGAGACCTCTTCTTTCGCCTCTTCGACCCCGGCGACGTCGTCGAAGGTGACCTTCTTGTCGCCCTCGCCGTTGAGCCGCGCGCGGGCCTTGCCGAAGGACATGGCCTTGCCGGCGCCGCCCTGGAGCTGGCGCAGAAAGACGAAGAACAGCACGAACAGCAGCAGCATGGGCAGCCAGGAGATGAGCAGCGACGGCCACATGCTCTCCTCCTCCTTGTCGATCTGGTAGTCCACCTGCTCCTGGTCCAGCTTCTCGAGCAGCTCGGGGCTCACGAGCCCGTAGGTCTTGAACTTGCGCTGCCCGTCGGCGTACTTGCCCTTGACGCGGTTGCCGACGATCTTGACCTCCTCGAAGCGCACGCCGTTCTCGACGTCGCGCACGAAGGTGGAGAACTTCACCTCCTGCACGGTCTCGTCGCTCGTGTTGTACATCTTGAACAGCATCACGAAGAGCGCGATCAGGATGACCCATACCAAAATAGTTTTGTGCGACTGTTTCACGGAAGGATCCTCGTTATGGCCCACATGACGTGCGGGTCGCCGCGGTCGGCGGCGGCACCCTCGAGTCCGGGCGCCCGTGATACGCGGGCGCGGCCACCTCTTTCCTTTAATGAAAAGAATCGGAAAGTCAACGCTTTTCCTGAAAATAGATGGGAAACACCCGGGGAACCGGGCAACTTTCCTTTGTCGTGCAACCGTGCTAGAACGGGGCGCACGTCCCGTCGGACCGGAGGAATTTCATGAAAAACGCCCGTTTTACCCTGTTCTGTATCATCTGTGCCCTGCTGCCGTTCGTCCTCTTCGCCTGTGACGACGACTCGTCGAGTCAGAACAACGCGAATAACGTCAACAATGTGAATAATATTAATAATATTAATAATAATAACATAAATAATATTAACAATGTCAATAATGTTAATAATATAAACAATATTAATAATATAAATAACGTCAATAATGTCAACAATTTGACCTGTGACCCGCCCTGCGCCTCCTGGGAGGTCTGCGAGGCCGGTACCCCGTCCAACGTCTGCCGCGTGCCCGAGGGCTGGACCTGGACCCACCTCGCGGTCACGATCTCGGATCCGGTGGTGAACGGCACCTCGCTGATGACGCCCGTGGACGGCCTGACCCTGGGCCACGACGCCGCCGGCCACCGGCTGTTCACCTCCTACGGCCATGACGTGGACACGGAGACCGTCGCCCACCTTTGGCACCTGGACACCGTGACCGGCGTCCACGCCAAGACCGACCTCACCGGCACCGTGCTGCCGTCCACGGAGAACTTCTGCACGGACGAGAACTGGTGCCAGTTCATCCACTTCGACGCCGCCTCGGGCGAGGTGTGGGTGACCGGCCCGCGGGCCTCGGGCATTCTGCGGGTGGACGCCGGCACCTGGGTGGGCCGCGTCGACGCCACCTCGGGCACGCGCCCGGCCAACTCCCACATCGACCACGCCCACCTCTTCGTCCCCGAGGAGGGCGCCCTGTTCGTGTTCGGCGCCACGACCCCGTCGGGCTTCGGCGACGCCCTGTTCCGCCTCGACCTCGCCACCGGCGCCTGGAGCCAGGTGGTCGTCGGCCTGCCCAACCGCGGCGGCAACTGCCTCGCAGTGGATCCCGTGGCGCGCAAGTTGTACTCCTTCGGCGGCCAGCACACCGAGGACGGCGGCGTGACCTCGGCCGAGGTCGCCGACGCGCTGGTGATCGACCTGGCCGCGGGCACCCACGACGTCCTCTCGTTCCCGGTGGAGATGGGGGCGCGCGCTCAGGTGAGCTGCGCCTTCGACGGGACGCGGGGCGTGTTCTTCGTGTTCGGCGGCGCCGTGGTCGTGGACTACTGGAACGACGCACTGAACACCTTCCACAACGACCTGTGGAGCTACGAGCCGGTCGCCGGCGCCTGGGAGCTCCTGCTCGCGGACGTGCCCGGCGGCACCCTCACGGATCCCGACGAGTACGGCGACCGCACCTTCGAGGGCTTCCCCGAGGGTCCGAACTTCGGCCAGCACCGGGGCCGCATGCTCCACGACGCGACGGCCGACCGCCTGTGGCTGGTGGGCGAGGTGCCCCGCTTCCCGCACCAGCAGCCCTATTACCTCGAACTGTCCCCGCAGTAGCCGTCATGCCTCGCCGTCTCCTGCTCTCCCTGTGTTGCGTTTGGCTGGGGTGCGCCGCCTGCGCCAAGGACGACGCCGGTGACGCCGGCGACGGGCGCGCTTCCGGCAAGTTCAAGTCTTTCGACGCGCGCGCGACGGGCCCGGCCGACGCGTTCCCCGGTCCGGGTCCGGTCGTCCCGAACGGTCCGGAGCCGGACGCCGCCGCGCCACCTTCCGAGGTCCCCGCGCCGGTTGCCCACCCGACCGGTTGTGACGCCCAACGGTGCCGGGTCCGCTCGCTCACGCCCGAGCTCGCCGCGTTCCTGGCGAAGGAGCCCGACCGCCTGCTGGCCTTCGAGCCGGGCGCCACGGCCGAGGACCTGGCGACCCTGCGCCTCGCGACCGGACTGCGCCGCCTCGAGTTGTCCCACGTCGATCGCCCGGACCTGACCCGCGTGCCGGGGGCCGCCCTGGTGGAGCTGCGCCTGGGCCGCACCGGGCTCACCGATCTGGCGCCGCTGCGCGCGTTTTCCCGCCTGACCCACCTGGTGCTCTTCGAGGCCCCGTTCACCGACGCCTCGCCGCTCGAGGGCCTCACGGCACTGGAGGTCCTGGACCTCTCCCGCTGCCCCAACGTGCGGGACTTCAACTTCCTGCCGAAGCTCACACGCCTCACCAGCCTCCTTTTATCGGGCACGGCCTTCTCCGACGCGGCGCTGCTCGGCGGGCTCACCGGGCTGCGGGAGCTGGGGCTCGGGCACACCCAGCTGGCCGCCTCCGGGCTGGACGCGCTTTCGCCCCTCACCGGGCTCTCGGGGCTCCACCTCGACGGCCTGGCGGGGTTGACCGATCTGTCCGCGCTGGCCGGACTCACCGGGCTGCGTCACCTGGGGCTCTCGGACACGGGCGTGCGGGACCTCAAGCCCCTCGCGGGCCTCGTCGAACTGCGCACCCTGAAGTTGACCCGGGCGCCGGTGACGGACCTGTCCCCAGATCGGAAGAGCGTCGTGTAGGGAAAGAGTGTAGATCTCGGTGGT
>CALKWH010000473.1 GCA_938004375.1 uncultured Pseudomonadota bacterium
TCTTCCGATCTATACCGATGCGGGGTGGGGGCACGACGGGGGCGGCCTCGGCCGCGGTCTCCAGGAAGGGGGCGTCCTGGCACGGTCCTCCCGCGCAGGCGATGCCGGTCTGGCAGGCGTGCCCGCACTCGCCGCGGTTGGCCGCGTCATTGTCGAGCACGGTGCAGCGGTCGGGGCACTCGTCCATGCCGTCGGGACACTCGAGCACGCACTCCCCGGGGGGCACGCACACGCCGAACTGCGGGCAGGCCCGGTCGCAGCCGCCGCAGTGCCGCTCGTCGGCGAAGGTGGCCACGCACTCCTCTCCGCACCAGGTCAGGCCCTCGGCGCAGCCGTGGTTGTTGACGTTGCCGGCGTTGTCGTCGTTGTTGACGGTCTTTTTGGGCGTGACGCAGGCGTGGAAAAGGGCGATGGTGACGAGCAGGGGGATCAGGTGGCGGTTCGGCACAAGGACACCTCGTGGGGCCGGTGGAAAACGCCGTATGATACCACAGAAATCATGGTTTGCACGCCCCGCGCCGCCGCCGGCAAGCCCGAGCTGCCCCAATAGGCTCCCCCCCGGCCTCTCCCGCCGCCCCCTCGTTTCAGCTGGAACAACGCGCCACATGAAATTATGATGCGGGCACGAAAGAGGTGCCCATGCGAAACATCGATCCCACCTTGACCCCTGCCTGGAAGACCCTGACCGACCTGTACGCGAAGAAAAAGGACCTGAGCCTGCGCGCGGCGTTCGCGGCCGATCCGGGCCGCTTCTCCCGCTATTCGCGGACTTTCGGCGACTCCTTCCTGCTCGACTTCTCGAAGAACCTGATCGACGACGAGATCCTGGACGCGCTGGTCGCGCTGGCCGAAGACACCGACGTGGCCGGCGCCCGTCGCGCCATGTTCGCCGGCGAACCCATCAACGTCACCGAAGGTCGCGCCGTGCTCCACACGGCCTTGCGCAACCGCTCCGACGCCCTCGTGCTCGTGGACGGCTCGGACGTCATGCCCGGCGTGCGCCGCGTGCTCGCCCAGATGAAGGACTTCTGCGGGCGGATCCACTCCGGCGCCTGGCGCGGTTACACCGGGCGGTCCATCACCGATGTCGTCAACATCGGCATCGGCGGCTCGGACCTGGGCCCGGTCATGGTCACCGAGGCCCTGCGCCCCTACGCCCGGCCCGGCATGCGCGTGCACTTCGTGTCCAACGTCGACGGCACCCACGTCGCCGAGACCCTGAAGCGGGTCGATCCCGAGACCACGCTCTTCCTGGTGGCCTCGAAGACCTTCACCACCCAGGAGACCATGACCAACGCCCACACCGCCCGGGACTGGTTCCTGGCGCGCGCGGACGACCCGAAGCACGTGGCGCTGCACTTCGCCGCGCTCTCCACCAACGCCAAGGCCGTCGCCGCCTTCGGCATCGATCCGGCGAACATGTTCGAGTTCTGGGACTGGGTGGGCGGCCGCTACAGCTTATGGTCCGCCATCGGCCTGTCCATCGCGCTGTTCATCGGCTACGAGAACTTCGAGGCGCTGCTCGAGGGCGCCCACGAGATGGACCGCCACTTCGAGACGGTCGCCTTGCGCGACAACCTGCCGGTGCTGCTGGCGCTTTTGGGCGTGTGGTACAACAACTTCCACGGCGCCCAGTCCCACTGCATCCTGCCGTATGACCAGTACCTGCACCGCTTCGCCGCCTACTTCCAGCAGGGGGACATGGAGTCCAACGGCAAGTGCGTGGGCCGCGACGGGAACCCGGTGTCCCACCAGACCGGGCCCATCATCTGGGGCGAGCCCGGCACCAACGGCCAGCACGCGTTCTACCAGCTCATCCACCAGGGGACCAAGTTGATCCCCTGCGACTTCATCGCACCGGCGGTCACCCACAACCCCCTCGGCAGATCGGAAGAGCACACGTCTGAACTCCAGTCACCGAATACGATC
>CALKWH010000474.1 GCA_938004375.1 uncultured Pseudomonadota bacterium
ACCACCGAGATCTACACTCTTTCCCTACACGACGCTCTTCCGATCTGGCGGTGGGAGGTGGGGATCGTGGTGTTGGCCTCGATGAGCCGGTAAAACGAGCCGTCGGACATCTTGATGCCCAGGCTGTGGCTGGTGACGTCGAGCAGCAGCAGCTCGCTCTCGGTCTCGCTCGTGTTCAGCAGCGCGTTCCCCTGGATGGCGGCGCCGATGGCGACGACCTCGTCGGGGTGCACCCCCTTGCTGGGTTCCTTCTTGAAGAAGTCGTTCACCCGCCGCTGCACGATGGGCATGCGGGTCATGCCCCCGACGAGGATGACGGTGTCGATGGAGGCCAGGTCGATGCCGCCCTTCTTCAGGCTCTCGTCGCAGATGCGGATGGTCCGCTCGACCAGGTCGCCGGTGAGCTGCTCCAGTTTCTCGCGGGTGAGGACCGTCTGCAGGTGGAAGGGGTCGGACTTGCCCGTGGAGGTGATGAACGGCAGGCTGATCTCGGTCTCCTGGAGCGTGGACAGGTCGCACTTGGACTTCTCGGACACGTCCTTCAGGCGCTGGAGAGCCATCTTGTCCTTGCGCAGGTCGATGTGGTACTCCTTGGCGAAGTTGAACACCAGCCAGTCCATGATGCGACGGTCGAAGTCCTCTCCGCCGAGCAGGGAATCGCCCGCCGTCGTGATGACCTCGAAGACCCCGTTGCCGATGTCGAGCACGGAGATGTCGAAGGTGCCGCCGCCGAGGTCGAAGATGGCCACGCGGCGCTCGAGATCCTTGCCGAAGCCATACGCCAGCGCGGCGGCCGTGGGCTCGTTGATGATGCGGATGACGTCGAGGCCGGCGATCTTGCCCGCGTCGCGGGTCGCCTGGCGCTGGGAGTCGCCGAAGTAGGCCGGCACCGTGACGACGGCCTTGGTGACCTCGCCGTTCAGGTACTCCTCGGCCACGGCCTTCATCTCCTGCAGCACGAAGGCGGACAACTCCGAGATGCTGTAGGTGGTGTCCCGCAGGACGATGCGGATGTCCTTGTTCGGGCCGGCGACGATCTTGTACGGCAGCGTGGTGAGCAGGTTGGCCACCTCGGGGCTGTCGAAGTTGCGCCCGATCAGCCGCTTGAAGGCGAACGCGGTGTTGGCCGCGTTGGTGATCGCCTGGCGCTTGGCCATGTGGCCGACCAGCCGCCGCCCCGTCTCCGCGATGGCGACGATGGAGGGGGTGGTGTCGTAGCTGCCGCGGTTGGGGATCACCTTGGCGTTGCCGTCCTCGACGATGGCGACACAACTGTTGGTCGTGCCCAGGTCAATGCCGATCACGCGTTCTGGCATCGGTCTCTCCTGTTGGGAAAATGGGCGCAGGTTCCATAAACAAATATTAAGCCTCGCCCGGCAAGGCAATATTCAAGCAAACCTGCTGAAAAAGTCAACCAGTAAATTGGGCCGGCGCGCACGCGGAGCCGATTACTTCATTTTTTGTGCAACGCGCATCAGTCGCTGGGCCTCGGCATGCCCGGGGAACTTCTCGAGGAGCTCTTTGAGGGTAGTCTGGGCCCGCAGGCCCATCCCGGCCGCGATGTAGACATTCGCCAGCAGCAGCATGGTCTCGGGCTTCGGGAAGAGGGCGACGGCGCGCTGGGCGTACTCGCGCGCCTTGGCGTGGTTCAGCAGTTTGGAGAAACACTGGGTCGCCCCGCCCAGGATCTCGACCGTCGGGCTGAGCTCGGCAGCCATCGACCACAGCTCGGAGGCGCGCTGCAGATCGCGCATCTCCTCCTCCATGCGGGCGCGGGCGGCGTACGAGGCGCCCATGGTCTCGCGGTTCTTCCCGTCGGCCTCCTGGTAGAGGCGCGAGGCCTCCTCATGGCGCGGATCCAGGGACAGCACGGTCTTGAAATGGGAGGCGGCGGTGCCGTAGTTCTTGGCTTCGAGGGCCCGCTTCCCCTCGGAAAGGTGGACGGACACGCGCTGGGCCCGCTCCTGGGCCGCCCGGTGCAGGGGATCCATGCGGGTGGGCGGCGTCTTGTAGCCACCGGGGGGAGGCAGGATGATCGACGGCGCCGCCGCGGGCTCCTCGTCCTCGTCGCTGTCGCCGGACACGATGGAGTTGGAATTGGCGCGTGACAGCACGCTGGCGATCTGGTTGCGCAGCCCCACCCGGCGGTGCGGGCGGGAGGTCCGGGGTCCTCCCACCGGGTGACCCTCCTCCTCCCCGGAGAGCTCGGTGGAGCCGGGGTCCGAGGTCTCCACGGTCGGCTCGGGGACGGAGGAGCCCGCCGCGGCGAAGGCCTCGGGGTACACGGGTTCGAGGCGCCGCCGGCTCTCCTCGGTGGCGAGCAGCTCGAGGCTCTCCGAGATGACTCGGAAGATCCGCTCCATCATCGGCTTGAACGACCCCAGGTTCTTGCCGAAATACCGGTCCGGATGGAACCGCAGCGACAACCGCTGGTAGGCGCGCTTCACGTCGCGGTCCGTGGTGTCCCCCGGGACGCCGAACAACTGGAACGGCGTGAGCTGGGACAGGCTGTGGAAGAGCAGCAGGATCTCCTCTTTGCGCCGGGGCTCGAGATCGACCGTCTCGGCGAGGACGGAGGTGTCGAGCTCACCCAGCTTTTTCAGGAACCGACGGTCCACCAGCGTCGCCTCGGGGGAGGTCTGTGCAGCGGCCTCGGGCGCCGGGGACCCGGCACTGGGCGTCGGAGACCCGGCGCTCGGCGTCGGGGACGCGGCCCTGGCCGCAGGGGACGCGGCGGCGGTCCTCGGCGCGGCATCAGGCGCCGGCGCGGTGACGCTCCGCGGCGCCGCCAGGATGCCCAGGTCGGCGAGCCGGTCCAGCAGGGCGATGGTCTGTTCCACCGTGCGGGCGCAGAAGACCGAGAGATCCTGCGCGGAGTTTTGGCCGTTCACGTGGGCCAAGAGCAGCAGTTCGACCGGATCCGACGGGAATCCCTTCCAGAGTTTCTGGGGATTGAGCGTCGGTCTGTCGGTGGCTGAAAACCGGGCCATGGGTCTCTCCGGGGCATTGGCAGAGCCAAGAAATAATAATTTAGCGCAAAACGCCCGGCCCGAAAAGCTGTTTTTTTGAAAAATCACGAAACGCAGTCAGGGCTGCGTTGTATAAAATGGCCGAGGCCATTGTTCTGTCCGGGTCAGGCGCCGAGGGCTCCGACGCGGCGCGCACGACGACCCCCGCAGGGAGGCGCGCGGAGACCAGGCGCGACCGCCCCGCGACGACCAGCAGCGGCCGCCCCGCGTCCCGGCAGAGGTCGGCCACCGCGCCCACCAGCTTGCCCGTGAGGGAGGTCTCGTCGAGGCACCCTTCGCCGGTCACCACGAGCCCGGCCTCCCGGACCCGCTGCGCAAATTGAAGAGCGTTGAAGATATATTCCGCCCCCGACTCGCAGGAGGCGCCGGCGACCAGGGAGAAGAGCGCGGCGATGCCCCCCGCTGCGCCGAAGCCGGGCGTGTCCACGAAGGGCCGGCCGACGGCGACGGCCGCCGCGACGACGAGCCTCCCCAGGGCCGCGTCAAAGTCCGCGATCCGATCCGCCGGGATCCCCTTCTGCGGTCCGAAGACCGCCGCCGCACCCGAGGATCCCAATAGCGGCGCGCGCGTGTCACACAGGAACACGGGCGGACGGAGGAAGGGGCCCGGCAGCGTGAAGGAGGGCTCCGGTGGCAGCGCCAGGATGCCGCCGATCGCCGATGCCGACGCCGCGCCCGACAGGAGTCCCAACGCCCGGGCGGCGCCCAGACCGCCGTCCACCGTGCCGGTCCCGCCGAGGGCCACCCGGATCCGCGACCCGGGATCCCGGTCCAGCACCGCGCGCATCGCCAGCCCCAGGCCCGTGGAGAGCGCGCGGACCGGGTCCCGGAGACCGGCGGGGGGCAGCCCGCAGGTGTGGGCCGCCTCGAGGAGCACGTCGCCGGTGGCGGGATCCCGCGCCGCCGGGCACCGGAGCGGGACGCCGAAGAGGTCGCACGCGGGCACCTCGAAGACCTCGGCGCCCACGGCCCGCGCCCACACCCTCAAAGTCCCTTCACCCCCGTCGGCCAACGGACACGCCTCGACCTCGACGCCGGGCAACGCCGCGCGGGCGGCCCCGGCGATGACCTCGGCCGCCTCGGCCGCGGAGAGGGTCGATTTGAAGGAATCGGGGGCCACCAGGACGCGCATGACCGGCGACGGCGTCAATCGGTCTCGACGACCAGCAGCGCCAGCAGCAGCACGACGCGATCCAGCAGCGAGAACTCAGGGCCGGAGAGGATGCACAACTTCGAGAAGAGGGTGAGCGAGTGCAGCGCCTCGACCCCCGAGGGCAGCGCCTGGGAGGACCGCCCGAAGCGCCCGCGGCTCAGCACGGGGAGAAAGGAGAGGCCGGCGACGCGCTGGACGAACGAATCGGCGCCGGACACCCGCAGGGCGGCCTCGGGGCCGGAGATGCCGGGCTCATCGCGGCGCAGGCGGCGCAGGCGGACGACCGTCTGCTCGGCGATCTCGCGGCGCTCGTCCCGGGAGAACTGGAGGATCTCGGCCAGATCGTGGAAGGCGTTGATCTCGGCCTCGTGGGTCTCCGAGTCGACCATGGCGACGACCCAGGCGAACGAGAGCAGTTGCTCGGCCCGCTCCCGGTGGTGGGTGATCTGCTGCAGATCGGCGACCAGGGTCGCGCGGGGCACCGACTGGGTGCAGATCTCGATGATGCGGTTGCGGAAGGGCCGCAGCACGTTGAGCCGGGAGAAGACGGCGTCGTAGACCTCGAGCTCCTCGGCCGAGAGCCGGCCGTCGGCCCATCCCATGATGTGCAGCACCTGGAGCAGCGGCTGGATCTCGCGCAGGATCCGCTCACCCAGGGCCAGGTCCAGTTGGCCGGACCACCCCTCGAGGTCCTCCGGCTGCGGTTTCACCGAGAGGATCCGAGACAGCCGGTGAAAGAAGAACGTCTCGAGCTCGGGCAGCAGCAGCGGCTCGGTGGAGAACAACGCCCCTAGGGACGAGATGATCGTCTCCTCGAGGATGGAGTTGGAGGAGCTCTCGAGGGGGAAGACCTCCGAGGGCGCCATCAGTTTGGCCAGGAACAGCAGCTCCTGGCGGGGCATCTTGGATACCTTGGATAACCGCATTTCTCCTCCGGCAGGCACAATCTAGCGAAAAACCGTCCCGAATGCATCCCCGATCTTCCGAAACCGCCCGCGGAGGAGGAGCAGATCGGAAGAGCACACGTCTGAACTCCAGACACCGAATACGATCTCGTA
>CALKWH010000475.1 GCA_938004375.1 uncultured Pseudomonadota bacterium
ACGGCGACCACCGAGATCTACACTCTTTCCCTCAACGACGCTCTTCCGATCTAGCACGACTTCCACAAGACCTACAGCCTCAACCGCGAGGACCGGACGGTGAACATCGGGCTCTACATCCGCGAGCGCCGCCGGGTCGAGGTCAAGTTCAAGGGCAACCTCCAGATCCACGAGAAGGAGCTGCGCAAGCAGTTGACCTTCGTCGAGAGCGGCTCCTATGATGAACACGAGATCGTCCGGAGCGCGAAGGCCCTCACGCACTTCTATCACACCATGGGCTACTTCAACGCGATGGTGTTCTCCGAGGCCCACCTCATCGGCGAGAACGCCCTTCGCGTGAACTTCTACGTCCAGGAGGGCCTGCAGTACCGCGTGGAGGGCATCCAGTTCAAGGGGAACCGGCACTTCACCGCCGGCCAGTTGCGCGCCGAGCTCTCCACCAAGCCCTTCCCCAAGAAACTGTCGGTGATCGGCCTGGGCTCCGGCGGCTTCATCACGCCCACCCAGCTCGCCCAGGACGAGGAGCGCATCCGGGAGGCCTACAAGAAGGCCGGCTACCCCGACGTCGACGTCACGAGCCGGGTGATCACCGCCTCCGACGACGCCCAGGGGGTGCTCAAGGCCTCCCTCGAGGCGGCCCTGCCCTACCGCAAGGGTCACCAGTACGTCTACGTCCACTTCACCATCGATGAGAAGAACCGGGTGCTGCTCAACCAGGTCCGCTTCCTCGGGGCCGACAGCGACGAGGCCGCGCTGCGCCGGCTGCAGACCGCCAGGACCGGCCGCCCCTTCTCCATGGAACGCATCCAGAACGATCTGCTGGAGTTCAAACGGCACTTCTCCAACAAGGGCTTCCCCTACTGCACCATCACCACCGAGATCAAGGCCTCGGACGATCAGAAGAACGTGGACGTGACCTATTTGATCGACCGGAAAAAGCCGGTGCGCATCGGTCCCGTGTTCGTCCGCGGCAACTTCAAGACCCGCGAGAGCGTCATCCGTCGCGAGATCCCGTTCTCCCAGGGCGATCCGTTCTCCTTCTCCCGCATCGAGGAGGCCGGCCGAAACCTGCGCAGCCTGGGCGTCTTCCGCAGCGTGCGCATCCAGTTCCTCGGGCTCGAGGACCAGCTCGCCGAGATCCCGGTGATCGTCACGGTCATCGAGCGCTTCGACGACTACGGCTCCATGGAGATCGGCGGCGGCTTCTCGACGGACAACCTGTACTTCACCTCCTTCTCGTACCAGAACCGCAACCTGTTCGGCCTGGCCAAGAGCCTGGAGCTGCGCGGCGAGGTCGGCGCCGAGATCCAGAGCGGCCGCGCGACCTACCAGGATCCGCGGTTCCTGGGCACGGAGTTGATCTTCGAGATCTCGGCCTACGGCCGCACCGAGGAGACCGTGCGCCTGGGCGACATCATCACCTACGGTTCGTCGGTCACCCTGCGAAAGCGCTGGTCCCAGCGGCTGCAGTGGTTCCTGCGCTACGAGATCCGCCGCGTGTCGTACAAAGAGACGCTGATCCGCGTGTCGGGCGCGCCCGAAGAGGACAGCAGCGTGGACTTCGCGACCACCACCGCCAGCATCGGACCCACCATCATCATCGACCACCGGGACAACCCCCTGGTGCCCAAGAAGGGCTACCGAATCACCTCCTCGGTGCGCCTGGCCTCGAACTACCTCGGCGGCGACGACGACTTCGTGCACTTCAACGCCACCGGCCAGTCTTTCCTGCCGCTGCCTTTTGGCCTGATCCTGGCGCAGGGCCTGCGCTACGACCACGGCCTGCCCTTCTTCGGCACCCAGGCTCTGCCCAAGGTCGAGCGCTTCTTCGCCGGCGGCGACACCACGGTTCGCGGCTACGAGGAGGATCTGCTGTTCACCCAGCTTCTGCGCACGCCGATGCACCCGACCGGGAGCGGGGAACTGTTCAAGGTCAGCCCCCTGGGAGGCAACATCCGCTTCATCTCCATCACCGAGCTGCAGTTCCCCATCTGGAAGTCGAGCTTCATCCTGGGCATGCCCATCTGGGGAGCTTTGTTTTTTGATACTGGCTATATCATCAATCATTACGATACCTTCTCCGCCGCGCTCTTCCACTCGGGCTACGGGGCCGCGCTGCGCCTGGTGACCCCGGTGGGCGTGGTCAGCCTCGAGTATGCGATCCCCATCACCCGAGTCTGGGGAAACGAGAGCGAGGGGCGCATTCACTTCAATTTCGGGTTTATTTTCTAAAAATGGTGGAGGCCCGCCGGATCGAAAAGGGCAGAAAAGGCCTTCCTCCATCGAGAAACAGCTGGACTTTCGGGAAGATTTTACTAATATCCCTCCCGCTCTTTCGACTCACCCCGTCCGGCGTCTTCCGGAAAAGTGGTTGAAATAGTTGGAATTTTTCAGTTTTTCGAGGTGACGGTCATGACCAATATGAGCAGCAAAGTCGCAAAGATCGGCCAGGATTTCCTCCGGACAGATCTCCCCACCTTCCGCGTGGGGGACACCGTCCGCGTCCATGTCAAGGTGAAAGAGGGCACCCGCGAGCGCATCCAGGTGTTCGAGGGCGTGGTGATCCGCTTCCACCGGGCCGGCATCGGCTCCACCTTCACGGTCCGCAAGGTCTCCTACGGCGTCGGCGTCGAGCGCGTGTTCCCGACCCACAGCCCCGTGGTCGAAAAGGTCGAGATCGGCATGCAGGGACGCGTGCGCCAGGCCCGCCTGTACTACCTGCGCGCCCTGCGCGGCCGCGCCGCCCGCATCCGCGAGAAGTCCCGCACCCTGGTCAACGGTTAGGAACCTCCCGCCCGCCCTTCGCGGCGGTCCGTCAACCCCCGGCCGTGAGTGGAGTCCATGTCCGACGTCCGCGTGATCGAGTATGAAGATCAGGGGACGTGGGTGTTGGGACTCGAGCAGGGCCGGGATCCCAACGCCAAGGCCCAGTACGTCAACCGCGAGGGGAAGACCGTCCGGATCCACCCCCAGCGCATCGGCCGCCGGTTCTCCGCACCCGTGAAACTGAGCCGGGACGCGGCCTCCTTTCTGGCCGACCTCGAACGCGAGGTGGCCCGGCTGCAGCCCCTGGTCGACCTGAAGACCCTGTGGGAGCTGGTGCAGCCCGACGACGTCCGTCCCTCCCTCGAGGAGTTGTGCGACCTGAGCCTGTCCCAGACCGACCTGGCGGCCCAGATCGCCCTGCTGCGCGTCGTGCGCGAGCGCCCGATGTACTTCCGCATCAACAAGGACGGCACCCTCGGCGCCCGCGAACCGGACACCGTGTCGGCCATGCTCGTGCAGGAGGGCCAGCTCGCCGCCCAGCAACGCCAGCGGACCGAGTTCGTCGAGCGGATCTGCGCCTGCCTGCGCGAGGGCCGGGCGCCTTCGCTCTCGGAGCTCGCCCCCGCCCTCGTCGACGCCCTGCGCCAGTTCGCCCTCGCCGGGGACGAGGAGCCGCGCTGGCAGACGGCCGCCACCCTCACCTCCCGCATCGCCCAGGAGGCCCAGATCCCGCTGTCCCCCCTGCCGGCGGCCGCGTTCACCGTCCTGCAACGCCTGGGCGTCTTCGGCCCGCTGGACTGCCCCGCCGTGTGCGCGCTGGGCGCCCCGGAGAGCTTCCCCGAGGAGGTCCTCGCCCAGGCCCGGACCGCGGTCCAGAAGCTGGGGCCCTGCCAGAACGGGGTCATCGTCTCCATCGACGACGAGGAGACCCGCGACATCGACGATGCCCTCGGCCTCGCCCTGCTGCCCGACGGCGGCGTCGAGATCTCCGTGCACATCGCCGATCCCGGCGCCGGCCTCGAGGTGGGCTCCCCCCTGGAGGCCGAGGCCCGCGCCCGGGCCACCTCGATCTACCTGCCCACCCGGCGCATCCCGATGATGCCCGAGGAGGTCTCCGAGGACCGCTTCAGCCTGGTCGCGGGCGTCCCTCGCGCCGTGATCACCTATTCGGCGGTCATCGCCCCGGACGGGTCCATCGCCTCCACCGCCATCGCGGCCCACTCGGTGCGCGTCTCCCACCGCCTCTCCTACGCCGCGGCCGACGCATCCCTGGCCGGCCGCGCCAGCCTCGGGGACGACGTCGACCGCCTGCTGCGGGAGCTGGCCCGGGTCACCCGCCTCCTCCAGGGGGCGCGCGCCGCCCGGGGTGCCGTCGAGCTCCGGCTCCCCGAGGCCAAGGTGCGCGTGAACGCCGAGGGGGAGATCTCGGTCAAGGTCATCGAACCCGACTCCCCGTCCCGGGCGATCGTCTCGGAGTGCATGATCCTGGCCAACACCATCGCCGGCCGCACCGCCCGCGATCTGCGCCTGAACGTGATCTACCGGACCCAGAAGCCCCCCGAGCTCCCGCTGCCCTCCTCGGAGGACCAGTCCGGCGTCTTCCAGTTGGTCCGCAAGATGAAGAAGGGCGAGCTCTCCTGCCACCCGGGTCCCCACTTCGGCCTGGGCGTGGACGTCTACCTGCAGGCCTCGAGCCCGCTGCGGCGCTACTCCGATCTCCTCGCCAGCCTCCAGTTGCGCGCCTGGCTGCTGGGCCTGCCCCAGCCGTTCGAGCCCGGCGATCTCATGCCCATCCTGGGCAACGCCGAGGCCGTGGTCGACGAGGTCTCCCGCGTCGAGCGCAAGAGCACCCGGTACTGGCTGCTCGAGGCCCTCGCCCGCCGGGGCGGCACCGTGCAGGCCCTGGTGCTGGAGAGCAACCCCCGGCTGCGCGCCCAGGTTCTGGTTGAGGACCTCGCCCTGCGGGTGTATGTTCAGGTGCCGCGCCCGATCCCGGTGGGCGAGCGCATCTCCCTGCGCGTGACCCACGTGGATCCGCTGCGCGACCAGGTCGTGCTCGATCATGTCCAGCTTCTCTGATCGGCTGCTGCCCCCCGGACGCACCGGACTCGCGATCTTCCTGATCGTCGGCCTCGCCTACGCCGCGGTGGCCGGCCCCCGCTTGCTGCGCGCCTCCCGCAACAACCACTTCGCCTACCTGGCCCGCTCCCACCTGGCCGGCACCACGCGCCTGGTCGATCGGCGGCCCCACGGCAACGACTGGGCCCGGGTCCTCACCCTCGGACTGAAGGACGGGCGCACCCTCACGGGCACGTACTGGAAGACCCGCGGACCGGACGCGTTCAAGACCCTCGACGGCCGCTTCGTCCAGGTCGACCCTCGCCAGATCCGCACGCGCACCGAAGCCTGGTACGTCACCTTTCCTCCCATGCCCGCCTGGATGATGATGCCCGGGGTCATCGCCTGGGGCCTCGCCTTCAACGACGTCCTGTTCACCCTCCTCCTCTCGGCGCTCAACGCCTCCCTGCTGTGGTTCCTCCTGCTGCTGGCCCGCCGCCGCGGCCTCCTGGACCGCTCCGACGGGGAGCTGGCGGCCCTGGTGGCGCTGTTCTCCTTCGGCACGGTGAACTTCTTCAGTTCGGTGCGCGGCGAGGTCTGGTACACCGCCCACGTGGCCGGTCTCTTCTGGACGATCCTGTACCTGATGGCCGTGCTGCGACGCCGCGCCGCGTGGGCCGGCTTCTTCCTGGGGGCGGCCTTCCTGTGCCGCACGCCGCTTTTGTTCATGGGCCTGATCTACCCGGCGTGGGTGTGGTGTTCCGACGGCGGCTGGACGGGCGTGCGCCGGGCGTGGCGCGAGGCCCTCTGGCACGGGGCGCCGCTTTTCGCCCTCGTGGCGGTGGCGATGGCGCTGAACCACGCGCGCTTCGGCAATCCCTTCGACTTCGGGCACCAGTACCTCGAGATCTCCTGGCGCCGGCGCATGGAGCAGCACGGGCTGTTCTCCCTCGAGTACCTGTCGCGGAACCTCTCGGCCATGCTCACCCTGCTGCCGCGCTTCACCTCCGACGCCCCGTACGTGCGGATCTCCCCCCACGGGATGGCCCTGTGGCTCACCACGCCCGTGTTCCTGCTGCTTCTGCGCGCGTCCTTCCGGGACCGCTTCGTGCGTTCCTGGTGGGTCCTGGGCGTCTTGCCCGTGGCCGCGCTGGCGCTTCTGTACCAGAACTCGGGCTTCGTGCAGTTCGGCTACCGCTTCAGCCTGGACTTCACCGTGTTCCTGATCCTGCTGCTGGCGGCCTCGAACGTGCGGCTGGGGCGCACCTTCGCCGTGCTTTTGGCCCTCTCGATCACGGTGAACCTGTTCGGCGCGATCACCTTCGGCCGCTTTCCCCAGTTCTACCCCGGCGGCAGCTTCTTCTTCTTCGTGACGTGACGGCGCCGGTCAGGACCGATGAATCCGTCCTTCGAACGGGAGGATCCATCCAGCCACTTCGTGGCTTCAAGCGGGACGCCCTTTTACGGGCGTCCCTGGGGTTTTAATTCATGACCTCGAACGAGATCATGTAGGAATTCTCGGAGCCGTAGAAGCCCTCGACCAGGACGTAGTAGGTCGCCGTGGAGGTGGCTTCGAAGAGCAGCTCCTCGTTGGAGGTGGCGCTCTGGCCGTTGTTGGGATCGCAGCAGGGCGTGAGGATGGTCGAGCCGTTGGGGCTCACGACGTAGACGTCCAGGTCCTGCGCTTCGGTGAGCTGGTCGAAGAGCACCTCGACGTAGAGATACTGGCCCTGAATCAGGTCGATGGAGAACCAGTCCTCGTCCCCAGAGCAGATGGAGAGCTCGTCCACGATGTCGCCGTGCATCACGGGGATGGCGTTCTCCATGTCCGAGGGTTCCCACGCGTCGTCCACGCAGCACCCGCCCGGGATGGTCTCGAACACCAGGTCGTACGTGGTGGAGACGTCCTCGTCCCAGGAGAAGACCTCGGCGTAGTAGGTCCCGGGCTCCAGGCAGGCCACGACGGTCTCGTTGTCGGTGACGCCCATGGAGCGGTCGACCACGGCGTTGGCCGCGTCGCGCAGGCGCAGATCCAGGTCCCCCTGGGCGTGGGAGAACTGCACCTCGATCATGGCGAGGCTGGTGGAGGCCAGGGAGAAGCGGAACCAGTCGGGATCGACCATGCCGGTGGACGTGTCCATGCACATGGTCAGATCGTCGTAGGTGCCGTCGGTGATCGCGGGCAGGGACGTCGAGGGGGCGTCGTCGTCCTCGCGGCGGTCGGCCACGCAGCCGCCGGTGACGCAGGACCCCGAGAGCGGCACGCACTGGCGGCGGGTGAGCCCGGACACGCCGATGAGCGGGTCGATCGAGCACACGGTGCCGTTGGGGCAGCCCTCGGGATCGTCCTGGCAGTCCACCAGGCAGCGCATCTGGCCGCCGCCGAGCACCACGCAGGCGTCGTTGGCGCCGCCGCACTGGACATCCGCGGTGCAGGCCGCGCACAGGCCCGCCCCGGTGACGGTCCCGGTGGGGTGCGTCACGACGGTCCGGTGCATGCCTGCGGCGGGAGCGATCACGCGATGGTCGCATTTGCCGGCTGTGTCGTCGTCGTCCTGGGCCTCGATGACGTAGTACACCGTGCGGCTGGCGCCGGGGGTGAGAGACACCACCGGGTTGGGGATCACGGCGCGGTACTGCGCGCTGGTGGCCGACCCCGAGACCCGCTGCGAGGTCACCGGGACCAGATCTCCGATGTAATAGGTGTCGGGATCGGACACGTTCGTGGAGTAGTACACCAGGGGGGCGGCGAAGACGCCGGCGTCGTCGGTGACGGTGAAGGTGAGCTCGAGGTCGTTGACGGACTCGAGCGCGGCCGCGGGGGTGTGGGTGATGACCGGGTCGGCGCCGGGGCACTCGGTCTCCACCGGCCGGCGCAGCAGCAGGGTGTAGCGCTTGAAGGTCACGTGCCCCTCGCGGTCGTCTGCCTTGAGGTTGAGCGAGAAGCGGTCGCCCTCGTCGATCTGTTTCTCGGTCGGGCACCACGCGAAGGAGCCGGTGAAGGCGCCGGGCGCGGCGGTGAGCTCGTAACCCTCGATCACGGGCTCCTCGAGGGTGAGGTCCACCGCGGCGGAGTCGGCGTCCTCGACCTGGATCTGGATCGAGAAGCAGGTGTCCTGCTCGAGGTCCAGGGTGGTGCCCGAGCCCAGCGGGGCGACGAACACCGGGTAGGGGTTCGAGCCGGTGGAGCTCTGGACGCGCACGGTGAGCACGCCCGAGACCTCGTGGACCCCGTCGGAGACGACCAGATCGATGAAGTGATCGCCCACGTCCGACGAGGTCGGGGTGAAGCGGAAATACGCCGACTGGGCGCCGGACTGGATCATGGTGAGGGGGTTGGGCCGGGTCAGCGCGTCCGGGATCGTGGGCGCCCGGAACGAGAACGTCAACTCCGGCGTGTCCACGTCGGTGGCGATCACCTGGACGGTGAGCTCGGTGCCCACGTACACCTCGCGGGTGGACGGCCCGCTCACGATCACCGGCGGCTCGCTGGTGGATTTTTTCTCGGGGTCGCAGGCCGCCGGCAGCAGGAGGAACAGCGATGAAAGCAGGAACAGCGTGAGGGAGAAGGATTTCCTTTTCATAAATTCACCTGGCCATTTCCAAGAATCGTTGGATCTTACGGATAGCACACACCGATGGTGGCGTTCCCCACGTTCTCACAGGTCTGACTCCCGGTGCAGGTCGTGGGGCTGGCCAGCGTACAGGCACGGAAGCATTTGTAAGCCCCCCCGTCGTTCACACACATTTGCCCCCCCACGCAGAGATCCGTGGCGCAGTTGCCCCCCTGAGCCACCGTGGCCCAAGAAGTGGGCAGACAATAGGTGTTGCCGAGCATCTGGCAGGTGTAATTGAGGGGACACCCGGTGTTGGCCACGACGTTGCATGCATCCACATCCTTGCATAGACCGAACTCGGTGCCCGTAAGCAGATAGGCGCACAGTCCGTCGGAGGGGCAGTCGTGCAGCATGGGGGTGTTGTAGGCATCGCACAAGGGAGAGCAGACGCTTCCCTCCCCGAGATTGACGCACTTGGCTCCGAACGGGCAACGGCTGGAGGGGCCGCAGGCGCCATAGAGCGTCCCTGTATCGTAAAAAGTCGAATCCGCAAGGCAGGCGGCCACGTTGCTCGAGTTGAGGCCGCATTTCTGGCCAACCGGACAAGACAGAGGACAATCCCAGTAGACAAGATCACGATTGCAGGCGGGAACACAGGCCGCGTTGGAGGCGCAGTCGGAGTCGGCGCAGTCGACCTGACCGTCCCCGTCGTTGTCGCCGCTGTCGGTGCAGTTGAGCTCGGTGGCCTGGCAGGTGATGCCGCCGGGACCGGGGCGACCTGCACAGTCGGGGTCGCGGCAGTCGCTCAGCCCGTCGCGGTCGTTGTCACAGACGTCGTTGCAGGTGGTCTCGGGTGTCTGACACGTGCAGCCGCCTGGCCCAGGCTGCCCGATGCAGTTCGGATCGTTGCAGTCCACGCTTCCGTCCCCGTCGTTGTCGTAGCCGTCCTGGCAGGAAGTCTCGGGGATTTGGCAGGTACCACCCCCGGGTCCCGGCAAACCGTTGCAGTTGACGTCGGCACAGTCGATGAAGCCGTTCACGTCGTCGTCGAGCCCGTTGTCACAGTCCTCGGGGGGACCCTGGCAGTTGACGGACGCGTCGCAGTCGGAGTCGGTACAGTCTCCCAGCCCGTCTCCGTCGTTGTCGTAGTTGTCCTGACAGCGGGTCTCGACCAGCTCGCACAGGCCGCCGTTCGGGCCGTTCTGGCCATCGCAGTCGTCGTCGGCGCAATCCCTTTTCCCGTCCCCGTCATCGTCCAACCCGTTGTCGCAGTCCTCGTCCTGCGGCTGGCAGGCCTGGTGGGTGGCGCAGTCCGCGTCGTCGCAGTCCACGTCCCCGTCCCCGTCGTCGTCGGTCCCGTTCATGCAGTTCTCGCCGGTGGCGCACACGGGATCGGCCGCGCAGTCCGCGTCGTCGCAGTCGGCGGCGCCGTCCCCGTCATCGTCGGTCCCGTTGTCGCAGATCTCGTCCTCGAGGCAGGCGGCGAAGGAGGCACAGTCGGCGTCGTCGCAATCGGCTTCCCCGTCCCCGTCGTCGTCGGTCCCGTTGTCGCAGTCCTCGACCTGGGCACACACGGCCGCGTTGGTGCAATCGGCGTCGTCGCAGTCCACGTCCCCGTCCCCGTCGTCGTCGGTCCCGTTGTCGCAGTCCTCGACCCCCTCGCAGACGGGATCGGCGACGCAGTCGGAGTCCTGGCAGTCGATGAAGCCGTCCCCGTCGTCGTCGAGCAGGTTGGTGCAGTTCTCCGCCGTGACGTTCTTCTTGCCGCCGCCGGCGCAGCCGAAGGCGCCCAGGGCCAGCAGCGGGACGATCAGGCTGGTCAGCATCAGGTTTCTCATGACGAATCCTCCGGGTCGGTCAAGGCCGAAATAGGTGGCGCTGTTTAATGATTAATCGCCAGCACACTACAAGTGTAGTACCGAAAAGCCCTTCAATCAAATGATGAATCCAGATTTTTTCAAATTTTTCCATTCCCGGTGTCGGGCGGATCACTCCTGGGTGGGCTCGTCCTGCTCCTTGTCGTGGAAACCGGTGGCCTTCGTGTCGGGCTTGGGCTGCCGCTTCAACTTGTCCCGCAACGGGTCGTCCAGGTCCCCGCCGCCGGGTCCACCCCCGGCCCCTCCTCCGGTCTTCGTGCCGGCGGCCATCGAAGACAAGCCCGGCCGAGGAGCCACGGTCTTGACCTCGTCCATGGGGCTCACGAGACCGGGATCGAGCTTGGCGCCCGGTTCCGGATCGGCGGGTGGCTCCGTCGGCGTGGCGTCCCGGGTGTCCGCGGGATCGTCGGCCTTCCCCTCTCCGGTTGCCGGCGGACCGATGGACGGTCCGGTTGCCGGCGGACCTATCGATTTGGGCCGGTCCGCCGCCATCTCGGAGAGGTCCTCCTCTTGAGCCTTCTCTTCGGGCGCAGGGGCCGGGCCGGACCCGCCGGCCTCCTTCTTGCCGCAGCCGACCAGGGACACGAGCATCAGGATCACCCAGAAAGTCCTCATTTTCCACCTCCGGCGGGGCCGCGCAGGAACGCCAGGATCGCCTCGACGACCTCGGCGGCGACGTGCCCCGGCTTCATGTACTCGCTGGGCCCCGGCGTCCCGTCGCCCTTCATGAACAGATGGTTGAGCTCGGGGAAGGCCTGCAGCCGGACGTTGGGCAGGGCGCCCAGCTCCTGCTTCCAGCGGGCGAAGTCCCCGGCCAGGGTGACCTGGTAGTCGCGCCCGCCCTGGAGGATCAGGATCGGCAGCTTCAGGTTCCGCGCCACCACCACCGGGTCGTATCCCTTCAGGTGGATCCAGAAGGGCGCGGGCATCCCCAGGGGCAGCTCCTCGGACGGCGTCTCAGGGGTGAGCTTCGGATCCCGGACCTTCTTGACCCCGGCCGCAATCTTGTCCAAAGCGGCCTTCTCGTCCGCCGAGACGACCCCGTCGAGCTTGCTCAGGAAGGTGCCCTGCTCGAGGATGAGCTCCTCCAGCGGGCGGGCGTTGCCGGCCAGGAGCACGATCCCCGCGAGTTCGGGCAGATCCCGCGCGATGCCCGGGGCGGCCATGGCGCCCTGGCTGTGCCCGATCACGTAGACGCGCCCGGGCTCCACCCTCCGGTGACCCCGCAAGAAGCCGACCGCCCGCTTCGCGTCCTCGGAGGTCTCGGTCTCCAAGGTCAGGTTCTTCGCGTCCTTGAGCACCAGGCCGGCGTGGACCTTGGTGCGCTTGTCGTAGCGCAGCACGGCGACGCCCGCCGAGCACAGACCGTGGGCGAGATCCCGGAAGGGCTTGTTGGGGCCGATGGTCTCGTCGCGGTCGTTGGGCCCGGAGCCATGCACGAGCACCGCCGCCGGGGTGCGCCCGTCGCCCTTGGGCAGGCACAGCACGCCGGGCAGCACGAAGGGCGCCTCGCCGAAGGTGACGTTCTCCTCGGTGTAGCGGTCGGCCTGCACGTACGGGGGCACCGTGGCGACGCCGGGCTGTTCGGCCGGCGCGAAGAAGAGCCCCGAGAGCTGGCCGTCCTTGTTGAAGGTCATCTTGATGGTCAGATAGGCCTTCTCGAACTCGCACACCGTGGAGATCATCTGATAGTGCCCCTTGACCTCGCGCTGGGCGCTCACCTGGCGCTTCAGTTTTCCGGTGTGGGAGACCAGCTGCTCCCAGGCCGCCACGAGCTTGTTCCGGTCCATCACCTTCGCCATCTGGGAGTCGAACTCGGCTAGGACCTTGTCGTAATCCCGGGCCTCGAGCTGGTCGATGAGCCCGCGCGCCTTCTCGGTCTGGTTGTCCAGCGCGATCGCGGGCACCATCGGCGCGTCCGAGGGCATCGGTGCGTCCGCAGGCATCGCCGCGGCCGGGTCCACGGAGCCGGGTCCCGGGGCGTGGGGGGCGGCCTCTTTGTTTCCGCAGGCAGCGAGGAACAGAACGAGGCTCAGGGACAGGAACAGCGTTTTCATGGGTTCAACCTCGAGATCACTGGAAGGAGACGTTCAGCGTGTAGGCCCCACTGAACACCGAGCCGGACACATAGGAGTCGGCGACGATGAGATAACGGCCGGGAGCCACCGCCCGGGAGAAGGTGCTGTTGTGGCGCGTCAGGCAGGCCCGGGGGTCGTCCATGACCACGAGGTGGATGTCCACGTCCACGGGATCCACGCAGTCCACCGAGACCGTGAGCGTGCCGTGCCGCGGGATCTTGATCTCGTAGACCACCTCGGGTCCCGACTCGTTGGCGGTGGAGCAGTTGTACTGGTCGAAGCGAGACTGTCCACCCACCGTGGTGTGGCTGTGGGAGTACGGCCAGGAGGCGATGCGGAAGGGACATTCGTGGGTGCCGTTGGGAGTGCAGCTCTGCCCCCACAGGGAGCGGTCCAGGTCGCGCACGTCGAGCAGCCAGTAGTCCACCCGGGCGCCGGAGGAGGTCCAGGCGTTGTTGATGAACGCGGTCCAGTTCGCCATGCCGGGGATCACCTGGCAGCCGGCGCTCCAGCCGCCCACGCGGGCGGTGCCCAGGGGTGCGGAGACCGAGCCCATGTGGATGTTGTGGGCCGAGCCCACCCGGATGTAGTCGAGGGTGGCGCCGCTATTGAGCCAGCCGTTGCGGTCGTTGTCCCAGTGCCCGTTGGCGTTGGCGTCGTCGGCCGTGTTGTAATCCCAGTCGTAGTTGTATTCGTTCATCGAAAGCGCGTTGTAGTCGCGGTGCCAGCCGTTGGTGTAGCGGTACAGGCGGTTGGGCAGAAGCGAGCTCGTGGAGTCGTAGGAGTTGTCGCCGGTGTCGGTGTTCACGGGGAACTCGCGCACGTGCTTGACGCCGGAGCCGTCGATCCACAGCAGCACGAGGGTGTCGTTGAAGTGGTCGGGGGAGTTGCGGTGCCAGATCAGGCGCCCGGGATAGGCGCCCCGCAGGCCGACCACGTTGCGGAAGTTGGCCGCCGTGTTCATGGTGACGCCCAGCGTGCGCTCGACGATGTCGCGGTAGAAGTCGAAGGCCTCGCTCTCGGTGAGCTCGCGCACGCCCGACGGGGTCTCAAAGCAGCGGGTGCCGCTCCAGGCCGCCCCGCGGGAGAACAGCGGCATGTTGTCCGAGTACCCGGGCATGGTGATCGGGGGCGGCGGCAACCCGTCCACCGGGGGCGGCGTGAGGAACCACAGGTACGCCGGGGCGGGCTCGCCGTGGGTGACCGGCCCGAGATCGAGATCGGGGTCCACGGCGTCGAAGCCGGCGCCGGCCGGGCGCAGGGACTTGAGCGCGCCGGTCACGGGCGCGGGAAAGTCGCTGTCGTAAGTGAAATTGCACGAGGTCGGGCCGTTGGTGACGCAGAGGTGGTCCGGCCCGCAGGTCTGGTTGTCCGCGCAGTGGTCGTTGCCCTCGCAGTAGCCGTCGCGCACGACGCAGAACCAGGTGCCGTCGCACTCCTGCCAGGCCTCGCAGTCGGTGCTGTCCGCACAGCGACCGGCCACGTCCACGCAGTAGCCCCCCACCGAACAGGTCTGCCAGGGCTCGCACTCGGCGGGCGTCGTGCAGTCATGTCCCACATTGTTTGTATTGTTTGTGTTATTATTAATATTATTTACATTATTTAGATTATTAATATTGTTGGCATTATTTAGATTGTTTGCGTTATTAATATTGTTTATATTGTTTGCATTATTACTATTATTGGTTTTTTCGGTCTCATCGGGACCACAGGCGCTCAGACCAACCAGTAAGAAAAACAGGAACCAACGACGCATGGGACACCTCCGCCACGGTGCATCACCTTAGCAGACCCGCGGGCACGCGGCAATCGGTCATTCGGCGGGATCACAGCCCCAAAAGGGCGCGGGCGCGGGCTTCGAGCTCCCGGGCGCGGGGGCCTCCGCCGGCGGCGGCGGCGCGGCGGGCCAGTTCGTAGGCCCGGGGCACCTCGCCGGCCTCCAGGGCCTTCTCGGCGGCCTCGGTCCACTCGAGGGCGGCGCGGGCAGGCGGGGGGGCGACGGAGCGACGGACGTCGGCGCGGCCGACGGTGGCGCGCCCGGCGGCGGCGCGGCGTTCGCGCAGGCGGGTGACCTTCGCGGGCGCGGGGGCAGCGGCGGCGGCGGCCACCTGGTCGTCCCCGCGCGGGGCGCCGGCCACGGGTGTCGCCGCCGGGGCCTCGGACGCGGTCGTCTCCACCCGGAGGCTGCCGCGCACCGTCACGGGCGCGAACCGCGCGAAGTTCGGACCCGGATCCGAGGCGACCGCGAGCCCGACGATGAACACCACGACGCCCGCGATGGTGAGGGCGGCGGGCATCCAGTTGTAACCCTCGGCCGAGGCCGGCTTGCGCGGCACGGCGCGGGCGGGGGCGGGTCCGGGGGCCAGGCGGCGGCGCTCCTGCATCGGCTCGGGGGCGAGCATGCGGGACCAATAGGCCAGCTGCTGGGCCGTCTCGCGCAGCGCCGACGGCCGGCGGTGGGGATCCTGCTGCAGGCAGTTCTCGATCAACTCCACGAGGCCGCCGGGCAGGTCCGGCCGCACGTCCGAGAGCCGGCGGCGCAGGCCCTTGATCTTGTTCTGGATGATCGTCTGCGTGTTCTCCGACTGGTACGGCGGCACCCCCGCGAAGAACTCGTACACCACGGCGCCGAACGAGTAGATGTCGGCCGCGCACGTGGCCTTCTCGCCCAAAAGCAGCTCGGGGGCGATGTACTCGGGCGTCCCCAGGGTGATCCCCGGCCGCGTGAGGTCCTCGTCCATCCCCGAGAACGACTTGGCGATGCCGAAGTCGATCAGTTTCACCCGCTCGTCGCCGGAGGCGTCGCGCACCAGGTGCAGGTTGTCGGGCTTGATGTCCCGGTGGATCAGCCCCGCCTCGTGGGCGGCCGCGATCCCGTAGGCCACCTGGGAGGCGTACTTGCACGCGCGGTGCGGCGCCAGCGGTCCCTGGGTCAGGATCTCGCCCAGGTTGTGGCCCTCGAGCAGCTCCATGACCAGGAACGGCTTGACTCCCTCGATGAAGCCGTAGTCCAGCACCTCCACCACCGACGGATGCGAGACCCGCGAGGCAGCCTTGGCCTCGCGTTCGAAGCGCACGCCGGCCTCCTCGGGGGACATGCTGCCCTTGGGCTCGAGGACCTTCACGGCCACGCGGCGTCCCAGGGGCTGGTGGATGGCCTCGTAGACGCGCCCCATGCCGCCCTCGCCCAGGATGCGGGTGATCTGGTAGCGCGAGGCGACGAGGTCGCCGGCGCGGATCTGGATCTCGCGCTTGCGGCTGCGGAACTCCTTGTAATCCTCGAGGAGGCGCTCGCGGTGCCCGACCTGCTGCTTGCGCTCGGTGACGAACAGCGCGTGCATGAACGCCGCCGCGTCCCGGGAGTCGGTGCCCGGCGCGTTCTGCCCGAGCCAGGTGTTGGCCAGGGCGACCACGTCCGAGGCCGAGGGGCGCTCGTCGGGGTCCGGGTCGAGCATGGACAGGATCAGGGTGTCCAGGCGCTCGTCCCCGCGGCCGCACACCGCCGTGGGAGGGCGCACCCCGGGCCCCTGGGCGCGGGCCTTGAGCTCGCGCATCATGTCCTCCTCCTTGCCGGGCTCGAACAGGCGGTGGCCGGTCACGAGCTCCCAGAAGAGGATGCCCAGGGAGTAGACGTCGGTGCGGTCGGTCATCTCGTCCCCGGCGGCCTGTTCGGGAGCCAGGTAGGGGAGCTTCCCGTAGATGATGCCGGGCTTGGTCAGGCGGCGGTTCTGGCCGGTGAGCGCCAGCCCGAAGTCCAGCACCTTGATCTCCCCCGAGAAGGTGAACATCACGTTGGGCGGGGACACGTCGCGGTGCACCAGGTTGAGCCCGTTGAAGCCATGGGCGTAGGAGAGCCCGCGGGCGGCCTCCTTCATCGCATAGACGATCACCGGCAGCGGGAACGGGACCCGCATCTGCGCGCACTGGTTCCAGATGGCGCGCAGGTTCTCGCCCTCGACGAGCTCCATGGCCATGTAGGCTTCCTGCCCCAGCACGCCGACGTCGAAGACCGACACCAGGTTGCCGTGCGCCATGCGCAGGGTGATCTCCACCTCGGACTGGAAGCGCAACAGCGCGTCCGGCGTCTGCGAGGAAGAGAGGATCTTCTTGATCGCGCAGAACTTCTCCAGTCCGGGTTCCCCGTACACGGCCAGGTGGACCTGGCCCATTCCGCCGCGCGCCAAGGGTTCGAGCAACGTGTAACGACCGAAGGGGATGAATGATGATGCGCTCATGGGTCCACATTATCCCACATTGTTGCCCCTCGCAATTTTTGTCGCGTTTCTCGGCCGCGTTTTCCCCGAACACCTGTTTTTCCGCCGTGGACATTCAATTTTTCTCTGGTAGATTATGGGAACGGCCCGCCGGAAAGGAGTCCCCATGAACACGAGACACCGCCTGTTCCTGATCCCGTGGATCCTGCTGTCCCTCGTCGCCTGCGACGACGGCGGCACGAAGACGGGGTTCAACTCCAACAACGTCAACAACACGAACAACACGAACAACGTCAACAACACCAACAACGTCAACAATATCAACAACGTCAACAACACGCAGATGGCGATCATCCGGGGCCGCGTGTGGAGCCCGGGCAGCGACGACCCGTTGGTGAACGACCACAACCGCATGCCGGTGCCCGGCGCGCTGGTGGCCATCTACACCAGCGGCATCGACGCCCCCCCGGACGGCAACTACTGCAACGAGTGCGTCGAGCTGCCCGAGGGCCTGCCCCACGTGTTCACCGACGCCGACGGCGCGTTCGAGATCCTCATCTATCCGAACCAGACCTACAACCTGCTGGTGCAGAAGGGCGAGTTCCGCCGCGTCACCCAGATCAACGTGGGCGGCCCCGGCGAGGTGATGGACCTGAACTCCCCGGCCGGCATGCCCACCAACACGATGACCACGCTGCCCAACTTCCATGACCCCGGCGCCGGCGCCTGGATGCCGCGGATCGCGGTGATCAAGGGCGGCTACGAGGACATGTCGCTGATGTTCGAGGCCCTGGGCTTCGACTACGACGGCGCCCGCGTGATCGAGGTCGATCCGGCCAGCGAAATCGGCTTCCCGATCCCGCCGTCCGAGGCCGACGAGCTCCTGGCGAACCCGACCGAGCTCGCGAAGTACAACATCATCGTGATCACCTGCGGCGGCTCCACCACCGCGCTCACCAAGGGCACCGAGGCCAACAACCTGCGCGAGTGGGTGCGCGCCGGCGGCAAGCTCTACGTCGATGACTTCTCGTACGACTGGGCAGAGCAGAACTGGCCCGAGTTCCTCTCGTACTACCAGGAGCAGGGCTCCCAGGGCGCCGACGGCATGGGCGTGTGCGGCGACGACGATCCCTCCAGCCTGGGTGTCTGCAACAACTGGACCTCGTACTCCTGCACCGGCACGCCCCAGGACCAGATGCTCACCGACTGGCTGGCCCTCAACGAGGTCAACCGCGGCTCGCCGATCCACCTCGAGGCGGCCTGGGACATCATCCACGAGCTGGGCAAGGGTCCCATCGGCGTGTGCGAGGACGACATGAACCCGGACTGCATCGACGGCGTCTACTACGCGCTGCCCAAGGTGTGGATGCGCGGCGACGCCCCCTCGAACCACCCGAACAACCCGATGACCGTCTCCTGGAACTACTACTGCGGCAAGATCCTCTACACCGTCTACCACACCCACTCCGAGAGCGGCGGCTCCACCGATCCCAAGCAGTATGAACTCCTGATCCAGGAGAAGATCATGATGTTCCTGATCATGGAGATCCAGACCTGCACCAAGCCCAACATCATCGGCTAGCCCCCCGGAATCCCTTCCAAATCGAAATCGAAATCGAAATCGGTCCCGATGGCCTACCGAAGGGCGAAGATGAGCACGGTGGTGAGCACCAGCGTCACCGCGATGATGCCCAGGACGAGGACGAGATCGACGAGGAACGACGAGTTGCGGGCGGTGGGAGGAGGAGGAGGCACGTCCACGGCCTCCATGCGCAGGGTCTGCTCGGTCTCCCGGCGCCGGGGACCGCGGGGGCCGGACAGGCCGGGGATGCCGTCGTACGATGGCGGGGTCTGCAACGGGGGCGGCGGCGGCAACTGGCTCTGGGAGCGCTGCAGGCTGCGGGCCCGGCTGCGGGCGACGATCTCGCTCAGGTCGGGGTCCGCGGTGGCCACCGAGGGCACCGACGGCACCGGCGCGTCGTCGTGCATCGAGGACTCCACCTCGCCGGCGGAGAACTCGACCATGCCGTCCATGGCGTTCTTGCCCAGTTGCAGCGGCTTGCGGGACGGCGGCGGGATGGCCGGCTTCTTCTTGCCCGCGCCGGCCACGGCCGGGACCGGCGCCGGCGGCGGGGCGAGCATCCCGCCGGGGACGGGCATCTTCACCGTGTCGTTGTGCACCTTCTGCTGGCGGGAGCGACCCACGATGGGCAGCGCGTAATTGCACTGCAGGCAGCTCCCCGCCTTCAAGGCCTTGCGATTGAGCTCGACTCCGCAACCCGGACAGCGCAAGACGATCCCCCGGCTAGACGCCCACGAACAGGCGGTTCCCGAAGTTGCGGTCGATCTTGGCCTGGAAGATCTTCATGGCCGAAGCTTCGATGTCGTACTCGACGCGCTTGTACTGGAAGGTGCGCTTCTGCGTGTCGAAGATGGTGTAGGCGGAGCGGTTGTCGTAGTCCCGCGGCTGGCCGACCGAGCCGACGCCGATGATGTACTTCATGCCCGGCCGGATCGAGAACTCCTGGGCCACGATCTCGTGCACGTCGGCGCGCTCGAGGGCGAACGCCCGGCACAGGTGGGAGTGACCGATGAAGTTGACGTCCTGCAGGCCGTCGAAGTGGGGCAGCAGTCGGTAGGCCTGCTCG
This sequence comes from uncultured Pseudomonadota bacterium, assembly GCA_938004375.1. Lineage (GTDB taxonomy): Bacteria > Myxococcota_A > Polyangia > HGW-17 > HGW-17 > HGW-17. Next base: position 19,199 of record CALKWH010000475.1, read on the forward strand.
ATGGAGAACACGTAGTCGAACTTCTCGGGCAGCACCGGCGAGCCGTGGGAGTACTGGATCTGCAGATCGTCGACTGTCTCGCGCAGGGTGTACGGCAGCGAGGCCAGCCACTTCGCGTTCTCCTCCGAGATCGACGAGGCGTGCAGGTCCAGCACGAACCGGCAGGCCTCGTAGTAGTAGTTGTAGTCCATGCGGCCGGCGACGGCGGCGTCGTGGTTGCCCAGCACGCAGGCGCGCACCAGGGGCCGCACGAGGTTGCAGCAGGCGTCGGGGCTGGCGCCGTAGCCCACGACGTCCCCCAGGCACACGAACGCGTCGACGGACTCCGACTCGTAGGCCTCGAGCACCGAGGTCAGGGCTTCCATGTTCGCGTGAATGTCGCTGAATATCGCAATCCGCATGCTTTCCTCATCCGTCCGTGGCTGGCAGCGCGCGCTTCCTGCGCAGTTTCTTGCTTTCGCGCACGAAAATCAAGGCCCGATTCTCAGAACGAGAAGCCCACGGAGAGTCCGCCGGCCTGGCCGGTGAAGAACGGCAGGAAGGTCACCGCGCCGTCGTCGGCGCCGACCTGTCCCTGGACCTCCGGCTCGGACGAGAGATAACCCTTGTACAGGAAGAACGTGGAGACCAGGCCCACCGTCACGCCCGCGGCCACCAGGATGTTGGTGTACATCGCGAAGGACTGGCCCTTGTCGCAGGTGTCCTTCATGTCGGCGGTCGGGTTCTTGCAGACGTCGTTGACGCCGGCGTACGAGGCCGGATCCGCCTTCATGATCTTGTCCTTGTCGTCCTCGTAGGCCAGCACCTGCAGGCCCGTGTAGGTCCCAGCGCCGATGAGCACGACGGCCGTGGCGGCCGTGGACCAGAAGCCCACCTTCCACAGGTTCATGGGCTTTCCGGGCTCCTCGGGCTTGGGCGGCGTGACGCCGGGATCCTTGCCGTCCGGGTCCTTCACGTCGGGATCCTTCACGTCCGGGTCCTTCACGTCCGGGTCCTTGACCACGGGGTCCTTCGGCGTCGGGTCCTTGACCACGGGGTCCTTCGGTGTCGGATCCTTGGGCATCACGGCCGCGGGGAACTCGACCTTGACGATGGTGGTCTCACCGGCCTTGATGGTGACCGAAGTCTTCCACTCGGCACCGGACTTGCTCTTCACGACGATGTTATGCGGCCCGGGGGTGATCGAGGGGATCACGTTGGCGCCCGGGATCGTGGACATGACGAAGACGTTGTCGATGAAGACCTTGGCGTCGGCCTCGAGGCAGGAGATCTCGAGCTTGGCCACCTTGGGCTGGAACTGGTTGTTCCAGGCCTCGGTCAAGAGTTTGGGGAGCTCGGCCTTCTTGCTCTGGGGCACCGAGACGTTGGCGAACTGGAAGGTCTTGTTGACGTAGAAGAAAATGGTGACCTTGAACTGGCTCGCGTCCTTGGTCACGCGGCCGGTGACCAGCACGTCGACCTGGAGGTTGGTCGCGATCTTGGGGATGCACTTCTGCGGATCCTCTTCCTCGCAGTAGAGCAACTTGTTCTCTTCGAGCTCCGACGGCGGCCCCAGCTTCCAGTCGGCCTGCTTCTTGGCCAGATCCCGCAGCGTGTTGGTCGCGGTCTTGCCCAATTGGACGTCTAGGCCGGCGTCCACCTCGAACCCCAGCACCACCGCCTTCTTCGAGCTGGCCAGCGCGGGCGTGCAGAACGTGAAGATCAGGAGAAAAGCCGCTAGTTGTCGTGAGAACATCGTCGCCTCCATCCGTTCGTGACAAGTTACTATACATAAACTGAACCGAAAGACAACTTCCGACTGACAAGGGTGGTTCATGTGAAAGTTCACGTGTGAACGTGGCGTGAATGTTCGGTGAAGATTTTAGCCACTATGTAGGCCGTTTTTATGCCAAACGCCACCAGCCATGGGACATTTTTTCCACAGTTCATTTCCTTACAACGCGAAAGCCGGTGACGTAACTCAATCCCGTAGGAGAGTATCCTCCTCGATAGGACACTGAGCAGTAATTCGCCGTACTGGCCCAGTTTCCACCGCGACGAACGCGGTTGGTTCCTGTAGCCGACCCTCGATAATCCGTAACGGTTCCCGTTGGGTAGGTGCCGAAATAATCCCACATCCATTCCCATACGTTTCCGCTCATATCAAAAATTCCGAGTTCGTTGGACAACTTGGTGCCCACGGAATTACTTCGTCCCGTTGTGGTTCGGCCAGTCTCACTTGTGTTGTACCCGAACACCGCATAATCCATGATGGGGTTTGATCCTGTGCTTCCAGCGAATACCTTCATGAACCCGGTCGTGTTCGTGGCGCCCGGGGCAGCCGTGTCAGCGCCCATCGCCGCCCACATCCACTCCATTTCGGTTGGCAGCCGATACCCATCGGCTGTCCAGTTCGCCGTCGCTGCGTCCCAATCGGCGTTCGTGTCCATCGGAATCTGATCGTAAGTCAGACTGTTAAAATCGACACCGATGACTGAGTAAACTGGCGTCAACCCCCTCTAAAAGACTCAATTTGTTGCAGAAAGCAACCACCCTATACCATGACACACTTTGCACAGGGTCGCTCATTCCCCCCGAAACCGATGGATCGCTCGGGTCCAGCCATCCCGTCACGGCCATCCATTGGGCTCGGGTAATTTCGTATTGGCTTATCCGAAAAGCCGACACAATGCTAAGGTTCGGTCCCATCGTGTCCCGCTGGAAAGTTCCGGCTGCAACATAGACCATCGTTCCGATGTTCTGGCTCTGGTAATTCATCGTGCAAGTTGATGTCACAAACCCGGTACAACCTGAATTGCAGGTGAGCAGTCCGCTGGCGAAACCCCGCGTGACACATGTCTGTCCATTCAGGTTCGATCCATCACACGTCTCACTTTCATCGATCATTCCGTTGCCGCACATCGTGCAAGTGGACGTGACAAACCCAGTACAGGCTGGGTTGCACGCGAGTGACCCGCTGACGAAGCCTTGTGTGACACAGGTGTGGCCATTTAAATTTGATCCATCACAAGTCTCACCATAGTTACCCTGGATGACTCCGTCACCGCAACGCCCTGCCAAGACACAGGAAGTGTCGTCGAAGGCCTGGCAATCTGTGCTGCAAGAGAGCGTTCCTCCATACCAACCTTGAGAGACGCAACTCTGCCCGTTCATGTCTGCTCCGTCACAGGTTTCACCGCCATCGATTGCTCCGTTGCCACACATCGTGCACCCACCTGTAAAAAACTCCGAACATCCGGCATTACATACCAGCGTACCGCTGACGAAACCCTGCGAGAAACAAGTCTGTCCATTCAAATCCAGTCCATCGCAAACTTCCTCATCATCCACAGAGTCATTGCCACAGTTCGTGCACCCCGACGTATCGAACGCTGTGCACTCCGAATTGCAACCAAGCACGCCGCCATAAAAGCCGAGCGAAGTACACGTCTCGTCATCCAGATCCGTGCCGTCGCAGGGTTCAAACGGACTCGCAGCCACGAGGTCCCCACATTCCGCCGTCAGTTCGCACAGAGAGACGTCCCAACGGCACACGTCCTTGCATCCGAGCACACCACCACCCAACCCCAACTCCGAGCAGGATGTATCTGCCAAATTGACACCATCACATTGCTCTCCATGGACTGTTTGGATGGCTCCGTCCCCGCAACGCCCTCCTGTGCACACCGCGAGGTTGAACGTGCAATCGCTTCGACAGGTTAAAACACCTTCTTGCCCATAGTAGCCCAAGTCCGCGCACGTCGCGGCTGTCATCGCATCACCGTCGCACTCCTCGCCCGGATCCAAGAAATCGTCGCCACAGGAATCGACGTTCTTCGTCTTCGTATCGCAGCCCCACACCAGCAGACAGGTGCCCAACAGCATCGAGATCAAGGTCCTTATGGTCATGGCGGTCCTCCAGAGGATGGAAAAAGCGTAGTCGGTTCCCGCATCACGGTCAAGCATCAGAATTTCCTCCATTTCCTGGTACAAGATCCATGAAGCGGACCCTGACCCGCCGATACCCCAATTTTTTTTAACAAAAACAAGCAGTTAGACCATGTCACATGAGTTTGAGTCAGGCTTTTTCCATGCCACGCCGCCGTGGCACGGGCTGGGAACCATCCTCGAGGACCCGCCCGAGACCGCTCCCCCCCGCAACGCGGGTGTTCAGTTACCAATAATTCCAGTCGACTTCACCAATTGAAGATGTTTACCCTTGAACCCACTGGAGAAGAAAACATGCGCGTGAATACCCACCCTCTGGTTTGAATGGATGATCTTCACCGAGTGAGTTACTGCAGCAGCACCAAAAGGACCGGCACTCATCGTAGCGCACAAACAGCTTGCGTTCGGGCGGTGGGGGCGGCACCCTCGGAGGCGGACGAAAGGAGGTCCCCATGAAGAAGCTCGTCACCCTCTGCGCGGTTCTCGTCACGCTGACCGCGGCCGGCGCCGCGGCCGGACAGGCGCGGATGCGCACCCCGATGGACCTGGCCCAGTGGTCGAAGACCGGGGGCGGCGGCGTCACCCTGGACGGCATCTCGTACACCGACGAGGAGGACCACAAGGTCAGCGGCAAGATCCTGCGGGCCGACCCCTGGGCGGGCCTGTTCGTGCTGCCCAGCCTGGCCGTCGTGGGCAACCTGCACGTGCAGAGCCCGTTCGGCGACCACTTCGTGGACCGGCCCGACGTACTCGGCTTCACCGCCGGCGTGCGTTACTTCAAGCAGCTCTATCATTTCTACGGATACGTCGGGCTCCAGCTCGGCGGCCTGATCTTCTCGCGCACCGGCGACGAGAACCTGAAGATCCACGCCGAGGGTCTCAACGACGACACCAAGGGCTTCATGGCGACGCTGCCCCTGGGCCTTTTGTTCCCGCTGAGCCGCAACCTGGCCGTGGAGCTGGGCGTGCGCGTGCACTCCGTCTGGCTGTCCGGGGGCGCCCACTGGCTGGAGTATTCGGTGGGCTATCTGGGCATCTTTTTGTGTTTCTAAAGAATCAGTTCGGCACGCAGCGGTAGTTGTCCGCGGGGGGTCCGGTGAAGGTGGTGCCGATGTCGCCGCCCAGGGTGCCGTCGGCGTTCTCGTAGCCGATGGTGGCCGAGAAGCCCGATCCCAGCCAGGTGGAGCGGTCGTAGATCACCTCGAAGGCGTTGGAGCCTTCGTACAGGCGGATCTGCATGGTCACCTTGGAATCGGTGCCGCCACCGATGATGCGACACTGGTGCCATTCGAGCACGAACACCCGGTTCGGCGAGGAACCTTGGGTCTGGTACAAGAGCCGGGCGTCGGGCCAGGTGGTCTGGGAGTAGACCAGATCGTCCCAAAAGATGTAGATCGCGGCGTTGGGCGTCGCCGAATTGGGGAGGGTGGTGTTGGTCCATTCGTTGGTGCCAGGGTCGGCACCGAAAGAGGCCCAGCCGTTGGTACAGAAATAGCCATCCGTGTAGTTCTGACCGAAGTAGCGGAAGGTGAAGGGGATCGTGAACGGGAAACGCCCGTCGATCACCCAGGTTTCCGTGGTGAGCGACGTGCCGGAGTACCGGATCGTCGAGTAGGTCGCGGCGAGGGCCGAGCAGGTGTAGGCACCGGCGGGGGCCTGGCAGATTCCGGCGTTGCAGGTCTGGCCCAGGGCGGCGCAGTCGGTGCCGTTGGCCCAGCTCCAGCAGCCGTAGCCGTCCTGGACGCAGGACTGGGTGACGCTGCCGTCACAGCGGGCCTGACCCGAGGAGCAGGCGTTGTTGCACACGCAGGTGTTGCCCGAGCAGGACCGTCCGGTGGCCGCGCAGTTGATGCCGTCGGCCCAGTCGTAGCAGCCGGTGCCGGCGAGCGAACACGACTGGATGACGTCGCCGAAGCAGCGCACGGCACCCGAGGCACAGGTGTCGGTGCAGGTGTTCACGCACTGAGCCGAGCCCGAGGAGGTGTCGCACACCTGACCCAAGCCCGCGCAGTCCTGCACCGTGCTCCAGGCCCGGCAGCCGTTGCCGCCGGTGACGCAGCTCTGGCGGACGGTGCTCAGACAACGGGTGCTGCCGTCGGCGCACTCGTGCACGCAGGAGCACGCGCCCCCGGAGCACACCTGGCCCGCGGCGGCGCAGTCGGCGCCGTTCACCCAGATGCGGCAGCCCGAGCCGTCGGTGCCGCAGGTCTGCACCACGTTTCCGCTGCACTGGGGCGGGGCGCCCGCCTCGCACTGGTGGACGCAGGGATCGGTGCAGGCGGCCGCGGCGCCGGTCCCGGTGCACACCCAGTTAGTCAGCGCGCAGTCCTGCACGTCCTTCCACTGGGCGCAGCCATTCTCGCCGGCCTGGCAGCGCTGCAGCACGTTTCCCGTGCAGAAGCCGTCGCCGAGGGTGCAGGCGTCGGTGCAGGAGTCCGCGCAGGCGGCGGAGCCCGAGGCGTCGTCGCACACCTGGTCGCCGGTCGCGCAGTCCACCGAGGTCTCCCACGCGCGGCAACCCTGGTCGTCGGCCGCGCAGAGCTCGAGGAGGTTGCCGTTGCAGCGCAGCGCGCCGGCCGGATCGCAGGTGTGGTTGCAGGCCGCGCGGCAGAACGTGGTGTTGTACGCGCACGACGAGGAGCAGCCCAGGCTGCCGCTGGCGAACCCTAGGCTCACGCAGGTGGCGCCGCCCAGATCGCCGCCGTCGCAGTCCTCGCCGTCCGAGAGGACGCCGTCCCCGCAGCCGGCTTCGGTGCAGTCCTGCGGACAGGAGTCCGCGTCCTCGGCGGGCTGGCAGGTGCCGTCGCCGCAGGTGGTCACGCCGCCGCCGCCCTTGGCGCAGGAGAAGAGGGCGCCGACGAGGGCGGTGGAGAGAAGAAGGATAAAATATTTTTTGATAAACATCGCACGCGCTCCCTCTAGCGCGCCCAGTATAGCGTCAAAACGCGGATCTGCGAGGAAAAGATCCCCCGTGGTCGGGAGCATTCTTTTCTGTGAAAAGAAAAACAGATCATCCTTGCCACCGGGATCCGGTTCCAGTACCGTGGGCCCGGTGCCCGAGCCCCGGGCCGGGGGCAGGCCGGACGGCGGTCCTGCCTCCCAGGAGGTCATTCCATGCTCGTGTTCGTGATCAACTGCGGTTCTTCGTCGATCAAGTACCAGCTCTTCGAGATGCCCGAGAAGCGCCAGCTCGCCCGCGGCCTGCTCGAGCGCATCGGGGAGACTGGTTCGGCGGTGCTCACCCACCGCGCCGGCGAGGGCAAGTGGATCCTCGAGGTGCACGCGCCGGATCACCGGGCCGGCCTCGACCACATCCTGCGGACGCTGGTCTCCGGGGAGACCGCCGTCATCGACGACCTGTCCAGCATCCGGGCGGTGGGCCACCGCGTGGTGCACGGCGGAGAGCAGGTCCGTGAGGCCGTGGTCATCGACGCCGCGGTGGAGGACGTGATCGCCGGGTGCGCCGAGCTCGCCCCCGTGCACAACCCGCCCAACCTCATGGGCATCCGCACCGCGCGGGCCGTGCTGCCGGACTGCGTCCAGGTGGCCGTGTTCGACACCGCCTTCCATCACACGCTGCCGAAGAAGGCCTACCTGTACGCCCTGCCGCTGGAGCTCTACGAGCAGCACCGCATCCGCAAGTACGGCTTCCACGGCACCTCCCACGAGTACGTCGCCCAGGAGACCGCCCGCCGGCTCGGGAAGCCGCTTTCGGCGTGCAACCTCATCACCTGCCACCTGGGGAACGGCTGCTCGATGACCGCCATCGAGGCCGGTCGCTCGGTGGACACCTCCATGGGGATGACGCCGCTGCAGGGGCTCATGATGGGCACGCGCAGCGGCGATCTGGACCCGGCCGTGCTGATCCACCTGCTGCGCAACGGGTGGGTCGCCGACGTCGCCGAGCTCGACCGCCTGCTCAACCGCAAGTCCGGCCTGGCCGGCATCTCGGGGCTCGGCAACGACATGCGCACCCTCGAGGAGCACATGGAGACGAACGAGCGGGCCAAGCTGGCCGTGGAAATGTTCGCCCACCGGGTGCGCTTCTACCTGGGCGGCTACCTGGCGCTCCTGGGTTCCTGCGACGCCGTGGTCTTCACCGGCGGCATCGGCGAGAACGACTCCCTGCTGCGCCGGCTCGTGCTCGAGGGTCTCGCCCCGCTGGGCCTGGAGCTGGACCCGGCGGCCAACACCGCCACCGTGCGCGGGAAAGAAGGCGCGATCACCACCGCGGCGAGTCGCATCCCGGCGCTGGTGATCCCCACCGACGAGGAGGGCATGATCGCCGCGAGCACCTACGCCCTGGCCCGCTAGCCACCCAGGGACCCCCGCAAAAGGGCGGCCCGTTTGAGGTCCGCGACCCGAAGACGGGTCACGAAGTGACCGGAATCATCTTCTTCTCCGATCCCGATTTCGATCCCGATTTCGATTTCGATTTCGACTTGGAACCGGAGTCGGACCCGGTCACAGGGAATAATCGTCCACGGGGAGGATCACGCGGCGGGGCACCAAGGCGGCGGTGGTGGTCAGGTTCCCCAGCTGGCCTTCGGAGTTGTGGCCCCAGCAGTACAGTTCGCGGTCCGCAGTGAGCCCGCAGGTGTGGGTGACGCCGGGAGAGACGGCGTTGAACCGCAGATCGGTGACGACCGTGGTGGCCGTACTGCGATTCGTAGTGGTGCCGTCGCCGAGCTGGCCGTACTGGTTCCACCCGAAGCACAGGGTGGTCCCCAGCACGCCGTGGAGCAGACAGGTGTGGGAGCCGAAGGTCCACGTCGCCGCGGCGTCGATGTGGCCGTCGATCTGCACCGGCGTGAGACGGTTGGTGAAGGTGGCGTCGCCGAGTTGGCCGTAGTTGTTCAGGCCCCAGCAGTATACGATCCCGCCGGTGGTCCGGGCGCAGGTGTGGCCCGTGCCGCAGGTGACGGTGGCGATGTTGGTGAGGGAGGAGATGGCCACCGGCACCCGGGAGTCCGTGGTGTTGCCGGTGCCGAGCTGGCCATTGTCGTTACGACCCCAGCACACCCCGTTTCCAGTCTGATTACGCAAACAATTGTGTTCGTAGGAGCTTGAGATTTGAGTAGCCAAAGACACCCCCGAGACCTGCACCGGCACCGCGCTCGAGGTCGTCGAGTTGTTGCCCAGTTGGCCCCGGGCGTTGTCCCCGAAGCACCACGCGGTCCCGAGGAGGGTCAGGACGCAGGTGTGCCGAAAGCCCAGGCCCAGCTGGATCGCGTTGGTGAAGATCCCCGCCCGCACCGGCAGGGACGAGTGGGCGGCGATCCCGTGGCCCAACTGGCCCGAGTCCCCCCGGCCCCAGCACCACACCTCGCCGCCGGCGCGCAGGGCGCAGGTGTGGAAGTAGCCGGCCTGCACCGCGGTGACGTCCTCGAGGCCCTGGACCAGCACCGGTCCGGTCCGGTCCGCGGTGGTGCCGTCGCCGAGCTGGCCCATGGAGTTGTCCCCCCAGCACAGCACCCGTCCGGTGTTCAGCAGGGCGCAGGTGTGCAGGTAGCCCGCGGACACGGCCACCGGATACCGGAGGCGGTTGCACAGGTACTCCTCGCGGGTGACCTCGGGATCGCCCAAAACGCCGTCCCCGTCGAGGTCCAGCCCCGTCTCGACGAGCACGCCGCCATAGGGGCAGGCGCCGCCCCACTCCACCGTCGTCAGCCGGGTGAGGGCGTTGTGGCCGTGGCACACGGCCTGTTCGTCCTGGACCTCGCCGTCGCCGAGGGCGCCGTCCCCGTCGGTGTCCAGCCCCGTCTTCACGAGGAGACCGCCCTGGGGACAGGGCGCGCCCGGCGCCAGCGGATCCACCCGCACCAGGGAGTTGGTCCCGACCGTTCCGTCCTCGCCGGGGGCCCCATGGCAGACATAGGAGACGTCGTCCACCTCCAGCGGTCCGAGGACGCCGTCGCCGTCGTCGTCGAGGCCGGTGGAGACGGCCAGGCCGCCGTGCAGGCAGTTCGCGCCGGCGGGCTCGTCCAGAATGCTCACCAGGGAGGCGGGACCGCCGCCGGTGCCCGACGCGCTCTGGCAGACAAGGTTTGAACTCGTTCGTTCGTCTTCATCCAGAACCGCATTCCCGTTCTGGTCCAGACCCCAGTAGTAACGCTGGCCGCCGTTGGGACACTCGACGCCGGGGGCGAGCTCCTCCACGTGGAGGAGCGTGGACAGCCCGTCCCGCCCGTCCTGGCCGTCCTGGCCGTTTTCACCGTTTTCACCGTTTTCACCGTCCTCGCCGTCGTCGCCGGGGAGCCCGTTGCAGACCGTCTGGATGCTCTCGATCTCGCCGGTCTCCAGGGCCCCGTTGCCGTTGGTGTCCTTTCCGGCCATGACCACCATACCCCCATACGGGCACTGGATGGACGAGGCCGACTCGATGAGCACCAGGGTGCCCTGGCCGTCCTGGCCGTCCTGGCCGGTGCAGGCCAGGAGCGCCCAGAGCAGCGACGACGTGAGCAGCAGACGGCGATGGAACAACTTGCGCATGGAGACCTCCGAAGCGGCGGGAGCCGTGGAAAAATGGGGTGGACGCTGCTTATCCAATAGGCTGGAAAAGTCAAGCTGAATCCGTGCGCCCATTGTCGTCCCCCCGCGACCGCGGTTGCGGAAAAATGTGAAAAAGTGAAAACGGAAAGCACCCGTCAGCGGTGATACAGGACGAGCCAGCCGGCCAGAGCCCCCAGGGCCAGCGCCAGGGCGGCGACCTGCCACCGGGGGAGCGCCAGGGCGGCGGCGAGCCAGGCCGTCGGCCCCAGCCGCGGCGGGCGCAGGCGGAACGCCGGGAAGCCGGCCCCATCGTCGTCGGGCCAGAGCGGCTTCAGGGTGGCCCTCAGGGCGTCGAGGTCCGCCGGACGCCGCGCGCGGGTCCTGGCACAGCACGCCCCCAACAGGTCCCGCGTCGGGGCGTCCAGGTCGGCGACGGCCCGCCAGGCCCGGGCGGCCCCGTCGTCCAGCGCCCAGTGGGCGTATTCCATGGACGCCGGCGGGGGCACCGCGGCGGCCGGATCGTCACGCAAGGCCAGCAGGACGACGCCCAGCACGTACAGGTCCGACCGCACGTCGGGGCGCCCGTGGGAGAACAGGAGCTCGGGCGGCGGGAACTGCCAGTCGGCGCGGCACGGCGGACCGGTGAAGCGCGTCCCGGGGCGGTGCGACAACTCGGCGCCGACGTGGGCGGCCAGGGCCACGAGGGTGGCGCCTTCGGCCGGCCGCTCGAGATACGTGAAGCACCCCGGCAGGGTCCGGGCGGGGTCGGCGGGCATGGGGTCCTACCGCTTGCGGGGCCAGTGACCGGCGATCCGGTGGGCGAGCTTGTACATGCCGTAGGCGATCTGGGCGTTCTCGATGAACACGTCGCGGTAGCGGTGGAGCTCGGCGGCGGTGAAGTTGTAGATGGCGCGCACGCCGGCCTGGACCAGGCGATCGGCGACCTCGACGGCCACCTCCTCGGGCACCGTGAGGACGGCGATGTCCACGGGCTGTTCGGCGATCCGCCGCTCGAGTTGGTCCATGGACTCGACCCGCACGGCCCCCACCGCCTCGCCGATGACGGCGGGATCGGTGTCGAAGATCAACTGCACGCAGAAATTGTGGCAGTCCGAGCCGTGGTAGTGCGCCAGCGCGCGACCGATGCGCCCGAAGCCGACGATGGCCACGCGGTACTTGTGGTTGAGCCCCAGGATCTTCTCGACGGCGTCGATGAGAAAATCGATGTTGTAGCCGTAGCGGGCCTTGCCGAACACGCCGAAGTACGACAGGTCCTTGCGGATCTGCGTGTCCTTCACGCGCAGGCTGTCGCCGAGCATCTGGCTGGAGACCTGGTCGATGCCGGCGGTCTTGAACCGGTACAACTGCATGAGGTACCGGGGCATGCGCTCCATGGTCGCGGCGGGGATTGGGATCTGGTCTTTTCCTGCGGGGCCGGTCGGACTCAAGGTTCCACCTCGGGGCACCCGCAGCGGACTACGGGTGCAGATAGGGATACAGTTGGTGCATCGCCTGAAGCGACCACGCCAGCATACTGCAATCGCCGGCCATTGCAAAGTGAATCGTGTTTTTTTTCACTCCTAAAGTGGCGCCGGGCAGGGCGTCGAAGAACTTTCCCCCCACCGACGGTGCCTGCAGGAAGGCGGCGCGCTCGTTGATGGCCAGCATGAGCCAGTAGTGGACGGCGTCCGTCAGCGTGGGGTTGAGCTTCTTCGCCAGCGGCTTCGCCTCCAGTTCGATGCGGCCGGCCGCGACGCGTCCGGTGAGCTCGCCGAGCTCCAGCGACTTCAACAGCGGGCGGGCCTCCACGAAGGCGGCGGCGCGGGGGTGCGCCAGGGAGACGGTGAAGAAGGAACCCGACGCGGTGTAACTGCGCTCGCGGAGCTCGGCGCCGACGGCGTGGCCGGGGCGGCTCCACCAGCAGGCGTCCCCCGCCGGGTGGCAGCGCGTGTGGGCGCCCCCCACGGGGGAGCCCTTGGGCGCGAGGAAGGCGACCTCGAGGCCGCCGGCGTCCGTCACGAAGACGGCCAGGCCCACCGGCTGCGCGGGCATGGGCACCTTCGGGTCACCGGTCCAGGTCGAGGCGGCGACGGCGAAGTCCGCGGGCGAAAGCTGGCCCCAGCCCACGGCCTCGACGGGCACGGCCAGCTTCCACGCCCGGGGGGGCGGCGCGGTCACGACCTCGGGGGCGGCGGCCTTCACGGGCGCCGGACCGGTGGCGGGCGCCGGAGGATCCTTCGAGCCGCCGCAGGCCGCGAGGCCCGCGCCCCAGAGCCAGACGAGGAGGAACAGGATGGGTTGAAACGTCATTCGCACAGGCATGGATTCACGCTCCCACGCGAATGTAGCGGAAAGGGCGCAGGGGCGCAAAAAACCGACGCGCTCAGGAGCGGCGGGCCGGGCGGGCGGGACCGGGGGTCTCGACGTGGTGCTCGTCGACGATGCGGTTCGCGCCGTCCACGAGGACCACCGTGGGGCGGTGGCCGACGGCCTCTGACACCTCGTACTGGGCGAAGGTGGCGATGATGATCACGTCGCCGGGGTGGACCAGGTGGGCGGCGGCGCCGTTCACGCAGATGACGCCGCTGTGCTCGGGTCCCTCGATGGCGTAGGTGGTGAGGCGGGCGCCGGTGGTCACGTCCCAGACGTGGACCTCCTCGTAGGGCAGGATGTCCGCGGCGCGCATGAGGACGGCGTCGATGGTGAGCGACCCCTCGTACTCCAGGTCCGCCTGCGTCACGGTGGCGCGATGGATTTTGGATTTGAACAAGGTCCGCGTGCTCATGGCCGTTCCTGTCGCCCAGGGCATTCTAGGGACTTCGAACGCAAAGTCAATGCGCACCCGCGTCGTGGACGCCGAAAACGTCGCAAACTTCTACCATCCGAACACGCCCGCGGTGACCGAGGCGAAGATCCACATCAGCAGCAGGGCGAACAGACCCCACACGCTCCAGCTCACCAGCCGCTGCCAGAACACGGTGTTGGAGGACAGGCCGCGCGGTTCGGACATGGTCACTTGACCTCCCGGTATTTGAGATAACCGTCCAGCACGTCGTCGAGGCGGGAGACGATGCTCATCTGGTCGTAGAACAGGCTGTCCTGAATCCGGAAGATCAGGTTCCGGTCCAGGTTGAGCTTGCGGGAGACGTTGGCCAACTGGGCGGCCCGGGCGGCGTGGGTGCGGGCCTTCATGGCCTTCTGGAACTTCTTGACGTCGCAGTCCATGATCTCGCACAGGGCGGTGTAGTTCCCCCGCACGAACACGTTCTGCCCCTCCTGGGAGAACCGCTCGTGGAGCTCCTCGAAGGCCCCGTCGCCCTTCTGCGCCAGAATCTCGAGCATGGCCTCCATCGTCTGCGTGTGGCGACCCCGCTGCGCGGGCAGGGGGATGACGTTGACCTTGACCTTCTGGTCGTACTTGCGCAGGGCGGCCTTGAGGGCGGCGAACACCCGCTGCTCGTAGGTGCTGACGTAGGCGGCGTACCAGGTGATGGTGATCGGGGCCGACGAGGCGCCCTTGGTCAGGGTGGGCCAGCCCTCGGGCAGGCTCTCGGCCAGGAGCGCGTCGAGCCCGGCGGGCAGCGAGTTGCGGTTCTCCTCGACGAGGCTGGTCCACTGCTCGCGCTCGCGCTGCTCCTTCTGGCGCTCACGTTCTGCCTCGGCCTTCTTTCGCTCGCGCTCGGCCTCGTCCTGGCGCTGCTTCACCTCGTTCTGGATGCGCTGCTGGTGCTCCTGGGCGCCGCGGGTGGCGAAAAAGGCGACGGTCCCGCCGATGATCAGGGTGGTGAAGATGATGATCGCGGGCAGCACGGCCGCCACCTTGGTCGCCTGCTGGGCCCGGCCCATGGCCTGCTGCACCTGCCGCTGGACCTTGGGGTCCAGGGCGTTGGGCACGATGATCACCTGCTGCGGCGGCGCGGGCGCCCGGGGTCCGCGGGCGGGCGGATCGTCGTCCGCGAACAGGTCCTCGACCTCCTCGTCCGAGGGGCCGTCGTCCTCGTCGAACACCAGCGTGTTGCCGCAATATTGACACTTCACGGAGCTGGCCCCCGGATCGTTGGAGATCGAGGCACCGCAGGCGGGGCAGTTCAGGGAGGCGAGCTGGGGCTTTTTCATGACGTTTCCTATAACCGCCTTGACATTTTTTGTCAACCGGGGAACCCTGATCGGACCAAGGAGGAGGGCCATGAATCCCGAAACCGAGACGCGAAGAGCCTACCTGGCCGGCGGCTGCTTCTGGGGCGTGGAGTACCACCTGCGGCGCCTGCCGGGCGTGCGGTCGGTGATCTCCGGCTTCATGGGCGGCGCCCTCGAACGCCCCACCTACCGGCAGGTATGCGCCGGCGGCACCGGACACCTCGAGACTGTCGAGGTGACCTACGATCCGGCGGTCACCTCGTTCGAGGCCATCGCGCGGCGGTTCTTCGAGATCCATGATCCCACCCAACGGGACCGCCAGGGCCCCGACGTGGGGGTGCAGTACCGCAGCGCGGTGTTCTACGCGAACGAGCAGGAGCGGCAGGTCGCCCAGGGATTGATCGCACAATTGATTCACAATGGCTATGACGTGGTTACCGAGCTCTTGCCCGCAGGAATCTTCTGGCCCGCCGAGGACTATCATCAAGAATACTACGATCGCCACGGGAAGGAGCCGGCCTGCCACTGGCCGGTGGCCCGCTTCGATCGATAACACATACAGCTTGCCAAGGAGGCCGGTTTTTGTCAGGATACGGGCCGGTCGAACACCGAAGGGACGCCGGAATACATGTCTAACGAACACCCTGCCACTTGCTCCGAGCCGGGAGCCTGCCACGTGGTGACCCGCGACGAGGCCTTCTTCGAGGTCGAGCGGGCCGTGCGGTTCTCGTGGTGGCAGAAGCTGGGTTATTTCGTCAGTTACAACCGGTACGCCCTGCTGATCCTGATCCTGAGCATGGCCATCCCCGGGCTGCTGTTCCGCTACGCCCGCTGGTACCTCTGGGTGCCCGCCGCCCTCGTCGCCCTGCGCGCCCTGTACTGGGCCTGGCACATCGCCCGCCAGTACCCCAAGAAGCTGCACATCACCAAGAAACTGCTGCTGGCCCAGCGGCAGGGCACCTTTCAGAGCCCCGACGTCGTGAAGTACTGCGGGGATCCGTGCTACCGCGTGGTCGCCCACCACGCCCTCGCGCAGGCCGGCACTCCCGCCGCCGAGCGCCGCCGCCTGGTGCGCGGCTACGTCGATCAAGCGCACGATCTGGCCCACTCCCTGGTCTTCGTCGACCGAGAGAAGGGCCGCATTGTGACCATCATCAACGGTGTGACCACAGAAAAACCCCTCACCCCACAGGAGATGACGAATGGTTAACATGACCCCGAAGACCCAGGAAGCCCTCAACAACGTCCAGATGCTGCAGGGCGAGGAGATCCAGTACGCCGTGCAGGCCGACGGCTTCTTCGTCGGCACCAGCCCCATCGAGAAGTTGATGGCCAAGATCCAGGCGTTCTTCACGAAGATCACGGGCGGCCACATCCGCATGTTCCTCGTGCTCACCAACCAGCGCGTGCTGCTCATCGAGTCCACGGCCAAATGCTGCGGCTTCCAGGCCTCCCGCGTCGTTCACACGATCGCCACGAAGTCCATCGTCGAGGCCGGCACCACGCGCGAGACCACCTGGTGCTGCTTCCACACCCGCATGATCCAGGTCGAGAGCCTGACCCAGAAGTACGTGCTGGTGGCCAAGACCATGACCGACCCGGAGATGATGGAGTTCATCACCCGCATGTCGCTGCTGATCGTGCAGAACCCGGTCCGCTAGCCGGCGCCGGTCCTGCCCAGAAAAGCCGGAGCCTTCCGGCCCGGAAGCCGGTTCGTCCGGCGCGACCTCTTCGCAATCCCTTGAAAGGAGGACCCCGCCCATGGCCGAGCCTTCCCTGACAGCCCCTGAAGCCTGGTCCGAGATCGTCATGGGGAACACCGCCATCGTGCGCGCCATGGCCGTCTCGGGCACCCGCGTGGTGACCGCCTACCCCGGGTCGCCCACCCCCGAGATCGCCGAGGCCATCGGCCGGATCCCCGCCGGGGAGCGGCCGTTCTTCTTCGAGTTCTCGACCAACGAGAAGGTCGCCACCGAGGTGGCCTTCGGCGCGTCGATCAACGGCCACCTGGCCTGCGTCTTTTTCAAGAGCGTGGGGCTCAACGTGGCCGCGGACACCTTCGTGCAGTTGTCCATGATGGAGCTCGTCGGCGGGATGGTGATCGTCCTGGGCGACGATCCCGGCTGCAACTCGAGCCAGAACGAGCAGGACAACCGGCACCTCGCCCGGCTCTGCTACACGCCGGTCTGGGAGCCCATGGACCCGCAGGAGGTGCACGACATGTACCTCGAGGCCGCCGCCTGGTCGCAAGAGCAGCACATGCCCGTGATCCTGCGGCTCTCCACCCACGTGTGCCACGCCAAGATGCGCGTGCGCTCGGCGGCCTTCACGCCGGCGCCGCACAACGACGCGCCCCGGTTCGACCCCGCCGCCGGCCCCTATCTGCCGATCACCAAACTGGTGGCCCCCCTCAAGCGCCGGGCGCTGGAGAAGCTCGAGCGCACCCGGGAGAAAGCCGAGACCACGCCGTTTTTGAAGGTCCTACCGGGCGTTCCAGGCACCCGCCGCGGCGTGATCACCGCCGGGCTACCCACGGCCAGCCTGCTCGAGGTCCTCGAGGGCAGCGCCCTGGGACAGGGCGTCGAAGGTCCCCCAAACGTGCTGCGCCTGGGCCTGGTGCATCCCCTGCCCGTGCGCGCCGTCACCGACTTTCTGCGGTCCCACGACGAGGTCAAGATCCTCGAGGAGCTCGACGACTTCCTCGAGCAGGGCGTCGTCGCCGCCGCCTACCGGGCCGGCCTCTCGTGCCGGATCCGGGGCAAGGAGGACCGCGAGGAGTGGATCGGCGAGTACACGCCACCCAAGGTCCGCGAAATCCTGCACGCCACCTGGCCCGAACTCATCCCGGCCGCCGCACCCGCGACGCCGGGTCCGTCGCCCGACGCTCCGTCGGTCGACGCTCCGTCGGCCGACGCTCCGTCCGCCCGGGCCCCCCAGATGTGCCCGGGCTGCGGCCACCGCAGCGCTTTTTACGCCATCTCCCAGGCGCTCGCGGCCGAGGACATCACGGTGGCCGACATCGGCTGCCACACCCTGGGCTTCCTGCCGCCCTACCACATGGGTCAGGTTCTCCTGTGCATGGGCGCCTCCTGCGGCATCGCGGCGGGCCTCTCCCTGTTCCAGCGGTCCCGGCGGGTGGTCGCCTTCCTCGGCGACAGCACGTTCTTCCACGCCGGCCTCCCGGGGGTGATCAACGCGCTGTTCAACCGCCACGACTTCACGCTCATCGTCATGGAGAACGGCACCACCGCCATGACCGGACACCAGGCCCACGCCGGCTCCGGCGAGAACTTCAACGGCCCGACGACGGCGATTTCGATCCGCGACCTGCTCGTGTCCCTGGGCGCCACCGTGCGCGAGGTCGACACCTATCAACAGGCGAAACTGACCCAGCTCGTACGCGAAGCCAACGAGGCCGGCGGATTCCAGGTGGTCATCGCGCGCCACCCGTGCATGCTCGCCCACCAGCGCCGCGAGACGAGGAAGCCCGGCTTCGTGAAGCGCCAGGTGCGGATCCTGGCGGAGAAGTGCGACCAGCGGCACGTGTGCGTGAAGCAGTTCGGCTGCCCGTCGTTCTTCCTCGAGCCCTCGGGCGCCGTCCACGTCAACGCGGACCTGTGCATCGGGGACGGCTCCTGCCTGCAGACCTGCCCCACGAAGGCCATCGCCCCGCCGGCGCCCGTGAAACAGGAGACCGCGCCCACGAAACAGGAGGCGCCATGACCACCACGCAGATTTACATGATCGGAGTCGGCGGCCAAGGCATCGGCCTGCTCGCCGAGGTGCTCGCCCACGCGGGCGATCGGGCCGGGCTCGCCATCCGGGCCGTGGACACCCACGGGCTCGCCCAGCGGGGCGGCTCGGTGGAGAGCTTTTTGCGCGTGGGGACATGCGTCTTCTCGCCGCTGGTGGCCCCCGGCGAGGCGGATCTGGTGGTCGCCCTGGAGCGCACCGAGGCCCTGCGCGGGCTGTGCACGTACGCCCGCCCCGGGGGCCGCCTGGTGTGGTACGAGACCGCTTGGCAGCCGCTGGCCGTGCGCCTGGGCCGCGAGGCCCCCGTCGAGCACGCGGCCATCCTCGCCCGCGCGGCGGCCCTGGGCGTCACCGCGCGCCCGGTGCACGTGCCCGATCTGCCCGACACCCGCATGCAGAACGTGGCCGTGCTGGCCACCGTCGCCGGGCTGGGGTGGATCCCCGGCATCGCCCCCGCCCACTACCGGGAGGCCCTGACCGCGCTGGTTCCCCCCCGCGCCGCGGCCGCCAACCTCGCCCTGTTCGACGCGGTCCTCGCCGCGAGCGGAGCCGATCCCGCATGATCCCGCCCGCGCTCTTCGCCCGGCTGCCCCGGATCGCCCCACAGGATCCGGCCGCCCGGCGTCACCGCGCCCTGCTCGCCCGCTACCTCGCGGGCCCGCTCCCGGCCGTGGGCGAGGTCCTCGGCGAGCCCTGCGCCCTCGAACCCGCGCCCGATCGCTCCGGCGCCCCGGACGCCTGGTGGCGCCTCGCGTCGGGCGCCCACGTGGGCCTCGCCGGCGCCGCCCTGGACGCCCTGCGGTTGTTCCACGGACGCGCCGCGCTCCCCTCGGGGCCCGACGACCTCTTCGCCCGCCTCGCCGTGGACCGCCCGGCGGCGTTCTCCCGCGCCGTCCCCGCGCCCGCGCCCGCGGTGGACCCGACCCGACGCCTCGCGCTCTGGCTGCGTGCCCCCCGGGGCGACCTGGAATTAGTTTACCAGTTCCTTGATGATTCCCCACCGGACTACCCCGTGCGCTCCCGCGCCCTGGACTTCGAGTTCCCCTGCAGCCTGGTCTTTGGTTTTTTATCCTTAGCTCATCTCACGGGCGCCCGACGCCAGGAGATGATCTTTCCTGGGTGGCCGACTAAAGATTCGGCCTATCTTGGCCGACATGACCTGTGGCTCCCGGTCCGCTTCGAGCGCGGTCGGTGGGTCGCAGGCGGAGGATGGTTCATGAAACCTTCGGCGCCCGATCATTTTCCACTTGAAATTTCGGTGGAAGTCGGAAGAATCCGCCTGCGGGGCAGCGACCTCGCCGCCCTGACCCGGGGCGCCGTGCTCCCCCTGGGCGGCGCCTTCGGCGGCCAGGTGGACCTGGTCTGCGACAACCGGCTGCTGGCCCGGGCCGAGCTGGTCGTCGCCGGGGGTGAGCTGGCGCTCCGGCTCCTGACCGACGTGCCCATGTTTCCAGATTTTCCCCACCCCGGCGCAGCCCCGCCGGCACCGGGCGAGACGCCCACAGGTGACGCATGACGATGAATCCCTCGACCCGACGCGTGAACCAACGCCACGACGTGCAGCTGCCCCTGGAGGTGATCTCCGGAGACACCAGCCGGCCGGCGGTCATCCAGAACATGTCCGTTGGTGGCCTCTATTTCCACTGCGATTTTCCCGTGGAACGCCAGCAGTTGTTCACCGTGGTGTTCAGCATCCCCACGCTGGACGTGCCGGTGCGCGTCGATACCGTGGTGCGCTGGACGGAGAAACTCGGTGAGGCGACCACGGGCGTGGGCGTGCAGTTCCTCGGCCTCAAGGCCCGCGAGGTCTGGGCCATCACCAAGTTCTTCACCTCCCTCTCGGTCTCGAACCTGTAGTCCCTCCGTTCACCCCCTGCACCGGCGCGATGCCGTCGGCGTACTCCTCCAGGGACAATCTCTTCAGCGCGTCGGCCAGCCGGCGGTTCTTGTCGCGGCCGGCCCAGGCCTTTTTCTGATAGACGCAGAAGCGGTCCTCAGCGAGGGGCAGCCCGGGAAACAACTCCACCAAGCACCCCGTGGCCAACTCCCGCGTGACGCTGTAGCGCGGGACCAACGCCGCGCCGAGCCCCTCGCAGGCCGCGCCGATCATCCCGCGCAGGTGGGTGAGCTCCTGCACGCGGGAGAACACCGGACGGCGCGCCGCCGGGAGGGCCTCCATCAGGCGGTCCCACCAGGCCCCGCCCCGGTCCAGGGACAGCACCGTCAACCGCCCCAGCGCGGCGGGATCGGGCACGGGGTTCGTCCGCAGGAACGCCGGCGCGGCGACCACGACGTACCGCTCGCGGAACAACTCGATGATCTCCAGCCGGGGATCGAGGTGCACCCGGCAGTCCACCACCAGGTCGACCTCGCCGGAGGCGAGCGGCGCCGCGAGCTCGTTGGAGAAGTGGAAATGCAGGCACAGGTCGGCGTGCTCCCGCATGAACGGGGCGAGCTTGGGCACCAGCACCTGGGTGCCGAACTCCACCGTGCACCCCAGCACCAGGGGCTCGGCCAAAGTGCCGGCGGCCAGCTGGACCTCGACCTCCCCGATGGCGTCGAACGCGCGGTCGCACACCTCGTACAGGCGCCGGCCCGCCTCGGTGAGCTGGGCGCGCCGGGCCACGTGGCGGACCAGCTCGCGGCCCACCTCGGCCTCGAGGCGGCGCAGGGCGTGACTCACGGCCGAGGGCGTCAGGTGCAGGGCGGCCGCCGCGGCCGAATTGCTGCCGCGCCGGGCGACCTCGGTGAAGACCCTCAGGCGGTTGGGATCGGCGCTCATCGTCGCGCTCCTTCCGGGGCCTTCCGTGTCCCCGAGTTCGATGAACAGAATTCATTCATCACATGAAAAACTATCACTTCATTTCACCTGGATCCAGCGGTATCTTTCCCCTGACGGCCCCGCCCGGCGGGCGCCACACCCCAACCAGGAGTGATCCCATGAACAACGCCGCCTTCTCCTTCCAGCCCCCCGTCAACGAGCCCGTGAGGAGCTACGCGCCGGGCACCCCCGAGCGCGAACGCCTCACGGCCGAGCTCACCCGCCAGGCCTCGGAGGTGGTCGAGATCCCGGCCATCATCGACGGCGGCGACGTGTACTCCGGTGACGTGGTGGAGGTGGTCATGCCCACCGAACACGGCCACGTCCTCGCCCGCTGCCACCTCGCCGGCGAGGCCGAGCTCGAAGCCGCCTGCGACGCCGCCGTTCGCGCCCAGGCGCAGTGGTCTGCCCTCTCGTGGATCGAGCGGGCCTCGATCCAACTCAAGGCCGCCGAGCTCCTCGCCGGCCGGCACCGCGACCGGATCAACGCCGCCACCATGCTCGGCCAGGGCAAGAACGCCCACCAGAGCGAGATCGACGCCGCGGCCGAGACCATCGACTTCCTGCGCTACAACGCCATGTTCGCGTCGCAGATCTACGCCCAGCAGCCGCGCTCGGCCCTGGACCAGCTCAACCGCCTGGAGTACCGCCCCCTCGAGGGCTTCGTGCTGGCGATCTCGCCGTTCAACTTCACCTCCATCGCCAGCAACCTGACCAACTCCCCGGTCCTCATGGGGAACACCGTCGTGTGGAAGCCGGCCACCACCGCCGTGCTGAGCAACTATCACCTCATGCGCGTCCTGCAGGAGGCGGGGATGCCCCCGGGGGTGGTCAACTTCGTGCCCTCGGCCGGCGCCCGCCTGGGCCGCGTCGCCCTGGCCCGCCCGGAGCTCGCCGGCATTCATTTCACCGGCTCCAACGGCACGTTCAACACGCTGTGGCGGCAGGTGGCCGCCAACCTCGACCGCTACCGCTCCTATCCGCGCCTGGTGGGCGAGACCGGCGGCAAGGACTTCGTGTTCGTCCACGCCTCGGCCGACCCCGTCGAGGTCGCCACCGCCCTGGTGCGCGGCGCCTTCGAGTACCAGGGGCAGAAGTGCTCTGCCGCCTCCCGGGCCTACGTGCCGCGCAGCCTGTGGCCGGACGTGCGCGAGTCCCTGGTCGCCCAGCTCTCCCGGGTCTCCGTGGGGGACGTGCGCGACCTCTCCCACTTCATGAACGCGGTGATCGACGCGACCTCGTACAGGAACCTCACGGCCGTGATCGCCAAAGCCAGGGCCGACGCCGGCAACCGCCTGATCTTCGGCGGCGGCGCCAGCGACGCGGTGGGCTGGTTCGTGGAGCCCACCGTCCTCGAGGTCTCGGACCCGCGCTCGTTCCTGATGCAGGAGGAGTTCTTCGGGCCGATCCTGTCCGTGTTCGTCTACGAGGACGCCGCTTACGAGGAGACCCTCCAGATCTGCGACCGGACCAGCCCGTACGGGCTCACCGGCGCCGTGTTCTCCCGGGATCGCTACGCCTTCGTGCGGGCCTGCCAGATCCTGCGCTACGCCGCGGGCAACTTCTACCTCAACGACAAGCCCACCGGCGCGATGGTGGGCCTGCAGCCCTTCGGCGGCGCGCGGGGCTCGGGCACCAACGACAAGGCCGGCGGGCCCTTCAACCTGATGCGCTGGATCTCCCCGCGCACGATCAAGGAGACCTTCGTCCCGGCCACCTCCTTCGAGTATCCTTTCATGGGCCGCTAAAAAACCATTGCACGGACTCGGGTTCGGTGCTTTCCTGTTCCTGTCGGAAGGAGACACCATCATGCCGGGACCCATCGCCCTCTGCCTCGAGAACTGCTACCCCGCCCACGAGAGCCTGCGCTACCTGCGCTGCGTCGCCCTCTCCGGCGCCGAGCCGGCCCTGTCGATCCTGCCCGGCGGCGAGATCGAATGGCACCAGGAGACCCCCGGACACGGCCAGTTGTGGGTCAGCGCCGACGAGCGGCTGATCTTTCATCGCCCCTCCGGCAGCGTCGGCTGGGCCCAGGTGCACCGCGGCGGCCGCCGGGTGGAGGTCCCCGAGGGAAAGCCGGTGGTGCTCCTCGACGGCGACTACCTCGTGGTTCCCGGCTTCTGCTACCGAATCCACGTCCACGGCCCGGCCGGCCAGATCCACGAGCCCACCTATTTGGATGGGCAGGATCCCGCGCGCCAGGAGCCCGCCCGGCACACCCGCCACCGGCTGGCCGCCGCCGGTCTGGTGGCCGTCGCCACGCTCTTCGGCGCCC
This sequence comes from uncultured Pseudomonadota bacterium, assembly GCA_938004375.1. Classification (GTDB taxonomy): domain Bacteria; phylum Myxococcota_A; class Polyangia; order HGW-17; family HGW-17; genus HGW-17. The sequence goes on from CALKWH010000475.1 coordinate 42,604, forward strand.
AGGGGGCGTGCACCACGGAAAAACCGGTGAACGAGAAGCCCGAGCCCCGGGAGGCCGGCGACCCCGGCCCCGACCAGCCCATGCCACCGGTGGACGAGCCGGACATGAAGCAACCGGTCCAGCCCGACATCGACGTGCGCGATCATCCGCCCGCGCCGCTGCCCCCGGACGGCTACCGGAACATCCGCCCCGCGAACGAGTCCCTGGGCACGGTGGCGCCGCCGGCCGCGCCGCCGCCCATCGAGGTGCGCGTCGCGCCGCCCAAGCCGGCCCCGCCCATGAACCCGCCGCCCATGAAGGGCGACATGAAGGGCGACATGAAGGGCGACATGGACGAGGACGGGGAGGAAGACGGGGATCCGGTCCCGCCCATGAAATGAACTGTCCTGGCGCTGGTCCCCACCCGCCCGGTTAAAACACAAGAAAGTCCTTGTTTTTCAGGGTATTTTCTGCCACATTACAGGCAGTTCGACCACCCGAGGAAGGAACATGAAACTCACCGTCTCGCTTCTGATCCCGTTGCTCCTGATCGCCGCCTCCCCCGCCCGCGCCCAGGAGATCGTCTGCCCCAAGCCCACCGCCAGCCTCGAGGACAACAAGAACGAGGCCCGCCGCTACTTCAACATGGGCAACACGTACTTCAACATGAAACAGTACGACAAGGCCGCCGCCTCGTTCCGCTGCGTCATCGGGCTCGTCCCCTACTCCGTCATGGCCCGCTACCGCCTCGCCATCTCCTACGAGCAGCTCGGCAAGGTCGCCCTCGCGCTGGAGCAGTTCCAGTGGGTGGTCGCCGACGCCTCGGACGAGGCCAAGCCGCTCCACGCCGACGCCCAGAAGCGCATCGAGGCCGCCGAGAAGGCCGCCGCGGACGCCAAGGCCAGGGCCGACGCCGAAGCCAAGGCCAAGGCCGACGCCGTCGCCAAGGCCAAAGCCGACGCCAAGGCCAAAGCCGACGCCGACGCCAAGGCCAAAGCCGACGCCAAGGCCAAAGCCGACGCCGACGCCAAGGCCAAAGCCGACGCCAAGGCCAAAGCCGACGCCGACGCCAAGGCCAAGGCCGACGCCGACGCCAAGTCCCGACGCGAGACCCCGGGGACCACCCCCTCCCCCGCCGGCGGCCTCACCTCCCGCTGGTGGTTCTGGACCGGCGTGGGCGCCACCGTCCTGTTCACCGGCGCCACGGTGGTGCTCGGCCTCACCACGCTGGACCTCCAGAAGCAGTGGGAGGCTGACTGGGACCCCGAGGACCGCTCAAAGCTCGAGGACTTCCGGCTCTACACCGATCTCGCTTTGGGCGCCACGATCGTGTCGGCCGCCGCCCTGGGCGTGACCCTCTTCCTCACCCGCGGCGACCGCGCCCCGAAGGGCCCCGCGGACACCACCGGCTGGCACGTCTTCCCCTCCTGCGGCCCCGACGGTTGCCAGTTGACCCTTTCCCTGGGATTCTAAGGGCGGAGGTCCCCCATGCGCACCCTTTCTAATTTATTCATTGTCTCCATTTTCAGCGTCCTCTCCGCCTGCACGCTCCTGGTCGAGGTCAAGGACAAACCGACCAACAACGGAAATGGCACCTGCGGTGACGGCGTGAAGAACGGCACCGAGGCGTGCGACGAGGAAGACCTCGGTGATCAGACCTGTGGGTCCCTGGGCTTCGACCCCACCGATGGCGGCGTCCTCACCTGCAACGCCAATTGCACCTTCGACACCTCCGGCTGCGGCGGAAGCGTCTGCGGCAACGGGATCCTCGAGGAGGGCGAGGCGTGCGACGACGAACAACTCGGCGGCGCCACCTGTGTGACCCTCGGGTACACGGGAGGCCTCCTGGCGTGCAACGGAGAGTGCCAGTTCGACGTCTCCGAATGTGCCGGCGGCTTCTGCGGCAACGGCTACATCGACGCCGGCGAAGCCTGCGACGGCGAAAACCTCAACGGCTTCACCTGCGAAAGCCTGGGCCTGGGATTCGTCGAGGGCGACCTGCGCTGCGCCGATGACTGCACCTTCAACACCTCGCAGTGTGAAGGGGCCGAGACCGAGACCATCTGCGACGACGGCGCCGACAACGACAACGACGGCAAGACCGACTGCGCAGACCCGGACTGCCTGAACGAAGATCATTGTGGAGCCGAAGAATTCGATTGCCACGACGACAACGACAACGACGGCGACGGCATGATCGACTGCGAAGATCCCGAATGCGCCAACGAGCCCATGTGCATGATCGATAACGAGATCTGCAACAATGGCGTTGATGACGACGGCGACGGCAGCATCGATTGCTGGGACTCCGGCTGCATGGGCCATCCGGGCTGCTCGATGGGGACCTGCGGTGATGGGACCGTCAACTACCCCAGCGGCGAGCAGTGCGACGGCGCCAACTTCGACGGCGAGGATTGCATCTCCCTTGGATACATGGGCGGCACCCTGAATTGCTTCCAGTTCACCTGCCAGTTCGATGTCTCCGGCTGCATCGGCAACGGAGTCTGCGGCAACGGGATCATCGAAACGCCCGAGGAGAGCTGCGAAGGCGCCAACCTCAACGGGAAAGACTGTTTCACCATGGGCTTTGCCGGAGGCGGTACCCTGACCTGCGGAACGGACTGCCAATACATCGTCAGCGGGTGCACGCACAACCTCTCCTCCACGTTCATCGGAAACCTGGTGTACGTCCCCGGGGGGACCTTCCTGCGGGACACGGATCCTTCGAACCTGAGCACGGTCTCGTCGTTTTACATGAGCCAGTACGAGATCACGCGGACCCACTGGACCTCGGTGACGGGGTGGCCCGACCCCAGCGATGTGAGCCGCTCGAGCGGTCCGGGAGACCCGGTGCAGATGGTGAGCTGGTACGACGCGATCGCTTTTTGCAACAAACTGAGCCTGCAGGAGGGGTTGACGCCGGTGTACTCGATCTCCGGCGTGAACTTCCAGACCCTGACCTACGCGCAGATCCCGACCGCGGACGACGTCAACTGGAACGCGGTGACGGCGGACTGGGGGGCGAACGGGTACCGGCTGCCCACGGAGATGGAGTGGCTGTGGGCGGCGATGGGCGGAGACACGGCGGACCCGGGCAACGTGAACACGGACGGTTTCATGAAACTGTTCGCGGGGCACTCCGGCACCAACACCATCGGGGACTGTGCGGTGTTCGGCTTCTATTCCAGCGAGCCGGGCCGCACGATGACCGAGCGGACCAACCCGGTGGGTTCGAGGTGCGCCAACGAGCTGGGCATCTACGACCTCTCCGGGAACGTGTGGGAGTGGATCTGGGACTGGAAGCAGGATTCTTTCCCGACCGGAGACCTGACGAATTACCGGGGCCCGGGCGTCCCTGGCCCGGGCGGCGGCCGCGTGGGGCGTGGCGGCAGCTGGGAGAATTCCTCTCCCTCCTGCGCCCTGAACGACCGTGGCGTGGGCATGCCGAACATCCGGTACTTCAACTTCGGGTTTCACGTGGTCCGTAAATGATTTCGGAGGCTCTCCATGCGTACCGTTAATAATTTGCTTATCATCTCCTGTCTCGGCGTCCTCTCCGCCTGCTCCCTCCTCGTCGAGGTCAAGGACCGACCGGCCAACAACGTCAACAACGTCAACAACGCGAACAACACCAACAACGCCGTCTGCGGCGACGGCGTGGTGACCGGCGGCGAGTCCTGCGACGAGGAAAACCTCAACGGCCTCACCTGTCTGGACCTGGATTTCGCGGGAGGTTGGCTGCAGTGCACCGCCGATTGCAGTTTCGACACTTCCGAATGCTCCGACGCACCCGTCTGCGGGGACGGGCTCCGGTCCGAGACCGAGCTCTGCGACGGCGAGGATCTCGGCGGCCAAACCTGCGAGAGCCTGGGCCGGGGCTTTATTGAGGGCCAATTGTATTGTAAAGAGGATTGCGCCGATTTCGACACCACCCAGTGCGTCGGCGGGGGAGAGATCTGCGACAACCTGATGGACGACGACGGGGACGGTGATACCGACTGCGCCGACGCCGACTGCGCCTCGCTCCCGATCTGTACGGGAGGCTCCTGCGGAAACGGGCTGATCGAAGGCGAGGAAGAGTGCGACGGGGACAACCTCAACAACCTGCTGTGCGAGGACTTCGGCTTCACGCCCGGCGGCGCGCTCGATTGTGACGGCCCGTCCTGCAAATTCATCTTTTCGGGATGTACCTACACCTCCGGCATGTCGCCGCCGAACGTGATCGTCGCCGGCGAATCCCACACCTGCGCCGGCTCGTCCGAAGGCGTCTACTGCTGGGGGTACAACGATCATGGACAACTCGGCACCAACACCTCTTTCATGTACCGCCCCACCCCGGGCCAAAAAATCGATTTCAATGGTATAGAGCTTGGAACCTCTGCTCTGGCCGCCGGGGGTGCCCACACCTGCATGGTCTCCGATAACGCGGGTATGTACGGTCACCTCGTGTGTTGGGGCGCCAACTCCCACGGCCAGCTCGGCACCGGCTCGGCCGGCAACGACTCGGCGCCCGTGAATGTCGGCGGGACGAACACCTACTCGGACGTGGTCGCGGGCCGGGAACACACCTGCGCCCTGCGCACCGACGGCAAGGTGTTCTGCTGGGGCAGCAACCTGCGCGGCCAGCTCGGGTTGCCCGGCGCGGGGACCCTCGTCCCCAGCCCGACCGAAGTCACCAGCATTTACAATGTCACCTCGCTCTCGGCGGGCTACCACCACACCTGCGCGATCCAGGAGGAGACGGCCGGGCAGGGGGAACTGTTCTGCTGGGGCGACAACACCGAGGGCCAGATCGGAAACGCGGATTGGACGGACGTGATCGAACAACCCACGGCCATCACGGATCTGACCTTCGTTCAGAAGGTCGCCTGCGGGGAACGACACACCTGCGCCATCGCGGAGGGGAGCAGCGTGTGGTGCTGGGGCGCCAACACCGAAAGCCAGCTCGGCATGGGAGGATCCGGCTCCAACTTCCCCCAGCAGGTCGGGGATCTCCAGGCGTTCCAGATCTGGGCCGGCGCCAATCACACCTGCGTGATCACGGACGCCATCGGATCGGTGTCCTGCTGGGGCCGCAACGTCCACGGCCAGATCGGCGTCGACCACACCCAGCCGGTGGGCAGCCCCGTGCCATTGACGATCGGAGATTTCATGATGCTGGGGGGCGGGGGGGACCACACCTGCGGCATCATCAATGTTGGTGGCACCTTCAAGGCCTACTGCTGGGGCGCCAACTGGTTCGGCCAGTTGGGCCAAGGCAACACCGCCACCAACCCCTCCCCCTGGCCGGTGCTCGGGCAATGACCGAACGGCACGCCTGAACCATCCCCATCATCTCACCGACAGGCGCAGCACCTGGTAGAGCTCCCCGCGGGAGCGGCCGTCCTCGGCGTCGCGCTCGGTGGCGTGGATCCACGCCAGGCGGTGGGTCGCGCTGAAGTACACCTCCACCTCGGCCGAGAGCGCGCAGGAGGTCTCGGGCAGACCCTCGCAGGCCAGCGTCGTCTCGGCGAGGGTCCGTCGGTCGGCCACGCGTAGGATCCGGACGCGGGTTCGGTGGTCCACGTCCTTTGCCTCGTAGACCACCTCGTGGTCCTTCGCGTCCTCGCCGGCCTCGAACATCCGATCCAGGCGTGCCGCCCCCAGCGCGCGGGCCTGCGACCCCACCTCGTCCAGGCGTTTCTGCAGCAACGGGCGCAGACGCCCCAACGCGGCCTCGACGCGCTCCGGGATCCGCTCGCACGAGTCCGGATCCTGGCTCCCGTAGGGTTCCTCCGGATCCACGGCCTGGTCCTGCAGGCACTCCGGGTCCTTCGCATCCCGGTGGGCCTGTCGCACCTCCTCCTCGGTGAGGATGTGGAAGCGGCTGATCTCCTTGCGATCGGGCAGCGCGCGCACCACGACGTGCAGCTCGGTGAACGGCTCCTCCTCCTCGGCGGCGTCCGTGAAACGGGCGTAGCAGAAGCGGCGCTCCAACTCCAGGATCCTGGCGCCGTCGGCCGAGATCGCGGGGAACCCCGAGAGGGACGGGGCGTCGACCCCGAGCGTGTCCATAGTGAGCTCGCCCAACTCGAGGACCGGCGCCGCCAGCGGGTCCACCGGACCCGCGGCAGGACCCGCGGCGGCTTTGGGCAGACCTGGTTTCGAGCTCCCGGACCCCGCGCACGCCGGGATCACCAGGGCCGCAAACAGAATGGTCACTCCAGTTTTCAGGTAGGTTTTCATGACAATTCTCCCCTCAGGTTCAGATTTCGACCGGGTCCCCCTAATCCAGCGTCCTTCGCAGCACCGTGCCCGCCTCGCCGACGACCAGGACCTCGGTGTCCGAGAGCCACAGCGCGTCGCCCAAAAAGGCATCGAGGCCGGTCCGGACGTCCTGCCAGGTGAGACCGCCGTCCAGAGTGAGCCACGCGGCCCCGTGCTGCCCCACCGCCAGCCCGCGATCACCGGCGAAGGCCACGGCGTACAGGTTCTCGCCGATGCCGTCGCAGACCACGCAGGCCCAGGTGGCGCCGTCGTCATCCGACGCGAGGATGGTGCCGAAGTCGCCCACCGCGATCCAGCGGCCCTCGCGGACCCAGGCCACGTCGTAGTACCACTCGGCGGGCGCCCCGACGGGCACCGCGGACGGGGTGAAGACGACGCCGTCCGTCGAGCGCCCCAGGTACTGCCAGTACCCGCCCGCGAGCCAGGTGCCCCAGGGCGCGGCCGCCACCACCGCACCCTGCGCCCGCTGCCCGTATTCCGCGTCGAAGGCCACGTCGCCAAAAGTGAGACCGCCGTCGACGCTGCGGGCACCCTGCCAGTAGCCGGTGGCCACCGCGGCCGGCCCGGCGCAGGCGGCGCCGTTGAGGAACTGGTAGCCGAAGAACGGGCCGTCCACCTCGCCGATCTTCGGCCGGTGCTCCCAGGTCTCGCCGGCGTCGGGGCTGCGGACGAACTGACCCTCCCCGAAGCCCAGGCCGGTGCCGTCCGCGGTGAAGCACAGATCGGCGAGCGCGCGACCGGGGAAGGCCGAGGTCCCGGCGACGGGCACGGCCTCCCAGGTGTCCGGGGCCAGGCGCAGGAACAGGCCGTTTTCGGTCCCTCCGGTGAAGAGAACGCCGTCGGGCGCCTCGACAAGGGCGGTCAACGAATAGGCAGCCGGGAACGTCTCGCGGGTCCAGCCCTCGGCCGTCTCTCCGGCCCCGGGCCGCTTCCCCGCGTCGAACCACTCGAACATCTCGGGATAGAAGAAGCCGTAGAGCTCGTGGCCGGCGTCGAGTTGACGGTCGAAGATGCGCTCGGACGGGAAGCCGGCGGCGGCGAGGCGGCTCACCAACTGGTAGTGATAGGTCCGCATGTAGTCGCGAAAGCCCGTGGCCAGATACACGCGACCCCGGTCCTGCATCCGGTTCGTGATCCACGTCCCGCCGCCCACGAAGCCGAAGCCGGTAAAAGGCGTCGCTGCATCCGCCAGCGCCCGCGAGGTCTGGTTGGTGCCCGACGAGAAGCCCATCAGGTACAGGCGCTCCGGATCCAGGCGCACCCGGCCCGACACCTCGATCACGAGGGCGGCGAGGAACTCGTGGTTGCGCTCCGTGTCCCCCTGGTTCTGGTCCCAGCGATAGACCACCCAGCCGTCCTCGGAGGCGCTCCGGGAGCGGGGCCGCACCAGCACGAAGCCGTGAGCTTCTGCCGCGTCCTTCGCCGCGTCGAGCCCGTAGGCCAATTCCGGGTTGTCCCCCGCGGTGCCGTGCAGATCCATGAGCAGGGCCGCGGGGGCGTCGTGGGCGTACCCGGAGGGGACGTACATGTAATAATATCGCGTCTCGAGCTCGACCGGGAGCTCCTGGGCGAAGAACTCCCGCTGCGTCAACGGATCTCCTAGCGTGCAGGCCCCCGCGAGGTCGGTGAACGCCCCCGCCACGCACACGCACTCGTGGCCCCCGGGCTCAAAGGGCGAAGGCCGGCACTGCGCGGCGGGACCGCAGTCCACGTCCGCACAGGGATCGACCACCGCCGTGCAGACGTCCTCGAGGCAGACCAGATCCTCCCGGTTGCAGGTGCCGTCCGGGTGACAGGACCCGCCCTCGTCACCCACGACGGGAAGGTTACTGTTTTCCTTGACTTTTGGGTCGTCGCAGGCCCAGAGCGCCAGGCCCAGCGCAACCCACAGGAGCCAGCCACAGCGCATCCGACACCTCCGGTTGGGAGCTCAATGGATCGTCGGGCAGCCGGCGAAGTCCGCGCACAGCCCGGTCTCGACGGCGTCCTCCCAGCACAGCCGGCCGGCGCCGCGGAAGCATCCGGCCGCGCCGGAGCCGTACATCTCGCAGTCGATGGAGCACTGGGACAGATCCTCGCCGCCGCAGTCGGTGACCAGCAGGTCGCAGGCGCCGTCGCAGAACCCGACGTCGTCGAAGGTCTGGCAACGCATGCATTCTTCGTAGCCGGTACAGTCGGTGGCCGCCAGCAGGCAGGTCTTGACATACGGCTCCAGGGTCCCGTCGCACTTCGTCACGCAGGAATCCACGGTCGCGCCGAAGACCGTCTCCTTGTCGGTGATCGTCTCGCAGGCCATCAGCGCCGCGCACATCGTCTGGCAGGCCGTCTGGTTGTTCGCGTTGTTGACGTTGTTGACGTTGTTGATGTTGTTCGCGTTGTTGGACGATTCGTCGTCGTCACAGGCGACGAGCGCGGCGAGGGTCAAAAGGGAACAAATGAGAAGTTTTTTCATGGTTTTTTCCTTTCCCGGACGCAGTATGGACCGGGTCAAACAGATGTGCAAGCCGCCCATGGTCAAACCTTTTTCCAGGCTACGCTCGCGGCCACTGCCGAGAACACGACCTCGGAGCCCAGGGGTTCCTTCATGAGATAGACCGACGGGAAGTTGCGGATCTCCGTGCTCTGCAGGCGCACGGCCAGGCTCACGGCGTAGGCGCCGGGCGGATCGTCAACGTCACTGACCTGAACGGCCACCACGCCCTCCACGTGCCGCTGATAGGAAAAACCCACGACGCCGGTGAGCTCAATCATCCACCGATCGTCCTTCTCGTCGGCCAGCTCCATGATCATCTCGTCGCGGATGCCGAAGACCTGGATGATGCGAGCCTTGCGAAGTTTGTAAGCCATGTTCGCCTCCTGCCGCCGGGAACGATCGGGGTCCGCCGTCGCCGTGATCCCGTGAGCATACACGGGCGTCCCTGCGTTGTCATCCGCATTTTCGCTGGACAGGACCGGTTGCATTCTGGTATGACCGGGACCGGCCGGCGCCGCGCGACGCTGGCAGAAAGGCGCCTCTTGTCCCGCACCGCCTGGATCATCGGCAACACCGACGGCATCGGCCTGGGCCTCACCCGCCGGCTCCTGAAGAACGGCTGGACGGTCACCGGCCTCTCCCGCTCCCCGGCCTCCCTCGCCCATGAGGCCTACGAACATCACGTGGCGGACGTGGCCGCGCCCGACTATCCGCAGATCCTGTCCGGGCTGGCCGCGCGCGGGATCCCCGACCTGGTGGTCTACTGCGCCGGCACCGGGCAGGAGCTGGATCTCGCCGATCTCTCCGCGGAGCCCCACACCTTCGAGGTCAACCTGCTCGGGATGGTGCGCACCGCCGCGACCGTGATCCCGCCCATGGTCGCCCGCGGGGCCGGCCACTTCGTCGGCCTCTCCAGCCTGGCCGACGAACTGCGGCTCCCCGACGCCATCGGCTACTACGCCTCCAAGGCGGGGTTCTCGGCGTACCTCGCCGGGCTGGGGCGCGCGGCCAGGAAGCGCGGCGTCGCGGTCACCAACGTGCGCTTCGGTTTCGTGGACACCAAGATGGCGAAGGGACCGTCGAAGCCCCTGATGATGACCGTGGAGCGGGCGGTCAATCATATAGAATATTGCATACGATGCCGACCGGCGCGCCACACGGCCCCGAAACTCATGATCCCGGTGGTGAAACTGATCCGCTTCGCCGCCTGGCTGGGCCTCGCGTAGACGCTACAGATCCCCGGCGGCCGCCGCGCCGCCGCGCATGGGGGCGGGGGGCGGCTCGACGCTGCCCGACTCTCCGGAGTCGGCGGGATCGTCGGCCGGGGGCGGTTCGGGGACGGACGTCGCGGGCGGAGCCGCGGGGTGCTGCGGCAGCCAGGTGAGGTACCGGGCGGCGGCGGGGAAACCCGCCAGCCGCTCGCAGGGCAGCGGCGCCGGCGCCTCCCCCATGTGGAACCAGCAGCTTTGGGCCTGCGGATCGATGATGTACGAGGCGATCACCCACCCGCTGGGGATGAGCACCTTGCCGGCCGTGATCGTCACGATGGACGTGTCGGACGCGGAGCGGACGCTCCCAGGACGGGTGTTCCAGCAGGCGGTGAGCCCCAGGGCGGCGAAAAGGAAGAGCGTAAAGAATCTCATCATTCAATCCCTCTACGGGTACGGGAACTGCCAAATACGTTTCGGCCTCAGGAGGGCACTATCCCCGAGGGTCAGACAGTTGTCAAGAAGACCGTGATTGCGAAGGCAGCCTGGCCAAGGTATCTGAGAACCACGCTCATTGGATCTGGCCATACATCGAGAACCATTGCTTGAGACCCAGCAACAGGTTCTGCGCGGCGTCGGGTTCGAAGGCATCGAACTCCGCCAGCGTGACGAACTGACCATCGTTCAGAATCAGGCGAAGCTCATAGGTGTTCCGACCCGGTCCCGCGTGCCGGCCGCCCCTGAACGAACTTCTGGATTCGAGCATTTCCAGATTCAAGGGATTGAGTTCCTGGCGTGGAATCCGCGACGCTCCTTTACAAACCGGGACCAACCCTTTGCGCGTCAGTCTCCATCGGCTGACCAGTATCACGGTCGGGACGATGGCCGGCGTGACGATCCAATAGAGCACCATCGGAAAAACGAGCCCCACCACCCCCATCGCACTCCCCCGGACCCCGAAATGGACCGCCGGAACGACGAACAGCAGCAGCATCCAGGTAACATTCCACCCCGTGAAGGCCCACTCACTCCAGGACGCGATGGGCAGCAGCAGGACCGGTCGACGGCGAACCACCGAACTGCGCTGGTGGGTCGTCGCCGGCAGAAGGATCCGGAAGCAGAGAACCACCACCAGATAGCCATAGGAAAACAGCCCGAAAACCCAATCCGCTCGTGTCAATTCCCTTGGATTTTCCAGATTCAATGGAGAATGAAACAGTTCCATCAACCCGAGGGTGACGACCAGACATAACAATACGAAGAGCGTCGCGCGACGTTGCCAGGAGGGAAGCAGGCCCGCAACAGCCAGACGCCAGGCGGTCACAGGTGGCTCCAGTTGGTTTCTGGCCGACTCGAGCGCCAGGCGCAGCGGATCACCCTGGGGCAGCGAATCGATTCTGTCCGTGAGTCGAAGCAGCGTCGGGATCGGCTTCTCGTCCCGCTTCATGCGCTTCAACCGGACGAGTTCCTGGGTAATCTCTCCGATCTGCGCGGGATCCTCACCACAAATGATCAGGTCCACGAAGTAATCCCAAGGAGAATTTTGCTCTGTGACCCTTCTGCGCCAGTCGCCGGGTTTTTCCCGTTCGAGACCAGCGGTCTTGCCTTCAGGGATGGGATCGGGGCTTCCCGAGAGGCGAGGCATAGCGGCTGCGATGCTGCCCAGTTCGTCCAACTCGCGTTCCAGACCGTCGGCATCCATCCACAGCCCACGCTGCAGGCTGTGGAGACTTCCCCCGATCAGCATGGCGTCCCTGCGCTCGAGACCGGAAAAAATCGACTCCGCTCCAGACGACGCCAGCCTGGCCACCTCGTCGGACTCCCCATCGAAGAAAAAACTCCCCGAGGTTCCGGGCGCCTTTTCCCAGGCTTGGGCACGCTCGAGCGCGTTCAGGAAAAGGCTTTCCCGTTCGCGCATGTCGCTCTCTTCCCGGACGTCCAGGATCCCGTGCTCGACGAGCACCACATAATTCAACCTGCGGTCATCGTCGTACTGGTTGAGCCCGCTCCAGAGCTTCTTCAGTCGAGAGATCCGAAGCAACGGAATCACCGTCAAGGAATCGGAGAATTTCCTCGTCGGCGTGACCTTCAACCAGGAGAAATGGACGGAGTCATTGCGTTGGTTGGGAAAAAGGTGCCAGAGTTCGAGGCTCACCTTGGCGTCGTCGAGCTCTCTCGACAGGGTGACGCGATTGATCTCGTTCCCCGTTTGGACCGTCAGGTTCCATCCCCTCTGCTTTTCCAAAAACTCGAGCGCCTCCGCCGCGGCTCGCCGTCGCCGAATGAGCGACAGCACGTGCAGCAGAAGTCCCGCGGCCAGAATCCCGACCGTGATCGACGCCGTGTACAACGGGCTCTTCAGTATCCTCAGCAAAGGGGGGATAACGGTTGCCGGAGCGGCTGCCAGAACCAGGTTTGCCAGCAGGCCCAGCCAGGTAAATACGGTCACGGCGCCAAAGGGAAACCGGTAAATCACCAGTGCCCGCGCGCCCTTCAGGGTGGCGAGCGGATCTTTCATGCACGTTGTGGCCTCTGGAGGTGCCGGCGACGTCAATTGAAATCCACCAACGGGAAGTGATACCCCGCGAAGCCGCCGATCTGCCAGGTGCCGGGGAACCGGGGCCGGCGGCTGTTCCCCGGAGCGGCGTCGGCCCGGTCGTTGGCCTTCGTTGGAATGAAGCGCACCTCCAACCCGACGGTGACCGGGTGATCCCCGTCCAGACGCAGCACGCCCACCTGGAATCCGAGGGCGAGGGCCGAGGGCGTGGCGGGGAACCCGCCCGAGTCCGGGGCGGCGCCGGCGTGGTGTTCCCCGGAGTCCGGCGCGAAGTCCATGGGAAACAGCATCAGGTGGATTCCATAGTTTTTGAACAAATATTCCAGGGAGAGCCCCAGGGGCATCCGCAAAGGGACCACCTTCGGCGGTCCCGGGAGCGTGATCCCCGTGAGGGAACTGAAGCCCAGGGACGCCACCCACTGCCGGTGCCGACCCTGGCGCCGCGAACGGGGCACCGCCGGTGTGTCGGGGTTTTCGGGATCGGCGAGCAACCCGGAGAGCGCCTGGAGGGTGGACGCCGGATCCCGCCGGGAGAGCCCGGCGAGCAGGTCCTGGAAGCAGCGAAGTTTCTGGGGGTCCATGAAATGCTCCCGCGGCGGGATGGCGGACCGAGGGCTCCCCTCACACGCGCGCCCCCCGATGTTACCGGTGAAATCTCCCGGGTCAAGGAGGAAATCCCGGGAACCCCGGGCCAATCCCCACAAAATCAGTAGATTATTCAACCGACCCGTGAATAGAAACGATATTCGCCGGTTCAACGGCATATGATCCTTGGAGAACCATGACCGACTCCCCTCCGACCCGCCCGAAATTCTTCACCCGAGCATTGAACCTCATTGAACGCGTGGGCAACGCCCTGCCGCACCCGGCGACCCTGTTCGCCATCCTCGGTCTGGTGGTCCTGGTCGCCTCGGCCCTCGCCGCCGCGCTGGGGGCGAACGCGGTCCACCCTTCCACCGGCGAGCTCATCGTGCCCCGGAACCTGCTGGGCTTCGAGGGACTGCGCTATCTCTATGTCAGTCTCGAGGACAACTTCATCGCCTTCCCACCCTTCGGGATCGTGTTGGTGTCGGTCATCGGCCTGGGCATCGCCGAGGGCACCGGGCTCATCGAGGCCCTGATCAAACAGACCATCCTCAAGGCCCCGCGGCGGCTGGTCACCTCGTTCATCATCGCGGCCGGGATCCTCAGCCACCTCGCCTCCTCGGTGGGCTACGTCGTGCTGATCCCGCTGGGCGCGCTGGTGTTCATGGCCTTTCGCCGCCACCCCGTGGCGGGCATCGCGGCGGCCTTCGCCGGGGTCTCCGGGGGCTTCGGTGCCAATTTCCTGATCGGCTCGATCGACCCGATCCTGTCCGGGCTCTCGGAGTCGGCGGCACAGATCGTGCAGCCGGATCTCTCCGTCGGCCCGGCCGCCAATTATTATTTCATGGTGGCCAGCGCCTTCATGATCGTCCTCGTGGGGACCTGGGTCACCGAGCGCATCGTGGAGCCGAGGCTGGGTGCCTATCAGGAGGAGCACGAGGCTCCCACGGCGCTCACGGCCATGGAGCGCCGCGGGTTGCGTGCAGCCCTGATCACCCTGGCGCTGCTCGTGGCCGCCTTCGTCGGGCTCACGGTACCCGAGGGCGCGGTCCTGCGTGGCTCCGGGAGCGTGCTCGACGGCCCCTTCTTCGAAGGACTGATCACCGGGATCTTTCTGTTCTTCAGTCTTCCCGGCCTGGTATACGGCCTGACCACCGGAAAGATCCGTTCGGACAAGGACGTGGTGACCCTGATCACCCAGGCCATCCGGGACATCGCCCCCTACGTGGTGCTGGTGTTCTTCGCCGCCCAGTTCATCGCCTGGTTCCAGGAGTCGCGCCTCGGTCTGCTGCTGGCGATCCACGGCGCCGCCGGGATCCAGGCCTCGGGCATCTCCGGACCCGCCCTGCTGGTGCTGTTCATCGTGTTTTCCGCGGTCATGAACTTCTTCATGGGGTCCGCGTCGGCCAAGTGGGCCATCATGGCTCCCGTGTTCGTGCCCATGTTCATGCTCTCGGGCTACCACCCCGCCCTGACCCAGGCGGCGTTTCGCATCGGCGACTCGGTCACCAACATCATCACGCCCATGATGAGTTATTACGCCCTGATCCTGACCTTCGTGAACAAGTTCGACCGCAAGGCCGGCGTGGGCACCACCATTGCGATGATGCTGCCCTACTCGGTGTTCTTTTTCCTGGCGTGGACGGTCCTGCTGCTCGTCTGGTACTACCTGGGCATTCCCCTGGGACCGGGCGGCCCCGTGCATATGTGACGAAACCGGTCAGCCCCAGCGGACCAGGCCGGTCTCGTGGAGGAAGGACAGGGCGCCGTGGCAGGGCAGCACGCGCACGGCGAAGCCCTGCAGTCCCGAGGCGCGGCACTCGAGGTTCCCGGTGTACACCACCCGGCCGTCGGCGCCGATGGCGTGGTCCTTCAGATCCAGGATCTCGGGCTGCTCCAGGTCGCCGTCGGGGTTGACCTTGCCGAAGAGCACCTGGACCCGCACGTCGTCGGGGGTGAGCGGCCCCAGGTGCACGGGCACCGTGATGCGCACGCTCTGACCCACCTTCACCTCCTCGGTGACGTCGGTGTCGGCGGCCAGCACGTGGACCTCCTTCCAGGCGGTCTCCACGCGCTTCTTCCACTCGGTGAGCTCCCGGGCGCCCGTGAAGCCGCCCTGGCTCATGCGGTGCCACCGCTCGGTGGCCGGGATGTAGAACTTGTGGGCGTACTCGTCGACCATGCGGTTGGTGTTGTACACCGGCGCGAGTTTTTTAAACGTGGCCTTCATCTTGGCCAGCCACCCGCGGGGGAGACCGTCGCGGCCGCGCTGATAGAACAGCGGGACCAGATCCTTCTCGAGGATGTCGTAGATCGTGCGGGACTCGACCTCGTCCTGGTACTTCAGGTCGGTGTACTCCTCGCCGCGGCCGATGGCCCAGCCGGTGTCCGGGGAGTAGCCCTCCACCCACCAGCCGTCCAGGATCGACAGGTTCTGTGCGCCGTTGGCCGCCGCCTTCATGCCCGACGTGCCCGAGGCCTCGAGGGGACGCCGGGGGTTGTTCAGCCACACGTCCACGCCCTGGAGCATGTAGCGGGCGACGTTCATGTCGTAGTCCTCGAGGAAGACCACGCGCCGCATGAACTCGTCGCGCCGCACGTGGTGAACGATGCGCCGGATGAACTCCTTGCCCTCGTTGTCACGGGGGTGAGCCTTGCCCGCGAAGATGAACTGCACGGGGCGGTCGGTACTGGAGACCAGGCGGATCAGGCGGTCCACGTCGTGGAAGATCAGCGTCGCGCGCTTGTAGGTGGCGAACCGGCGCGCGAAGCCGATGGTCAGGATATCCGGATCCAGCGTCTCGTCGGCGGCCAGGAGCTCGTGCTCCTGCGCCCCGCGCTTGATCAACTGGGCCCGCATGCGCCGGCGCACGAAGGCCACAAGGCGCTCGCGGCGCCTTTCGTGGGTGCGCCACAACTCGGAGTCCGGGATCTGGTCGATGTAGCGCCACACCTCGGGATCCTCGGAGAACTCGGCCCAGCGCGGTCCCAGATACCGCTCGAAGAGGCTGGCCAGCTCGTGGGAGGTCCAGGTCTTGTTGTGGATGCCGTTGGTCACGTGGGCGATGGGGATCTCCTTCTCGGGCAGCTCCGGCCACACGGTCTTCCACATGCGCCGCGACACCTCGCCGTGGAGCATGGACACGCCGTTGTAGCGGTCCGACAGGCGCAGGGCGAGCACGGCCACCGAGAACGGCTCCTCGACGTTCCCCGGGTGCTCGCGGCCCAGGCCCAGGAACTCCTCGCGCGAGATCCCCACGGCGTCGCGGTACTTCCAGAAATATTTGTCCATCAGCGCCGGCGGGAACTTGTCGATGCCGGCGGGGACGGGGGTGTGGGTGGTGAACACGGAGCCAGCCGAGCAGGCCTCCATGGCCTCGTTGAACGTGAGCTTCTGACGCTCGATGAGGGTCTGGATGCGCTTGAGGCCCAGAAAGGCGCTGTGGCCCTCGTTCATGTGGAACACGGTCGGGAAATAGCCCAGGCGCTCGAGCGCGGTGACGCCGCCGATGCCCAGGACCAGCTCCTGCTTCAGGCGCATCTCCAGGTCGCCGCCGTAGAGCTGGGCGGTGATCTCGCGATCCTCGATGCTGTTGGAGTCCACGTTGGTGTCCAGCAGGATCAGCGGCGTGCGGCCGACCTGCACCTTCCACAGGCGCGCCTGCACCATGCGCGCGGGCATTTCCACCTCGATCATCAGCGGCTGGTGCTTCTCGTCGTAGAGGGGGATCAGCGGCATGTTGAGGAAGTCGTTGTCGGGGTAGGTCTCCTGCTGCCAGCCGTCGGGGTTCAGGTACTGGCGGAAGTAGCCCTCGCGGTACAAAAGCGACACGCCCACCAGGGGCAGGCCGACGTCGGAGGCGGACTTCAGGTGGTCACCGGCGAGCACGCCCAGGCCGCCGGAGTAGATCGGAATGGACTCGTGCAGACCGAACTCGAGGGAGAAGTACGCCACCAGCAGGTCCTGGGACTCGGGGGGCAGCTTGAACGGGCGCCCGGACTGCATGGCGCCGTCGAAGCGGCCCAGCACGCGCTTGAGGCTGTGCAGGTAGGCGTCGTCGCGGGAGAGCTTCTCCAGGCGGGCCTGGGACACGCGCCCGAGCATGGCCACGGGGTTGTGCCCGCACTCCTCCCACAGGTCGCGGTCCAGACGGATGAACAACTCGATGGCGTCGAAGTTCCAGCACCACCACATGTTGTAGGCCAGCTCCTGGAGGCGGGCCAGTTGCGGCGGCAGGGAGGGAACGACGGAGAACTTGTAGACGGTCTTCATGCAGGCTCCTTGGGATTCCGAAGTTCGGAAACGGAGATTGTGGGTTCGGTTCAGTCCGGCAGCGACACGACGATCTCACGGACCAGCGCCTTGAACGTGGCCGAGATCGCGTCGGCGGTCTCCTGCACCTCGCGGTGCGACAGCGGCTGCGGGGAGATCCCGGCAGCGAAGTTCGAGACGCACGAGATCCCGAGCACGCGGGCGCCCATGTGATGGGCGGCGATGGCCTCGGGCACCGTGGACATGCCCACCATCGAGGCGCCCAGCACCCCCATCATGCGGATCTCGGCGGGCGTCTCGTAGCTCGGGCCCAGCATGGCTGCGTAGACGCCCTCCTTGAGGGGCACGCCCAGCCGGGCGGCGGCGGCCTTCGCGTGCTCGCGCAGCCGGGAATCGTACAGATCGGACATGTCCGGGAACCGCGGCCCCAGGTCCTCGAAGTTGGGTCCGCGCAGGGGGTTGGTCCCCAGCATGTTGAGATGATCCGTGATCAGGGCCAGATCTCCGGGCGCGAGGCCGGGGGCCAGGCCGCCGGCGGCGTTGGTGATCACGAGGCGGGCGCAGCCCAGTTTCACGAGCACCCGGGCGGGGAAGACCACCGTCTCCATCGGGTGGCCTTCATAAAAATGAACGCGCCCCTGCATCACGGCCACCGTGTGGGGTCCCAGGCGGCCGACCACCAGGTTGCCGGCGTGACCGGCCACGTGGGAGACGGGGAAATGAGGGATTTCTCCGTAGGGTAAAATCACGCGGTCCTCGAGGGTCTCGGCGAAGGCGCCCAGGCCCGAACCAAGGATCAGGCCGACGGTCGGCCGCGCGGGAATTTTATTGGCAATGAATTCAACGCTTTCCTGGATGTGGTGAGGCAGTGTCATGGGCGGCACTTTACACCACCCGCGGCCGGATTGACAACTGCATTTGTCAGATGGAGGCCGGAGGTTCGTGGGCCGGCTGGGCGTCGGGCAGGGGCGGGGGGGCGTCGTGGGGATGGACCGGCCGCGTCTGGGGCGGCGCGGCGCTCATGTCCCAGGCAAAGCCAAGACCAAACATGGGGAAGTACTTTACCGGGGAGGTGGTCACCGGCTGGAAGGCCATGACCAGCAGCCGCAGCACCGGGTTAAGTTTAAACTCGGCCCCCAGTGTAATGATGGTATAGACCGGACCGGCTTCCACGTTGTCGTCGGCCAGGACGCTGATCTCGTTGGCGTACATCTCCAACTTGGGCGCGGTCGGGTGGTTGCGGAAGGTCACGCCGCCGAACACGGTGGCGTTCCCCATGTCCATGCGGGGAAGGATGGAGAAGGAATACACGCCGATGGTCTCGGTGTCGTACTCCACCTCGCCGATCGGAGTGATCAGATCGGTGTCGACGAACTGCCTCGCGTAGGGGATCGTGAAGGAGAGGTACTCGCCGGCGATGGCGATGGCCCACTCCGGGTTGATCTGGAAGTTGTACCCGAACGAGAGCCCCACCCCGATGACGTTGCCCTTGGGCGTGAGATCCAGGTCGTCCTTGTAGGTCTTCTGCTTGCCGGCGGCCAGGCCCCACTCGCCGCCGATGCCCATGTCGAAGTTCTTGGTGAAGCGATAGCGCCAGTTGAGGTTCATCTGCGTGCGGGGCACCCAGTTGGCGGACCCCGTGGAGAGGCTCACGGTCTCCGTGTTCACCGTGATGTCGGTCACGTCCTCCACCGGTTGCTGGCCGGCGAGCAACATGCCGCCGGCGGTGAGCATGCTGCGACCCTGGGAGGGGGCGCCCGAGCGCATGGAGGGCTGTGGCAGCGGCACGTAGGCGGAGCGATGGACCTGGGCCGTGCTGCAGGCCAGCGCCAGCAGCGCGAGAGAACATATCAAGGAAATACGAACGATCTTCATGACGGGCTCCTTGAGGCGGTGTTTCGTCGTGTCGGACACGGCGAGATTGAATACCATGAATCGGGGCCGAAGGCCAGCTGAGTCATGAATGTTCTTGACGAACCCGGGCCGGCCCGCGACCTGGTACCCACAACCCCCTTGCGAAAAACCGTGGCCGATGGTTTCATCCGGCGCCGGAGGTGCCGCATGCTGCGCACGGACTGCGTCTCGGAGTACCTGTTCGCCCGGATCGACCAAAAACTCAAGGGCCTGCGCGCCGCGGGCGTGGACGTGATCTCGTTCGGGGTGGGGGATCCGGTGTCGCCGCCGCCCGCCCCGCTACTGGGAAGGCTGGCCGAGCTCGTGGCGCGGCCGGATCTGCACAACTACAGCCCCTACGAAGGCACGGCCGAGTTCCGGGCCGCCGGTTGTGACTATCTGCGTCGTCGCACCGGTGCCACGGTGGACCCCGAGACCCAGTCGGTGGGGTTGATCGGCTCCAAGGAGGGCATCGCCAACCTCTTCATGGCCTACACCCGGGCGGGCACCGTGAATCTGGTGCCCTCCCTGGCCTATCCCATCCCGGCCACCATGACGCGCCTGGCCGAGGGGGAGGTCCACTCCCTGCCCGTGGACGCGGCGCACGGCTTTCTCCCCGACCTGGACCGGATTCCCTTGGACGTGCTGGACAGAGCGCGTCTGTTGTATCTGAATTATCCCAACAATCCCACGGGAGTCGGCGCCCCGAAGGAATATTTGGAGAAGGCTTTGAATCTCGCCCGCCGGCATGGGCTCCTGATCGTCCACGACTGCGCCTATGAAGAAATCTGGTTCACCGAGCGGCCCCACTCCTTTTTGGAGTTCCCCGGGGCGCTGGATCACGTGGTCGAGTTCCACAGCCTCTCGAAGATGTTCAACATCACCGGCTGGCGCCTGGCCTTCGTCGCGGGCTCCGAGCAGAACCTGGCCCCGCTGAAGGTCATGAAGACCAACTCCGACTCCGGCCAGTTCAAGCCGCTCCAGCTCGCCGCCTCCTGGGCGCTTTCCAACCTCGTGGACGAGTTCGGCGCCCACCAACGCGAGACCTACCGCCGGCGCATGACCGACCTGGCCGCCGCCCTGGGCCGCACGGGCGCCAACGCCAGGCTCTCGGACGGGACGTTCTTCCTGTGGGGCCGCGTGCCCGAAGGGTTCGACAGCGCGTCCTTCACCGAGCACCTCCTGGACCGCGCGGGGATCTTCGTGACCCCGGGCGTGCTCTTCGGCGCCGACGGCGAGGGGTACTTCCGCGCGTCCCTCACCGTGTCCGATGAGCGGCTGGCCCAGGCCGTCGAGCGGCTGGGAAAACTGTAGATGATCGACCTGCACGAACTGTTGCTGCGCGAACTGGGCCCCGAGGTCGTCTCCCGGGACCCGGAGCTGGTGCGGGCCTGCTCCCGGGACGAGAGCGAACAGGCGCCGTCGGTCCCGGACGCGGTGGTCGCGCCGGTGGACCCACTGCAGATCGAGCTGCTCCTGCGGCTGGCCGCCGAGCGTCGCTTCTTCGTGACCCCCCGGGGCGCCGGCACCGGCAAGAGCGGCGGCTCGGTCCCCGTGCAGGGCGGGGTGGTCCTCACGCTCCACCGCATGGACCACGTCCTCGAGCTCGACGCCGAGAACCTGCTGGCCGTGGTCGAGCCCGGCGCGACCTGCGAGCGCCTGCAGGCGGCCGCCCTGGAGGCGGGCGTCTTCTACCCGCCCGACCCCGCGAGCCTCGCCACCTGCAGCCTCGGCGGCAACGTGGCCGAGAACGCCGGCGGACCTCGGGCGTTCCGCTATGGGGTCACGCGGGAGTACGTGCTCGGGATGGAGGTCGTGCGCATGGGCGGGGAACGCTTCGACGTGGGGCACCGCCCGGTCAAGGGCGTGTCCGGGTACGACCTGACCGCGCTGCTCACGGGCTCCGAGGGCACGCTGGCGGTCTTCACAAAGTTGATCTTCAAGCTGGTCCCGCAGCCCGACGATCCGGGCCTGCTCGTGCTGTACTTCCCCTCCGTGCACGACGCCGTGCGCGCGGTCACCGTGCTCGTGCAGAAGCGCTTTTTTCCCATGACGCTGGAGCTGCTGGACCGGCCCAGTCTCGACGCCGCCCGCACCGATGACTTCACGCCCCCCGGGACCGCCGGTGGGGCGCTCTTGTGCGAGCTCGAGGGGCTCGCCGGAGACGAGGCGATCGGACAGTCGGTGCTCGACTGCCTGGCCGCCGCCAACTGCTCACCGGAGGGCTTCGAACTGCGCACGCGGGAGCGGGACGCCGCCGTCGCCTGGGAGGCTCGCCGCGAGGTGAGCCGCCGCCTGAAGGAGCGCTGGGCGCACAAGATCAGCGAGGACGTGGCCGTTCCGCGAGCGCTGCTGCCGGAGCTGGTGCTCGGCGTGCAGGAGATCGCGGCGGACCTGGGCCTGGGCTCGGCCTGCTACGGCCACGCCGGGGACGGCAACCTGCACGTGAACTTCCTCACCGACGGCGCACCGACGGCGTTCCCCTTGGCCGTCGAGCGGCTCTTCCGCATCACCCTGCTCCTGGGCGGCACCCTCTCGGGTGAGCACGGCATCGGCACGCTCAAGCGGCGCTTTCTGCCCGCCGAACACGCCCCGGCCGCCCTCGGGATGTTCCGGGCCATCAAACAGGCCTGGGATCCCCTGGGGCTCCTCAACCCCGGAAAGGTGTTGTGAACCCGGACCGACGGCATTTCCGCGTGGCCACCGGACAGGGTCGGTGCTACAACGGAAGAAGTCCGCGGGAGAGTGATCATGCGTCTTGTGGCCGGCCCCCTTTTGTCCCTCTGCCTGTTGCTCACCCTGGTCACGGGGTGTGAGAACGCGCGGTTCCAACCCGCCGGGAACAACGAAAACAACCAGACCGGCAACCTCACCCTGCGCTTCGACTCGCCCGCCTCCGGGGAGATCTCCCTGCTTGCCTCCACCCGCGTCGTGGTGGACTTGAGCGTGACCAACGCCCAGGGCGCGCCGGCACCAGGTGTGCGGCTAGCCTTTCGGTTGGTGGGCGCGGCCGGCGGCGCCACCCTGACCGCCACCGGCGCGACCTCCGACGGCACCGGGCGCGCCGCCTTGCAGATCGTCGCGGGAGCCAGCGCCGCCCACTTCGAGGTCCGCGTCGAACACGAGCGGGCCGTCCCGCTGGTGCTGGACGTGACCGTCTCCGCCTCGGGTCTCGTGCGGTTCCGGGTGGCCTTCCTCTATGAAGGCACCTGGCTCCCGGAAGACCTCGCCGGACTGCAGACGGGGATCGTCTTCGGCAGCAGCTGCGACGAGCTTATGCCCTACACCGCGACCCTGGACCGCGCCCGGAGCCTGCCGTCCTGGTACACGCTGGTGGAGTACCCCGAGCTGCCCGTCGATCTCCCATTCGCCATCGTCGCCCGCGTCTTCGACGAGATCGGCCAGCCCCGCCTCGGCGGCTGCTTCGATCCCGCGCCTGACACCCTGATCCCGGACGCCACCGTCGATGTCGATCTGGTCCTCGAGGACTACTCCCGCCGGCTCGCGGGACCCTGGAGCTTTCACGCGGTGCCAGAGGCCGAGAGCCTCCCCGACCGCGCCCGCGAGTTGTTCTCCGGCTGGCGTGACCTGGGCCGCTGCGGCTTCGGGCTGGCCCAGCGCACGCTGGACTGCCTGATCTCCCACCTCGAGGGGGGAGATCTGGCCACCTGCGGCGCCGGGATCCCGACGGACGACTCGACCTGGATCCGGGAGCGCCTCGGCGTCCCCGACGCCCAGGGTTGCCGCAACGGCCTGGATACCCTGGGCCGCACGAGCCTGGAGTCCCGCCTCCAGGACGCCCTCGCGTGGAGCGGACTGCAGGACCGGCTCGAGGGGTTCGAGGCCGCGCTGGCCTCCGAGTCCGCGGCCGACCTGCGCCTGTCGTGCCGGCTGGTGCCCGGGGAGAGCGCCCCGCGCCTGGAACTGGACTCCCTGCAGTGGCGGGTGGACGGACAATGGCTGGCCCGGACGGTGACGTCCGGCGCCGGACACGATCTCACCTGTCCCTGGACCGGCGAGCGCTGTGAGCTCGAGCCGTTCACTCTGACGCTGGAGTGGCAGAACCTCCTGATCGCCCACCTGCGGGATCTTTTCCTGGAGCCCGCCAACCTCCCCCTCGACGGCGCGGAATTCTCCGCCCGCCTCCTCGAAGATGCTGCCGCGCTGGCTTGGCCCGGGACCGTGGCCCAGCGGCTCGCCGAGACCCTCGGGATCGTCCTGCCCGAGGAGACCTGGTCCCGCGCCCTCGAGCTCGTCGGACGGAGGCTGGTCAATCCTTCACAGCCCACCGGAGTTTCCGACTGTCGCATCTCGGGTTCCCTGTGGATCCCGGACCGGGACCTGGACTCCTGGATCGACACGGTGGTGCCCGACCTGATCTTCACGCCGTGCGTACCCCCCTGCGATTGACCCCGTCCCCACCCTTTTTTCAGCTTTCCGGGGTCGTTTTGGTCTTGACACCCAGAAAAAATCCAATAGTAATAGTTCAGCTTGCGGAGGCTGGCGTTTTTCCCTCCGCTTTTCGAAAAGGTTGTATCCATGAGTCGTTATATCGGTCCCCGTGTGAAAAAGATGCGTGCCCTGGGCCTGGATCTCCCCGGCCTCTCCCGTAAAACCATGCAGAAGCGTCCGTTCCCGCCCGGCCAGCACGGCCAGCGCCGCCGCGGCCGCCGTTCCGACTACGGCACCCAGTTGATCGAGAAGCAGAAGCTTCGCTACAACTACGGCCTCGGTGAGCGGCAGCTGCGCCGCCTCATGAAGGAAGCACGTCGCTCCAAGGCCGCCACCGGCGACAAACTGGCCGAACTGGTCGAGCGCCGCTTGGACAACGTGCTGTTCCGCGCCGGCTTCGCCCCCACGATCCCGGCCGCCCGCCAGCTCGTCAACCACTCCCACTTCCTGGTCAACGGGAAAAAGGTCAACATCCCGTCCTTCCGCGTGAAGGTCGGCGACGAGATCTCCTTGCGCCAGCGTTCCCGCGAACTGAAGGTCGTCGAAGCCTCCGTCGGTCAGCCTTCCCTGGCGATCCCCGACTGGATGGAGATCGACGCGGCCCGCCGGGTGGCCCGCATCCGCGCCCTGCCCACCCCCGAGAGCATCCCGTTCCAGGTGGATCTGCAGGCGGTCGTCGAGTACTACTCCAAGCGCATGTAACCCCGAAGCCGCCCGGCTGCCGGAAGACAATCAAAAAAACGGAAACCAAAAAAGGTGAAGTGTGCCCGAGTGAATAGCCTGGACAGAGTGGACACAGTGGATACAGTGGAAAATCTTTGGGTATTTAGCCGTAGTTCTAGCGACTGATCAGGGCAAGTCCACCAAGTCCACGGAAGACCGCGTCAGCGGTCTTCATGTCCACGCTCTCCGCTGTTACCCAGGACCGGCAGAGAGGAGCGCGCCGGCCTGCTCCATGCCCCTGAAAAACCCGATGCGCGACGAGAGGGACAACGCGTTCTCCGCCCACTCTGTGCGCATGGGCAGGTCGAGCTCCCCAAGATGGAGGGTGTTCTCGACCAGGCTGACCCGGTCGCCCGTGTGCAGCATGAAGTGCACCGTCTTCTTCAGGTGCTCCACGGCCTCCGGGCTCCGTTTCATCTGGATGTACATCCGGGCGAGCTGCTCGTGGAGGCGGCTGCACGCCAGGTGGGAGCGGGACACGAACGGCTTTTCGAGGGCGCTCATGCAGGTGTCGATCGCCTGCTCATGTTGACCGCGCAAGAACTCGAATTTCGCACATTGTAAATACAATCGCCAGGTCGAGAGCGGCATCCGCGGGATCCCCTCGAGCATGGCCAGCCCCATGCGCAGCTGGGTGATGCCCAGGTCGAAGCGACCCTTCTGCAACTCGATCTCACCGAAGTCGTGGAACACCCGGTACAGCACCTGGGGATCGCGGGCCTTCTGCGCCATCCTCGCTGCGCGGGAGATCAGATCTTCGGCGCGATCGTCCTGGGATGCAACCGCACAGCGGGCCAGGGAGGCCAGGATCACGGCCTCGCAGGACGCGCAGTCCACGCAGAACGTCAGGGCCTCACGCAGCACGGTCTCGGCAGCGTGGAGCTGGCCCGACCAGCGCAACAGATCCCCGTAGCGGGCGCTGATCTGCGCGTATCGAAGCTCGTTCTTCCCGGACAGTGCGTCCATCTTGGCCAGCTCATGGGCCTTGCGGTAATAGAAGACCGCGCCCTGATCGTCGAGGCGGAACTCGCAATGGGCGGCAGCGTGTTCGAAGTGCTTCGAGGCATCCTCGAGCCGGTGCGCATACAGGGCGTGGAACGCCAGCACGTGGGGATCGAGGCCGCCGGCGTGCTCGGACTCGAGGAGGGCCTCGTGGATCTCGGCGCGCAGCGTGGCAGGCATCTCCTCGAGGATCAGGCGGGCCAGGAGCGGGTGGGCCAACTGGAGGCTGACCTCTCCGGGGCCGATGATCCGGTTCAGGAAGCCGCGGCGCTCGCAGACGTCGATGGCGGCGGCGGCGTGGGAACCGGGACCCAGCGCGAACTCGGCCACCGAAATTGGGACAACGTTCCCGTAGATGGCGATCCACTGCAACAGGTGCTGGGCCTTCTTCGGCAGGCGCCGCACCCGCGTCTGCACCAGATCCGCCAGCCGCAGCCCCACCTCTGAGCCGCCCTCGGCCAGCAGCCTCATGCCCTCGACCAGGTGCAGCGGCAGCCCGCCGGCGGCGGAGACGAGAGAAGGGATCTGACCCTGCCACGAGCCGCCGTTGGCGGCCATGACCACGAACCCGAGATCCCGGGCGACGTCGTCATCGAGCCGCCCCAGCGGCAGGTGCTCGTAGAGCTCGGGGGGCATGTCGTCGGACACGAACAGGGGATGCTCGCCGGTGGTGATCACCTTGATGGGCAATCCCTGAATCATGAAATAAAGCTGCTCCAGCACGCGGCAGGAGGGCAGGTCGTACACGTCCACGTCGTGAAACACCAGCAGGGTCGGCCGACCGTGGGTGGCGGCGCAGAGGAACCGCGCCACCGAGGTGATCATCTCGCGCAGGCGCACCTGGAACTCCAGGGTCGGGGTGTCGGCGTCGAGCTCGAACAGGTGCAGGATGTGCGGCACGTCCTCGGGATCGAGCTCGAGGGCCATGCACACGCCCAGCAGGTCGTCGAGGCCCGGCTGGTCGGGGAGCCCGGCCAACTGGCGGGCCAGCTCGCGCGCCGGCCACCAGGACCGCTGGCAGCCCATGGGATCGGGATCGACGTGATACACGGCCACGGGGATGGTGCCCAAATCGGCCAGCGCCGATCGCACCAGGGCGGTCTTGCCGATGCCCAGTTCCCCGGAGAGCTCGAGGTAGAGCCGATGGCTGCGCAGGAAGTCGGTGATCCGGATCTTCTCCCGGTCACGGCCGAAAATTGGCGCCTCGAAGGGCTTCTCCCGCAGGAGGATCCGCTCGAGGGTGTCGGCGGCGGCGGCGGGATCCTCGCCCCGGCCCGGCTGCGCCAGGGCGCGGTTGGTCGCGCCGCAGTGGGGGCAGAACTTGTGATCCGCCCGCATCTCCAGGCCACAGGCGGGACAGGGGACGTTCGCAGGCCCGGTCGAGAACTGCAGGAGCTTCTTGAACTCGGCGGCGCTCTGCAGACGCTCGGCCGGGTTCTTGGCCAGCGCGCGCTCGAGCACCAGGTCGATCTCCTTTGGCAGTTCGGGCGCCAACTGGGTGGGAGGCACGTGCCGCTTCTCGATGTGGGCCAGCAGCACGTCGAAGATCGCCGGCCCCGTGAACGGGAGCTGGCCGGTGATCATTTCATAGAGGATGATGCCGGCCGAGTAGAGATCCGAGGCCGCCGTGGCCGCCCCGCCCTTGATCGTCTCGGGAGACATGTACTCGGGGGTGCCGAAGATCTCGCCGTGCTGGGTGAGCCGCTGCTCGTTGGGGACCTGGTGGAGCGCGATGCCGAAGTCGACGATCTTGCAGAAGTCCTCGCCCGAGCGCATGGACATGACCATGATGTTGTCGGGCTTGAGATCGCGGTGGACCACCTCGCGGCTGTGCGCCTCGTCGAGGGCCGAGAGGATCTGCCCGAAGATGTGCTGCGCCCGCTTCCAGGGCAGGCGGCCTTCCTTCTGGAGCACGCCCCCGAGGGAGGCACCCTTGATGAACTCGCAGACCATGTACGGAATGCCCGTGCGGGTGTCGCCGGAGGTGATCACCGACAGGATGTTCGGGTGTGAGAGCGCCCCAATGGCGGTGGCCTCCTTCTTGAAGCGGGCGAGAAAGCGGGCGTCTTGGGCGAATGCCGGCTTGAGCAGCTTGACGGCCACCGAGGAGCCCAGATCGATGTGCGCGCCGCGGTACACCCAGGCCATGGCGCCCTCCCCCACGAATTCCTCCATGCGATAGCGCTTTTCGATGACGGCGCCCACCAGGCTCGCACCGTCGCGCTGCGGAAGGTGGGTCAACGGACTGCGGCACTCCGGACACTCATGGAACGAGAGTCCGTTGGGCAGACGGCAGTTTTCGCAGACCCGGAACATGTGGCCGGCACTCCTTGCAGCCTTCAACGCCATCCTGGCGAGGCCGAGCCTTCGAATCGTCGGGGGAAAGTCGAAGGTGAATCGAATATACCTAATAATTGGGTATAAACAAGACCCATTATGGACCTCCCTCGGAATGATTTTTTAGCGATGGAGGACGTGGACCTCGACGTCGGTGGGATCCCGGGACAGCAGGCTCATGGCGGTCAGCCCTCCCACGATCACGCCGACACCGGTCCAGAAAAGCCAGTTCCGATAAAAGGGCGGCGGTGCCGCGCCAACGCCGGGGCGGGTGCGGACGGAATCCGGCCGCTGGAGTAGGAGGACCAGCTCTTCGGCCAGTTGGCCCCGGGGACCGGGCACAGGGAACGGACCGGCGAAGACGTCCCGGGGTCCCTGAACGAACAGGCCGCGGGCAGTCAGGACCACCCAGCGGTCGAGGCGAAGTTGGAACCGATGTTTTTCCAACACGGCCCTAACCAACGGATCGGGATACTCTCCGACGGCCTGCAGCGTCGAGCGCAGCGCGGTCAGCCGGCCCTCGGGCAGCTCCCCCGGGGAGACGAGGCGCAGGCCCGGATGGAGCTGGAGCATCGTCCGGATCCGCTCGAGGGCGCCGGCGTCCCCAACCTCGAGGGGCAGGAGCGCCACCGACGGCCGCGGCTCCGCCGAGGGCTGGGAGACGAACATCAGACACAGGAACAGCCAGCTCGTCATGATCGATCACCTGTACCGGGTGGGGGGAGCGCTTCAGCGGGGGTCGGCGTCCCCCGGGTAGCCCGTGAGGAAAAACAGATAGGAGGCGTTGGAGCCACCCACCACCAGCTCGGTCCCCGCGCCGGTCTTCAGCGGGAGGAGCGAGCTGCCGAAGTGCTTCTCGTTCTCCGGGGCCGACAGGACCGTCACGGGCTCGAGGGCGCCGGGGGAGGCCCCGTCCAGCTCGAAGATCTGCACCAGGCCGTTGCGGCCGGAGCCCGCCGGACGATCCGGCTCGCCGATGCACAGTTCGGGCCGTCCATCCGAGTCCAGGTCGATCAGGCCGGCGACGTGGCCGAGGTCCTGGGGCTCGTCGCTCAGGGTCCAGGTAGGAGTGGCGGGGTAGAGCTGCGTGCCCCCGTTCGAGGCCAGAAACACATAGGTGGCCTCGCAGACGCCCACGACCAGGTCCGTCTCGGCGTCCGCGTCGATCAGGCCCGTCGCCAGGGTACACACGAGCGGGCCCGGCGCACCGTCACCGCCCACCAACCGCTCGGGGGTGACCGCGGGGAAGTCGACCGTGAACGGCACCAGCAGCACGGTCCAGACCTCCTCCTGGCTTTCATCTGTGGTGTGCCCGCCCACGGCGATCACCGGATCACCGCCGAGCCTGAGCACGGACAGGAACGACTGGTTCCCGTGCTCGGTGAGCTCCTGGAGGCTGGGAACCTCGAAACCATCCGGATAACGGAAAAACCGAGAGGAGGCACTGTCGAGGGTCTCGTTGAAGACGGTCAGCCCCTGGGCAGAGGCGACGACGATCTCCATGCCGCCCTCCCCGTCCAGATCCGCGACCGCCAGCGCGCTGCCGAACTCGGCGCCTCCGCTCACGGTGGCCTCGCGCTCGAGCTCACCGGAGCCGTCGGCGGGGTTGAACGAGAAGACGGTCACGCTCTGGTAACGGCCATCTGCGAGCACCGCCCGCCAGCGTCCGTCCGAGGCCGGCAGCGCGGCGATGGCGCTCACGGAGACGCCCTCGTCGAAGGTGTACGCCTGGCGCGACACGGTGCCTCCGGGCTCGAGGGTGAGCACGGCCAGGGGCGAGGTGCCGTTGCCCCCGGCGACCCAGACGTCGGAGACCACCTGACCCTGCTCGTTGAGCACGGGACTGACGACCTGCCCGAAGTTGGTACCGGAGAAGTTCTTGGGGGGCTCCACCGCCTGCACCGTGGCCCGCTCGGCCAGGTCATCGAAGACCCGCCAGTCGCAGCCGGCGCCCGCCAACACCAGGATCAGCACGAAGGAAGCAGCAAACGTCTTCATGGTCGCCTCAGTAGTGGAGAGTCATGCCCAGACCGGCCCCGCCTTGCAGCATCAGGGGTTCCCAGGTCACCTGCCCCCCCTCGGGGACAGTCTGCAGACGGATCCGGGAGTCCGGGCTCGTGTCGATGAACGTGCGGTAGAGCGCCACGGCGAAGGACAACGCGGAGACGCCGTAGAGCACGTTCGCTGCGATGGCGTAGATCTTGCCGTCCTGCAGGCGCGCGTCGTTGCTGTACACCGGGATCCCCGCATCCAGGTCGGCCTGGTAGTCGTCCTTCAAGGAGACAGACTTGCCCCCGGCCCAGATGCCCGCTCCCAGGGCAGCCAGCCCCAGCACGTACCCCGAGATGGCGCCCGTGCGGTCCGGCGCCCGGTTGAGCGTGACCTCGTAGGACTTCTGCTCGCCCGGGGCCACCTCGACGCGGGTGGACACCGCCTTGCGATCCTTCTTGACGATGCGCAGGCGGTGGGCGCCGGCGGGGATCTTCACCCTGGAACAGGGCGCCACGCAGACGGTCTTCCCGTCCACCTTCACCCGGGCGTCGCGCACGTTGCGCCCGAGGACGGTGAGGTAGCCGATGGGCTGCCGCTCCAGCGGGACGTGCACCGTGTTGCTCTCGCCGGCGGACACGTCGATCTCGCGCTTCTCGCCCCGGTATCCGTCCTGCTCCACGTACACCGTGTGCTTGCCGGGCGGGAGCACGCCGTTGTAAGGCGTGTGGCCCACGGGACCGATGTCCTTCTTGTCCACGAACACCTGGGCGCCGGGCACGTTGCTCGTGATCTGCACCCACGCCATGTTCACGTCCTTCTTCAGGCTGACCATGATGTCGAGCATCCGGTTCTCCTGGACGTGGATCTCGCGCCGGATGTCCGAGAACCCCTTCATCTCGACGATCAGGACGTGCTTGCCCAGGGGGATCTCGCCCTCGAACGGGGAGGTGCCGAGCTTCTCCTTTTTATCGTTCAGGTAGAGCGCGGCGCCCGGAGGATCCGTGGAGACCGCGGTCAGCGTGCGGGTGGCGATGGGCGGCAACTCGGGCTTCTCCAGAGGCGGCGCGGGCTTGTCCGCAGGCTTGTCCGCAGGCTTGTCGCCCGGCTTGTCCACGGGCTTGTCGCCAGGCTTGTCCACGGGCTTGTCGCCAGGCTTGTCGCCAGGCTTGTCCACGGGCTTGTCGCCAGGCTTGTCGCCCGGCTTGTCTGCAGGCTTGTCGCCCGGCTTGTCCGCAGGCTTGTCGCCCGGCTTGTCCGCAGGCTTGTCGCCAGGCTTGTCGCCAGGCTTGTCCACAGGCTTGTCCCCAGGCTTGTCCCCCGGCTTGTCCACGGGCTTTTTCAGGCTCTCCTTGTACTCGATGAGCCGATCGAGCAGCCGGATGCGCGCCTGAATGGACGCGAGCTCCTTGGTCTGGGGATCCTTGGCGAGGAAGTCGACGAAGTACTGCTTGGCCTGCTCGTACTTCTCCACTTTTTCATAGCAGACCGCGATGTTGAACAGGAACGCCGGCAGGGGCTTGGCCTCGTAGGCCTTGAGGAAGGACTCGGCCGCCTTCTCGAACTGGCCCGCCCCGAAGAGGGCCTGACCGGCCTTGAAGTGCTCCTTGGCCTTCTCGGTGGCCTCGTCCTTTCTCGACTTGCTGTCGCCGCCTTTCTGGGCCATGGCGCCCGACGGACAGGCGGCGATCAGGATCAGGGAGAACCAAAAAGACAGGAAATGTCTGGTTTTCATGGCTGTCTCGTTCACGGTTTCCGGCCGGGAGCGGCCATACACCCCACAGAAATAGCACAAGTCGACGGGATGTGCATGTGTTAAGTCCCGGCGGGTTCGGCGGAAATTGCACCTACATTTGACTCCATTGGAGTACTGTGGTACACAAACACCTAGGGAGGTGCACATGGAGCCTGGAATCGCCGAACACCGCAAGACACCGAGGTGGCGCGTCTTCTGCCCTGTCGTGGTGCGATCCGCCGAGTACGGCGAGGTCCGGGCGCTGGGCATCAACATCTCGTCGGGGGGCATCTTCATCCAGACCTTCGACCCGCTCCCGCTGGGCACCGCGGTCGAGATCCAACTGGGGGAGCACGAAGGCGTCATCGCCCGCGGCATCGTCCGCAGCCACTACTACATGACCTACCGTGAGCGCGAGAACCCGGCCTCCTGCACGGGCATGGGCGTGCGCTTCGTCGGCTTCGACGACGTCGTGACCGCCGACCGGGACGACGCGCACCCGCTGCATTGATCATCATTTCCATGCTCGGAACGAATAGGGGAGATCGGCGGGTTCCGGCCTTCGGCCGGCGGTGAACACTAGCCCAGGATGGCCTTCAGGTCGGCCTCGGGCGTGGTGATCGGCATGATGTTGAACTTCTCCTGAAGGAAGGCCACCACCTCGGGCTTGAGGAACGCCGGCAGCGTCGGTCCCAGGCGCATGTTGCGGATGCCCAGGTGCAGGAGCGTCAGCAGGATGCAGACGGCCTTCTGCTCGTACCAGGAGAGCACCAAGGAAAGCGGCAGGCCGTTCACGTCGGTGCCGAAGGCGTTGGCCAGCGCCACCGCGATCTGGATCGCGGAGTAGGCGTCGTTGCACTGGCCGACGTCGAGCAGCCGCGGGATGCCGCCGATGTCGCCAAAGTCGAGCTTGTTGAAGCGGTACTTGCCGCAGGCCAGCGTGAGGATCACGGTGTCCTTCGGGGCCTGCGTGGTGAAGTCGGTGTAGTAGTTGCGGCCGGGCTTCGCGCCGTCGCAGCCGCCCACCAGGAAGAAGTGGCGGATCTGGCCCGCCTTCACGGCGTCGATCACGGGACCGGCGACCTTCATCACCGCGTCATGGCCGAAGCCCACCAGGATCTCGTGGGCCGGCTCGTCCGCGGTGAAGCCCGGCAGCGCCAGCGCCTTCTCGATGACGGGACCGAAGTCCTCGCGGTCGGCCACGTGCACCACGCCCGGGAACGCCACCAGGCCCGTGGTGAAGATGCGGTCGCGATAGGAGTCCGCGGGCTTCTGGATGCAGTTGGTGGTCATCAGGATCGCGCCCGGGAACGCGTCGAACTCCTTCTTCTGGTTCTGCCAGGCGGAGCCGTAGTTGCCCACCAGGTGCGGGAACGCCTTCAGTTTCGGATAGCCGTGGGCGGGCAGCATCTCGCCGTGGGTGTAGATGTTGATCCCCTTGCCCGCGGTCTGGCGCAACAACGCCTCGAGATCGCGCAGGTCGTGGCCGCTGACCAGGATGCACTTGCCCTTCACCGGGTTCACGTTGACCTTGGTGGGGGTGGGGTGGCCGTAGCTGCCGGTGTTGCCGGCGTCGAGCAGGCCCATGACCGTGAGGTTGAGCTCGCCCACCGCCAGCGCCTGGCCCACCAGCTGCTCGGTGGTCGGCTTCGTCTCGAGGAACGCCAGGATCTCGTGCATCTTCGCGTACACGGCCGGGTCCTCCTGACCGACGATCATCGCGTGGTCGGCGTAGGCGGCCACACCCTTGAGCCCGTAGAGGATCAACTCCTCGAGGCCGACGTTGATCGGGTTCTCGTCGTCCTCGCGCTTCTTGAAGGAGGCGTCCAACGCCTGCACCAGGCGGCCGTCCTTGTCCTGGTGGAGGACGAACGTGGCCGAGGCCGGCAGCCCCGCCAGGGAGACGCCCTTCGCCTTCAGCGCGCCCGCCAGACGGTCCCGCAGGGCCACCGCGTGAGCCACCAGCGCGTCGATCCTGTCCACGTCGAAGTTGACGTTGGTGATGGTGGTGAAGAGCGCCTCGAGGGTGAAGCGGTTCACCTCGACGTCGACGATGCCGTGTTCGCGGGCGACCTTGGCGACCTGGGCCAGGCCCTTGGTGGACAGGATCAGCAGATCCTGCATGATCGCGGTCTCGTGCGTCTTGCCGCAGACGCCCTGCACGGTGCAGCCGGTTCCCTGAGCGGTTTGTTCACATTGAAAACAGAACATGATGTTGCCTCCATCGGTAAGGGGTTGTGAAACGACTCTGCCGTTCCTCGGAAGTCGGTATAACCGGAATTCGGATTCCGAATCTTGATCCGGATCAAGCGACCGCGAGAAACGCAGATGGCCTGATGCGAATGCATCGTGTCAATTCAGACTGGAGACTCTACTCGACCCTGACGAGGGTTTCAATGACGGCGTTGAGGGTGGCCGCGACGGAGCAGTACTTCTCGTGGCTCAGGTGCACGGCCCGTTCCAGCGCGGCGAGGGTGACGCCGGGCCCCGAGCCCACGTGGGTCAGCACGATCCGGGTGTAGCGCATGGGGTGATCGTCGGCGCGGTCCCCGGTGATCTCGATGCGGTAGGACGCCAGCGGCTGTTTCTTCTTCTCCATGATGGAGACCACGTCGTAGCCCGTAGATTCGGAAGAGCACACGTCTGAACTCCAGTCACCGAATACGATCTCGTAT
>CALKWH010000476.1 GCA_938004375.1 uncultured Pseudomonadota bacterium
CCGATACGACGACCCCGAGGAGAAGATCCGCACCCGCCTGGCCGAGTTCCAGAAGAAGACACTGCCGGCCGTCGCCGTGCTCACCGACCGTGGCATCCCCCAGGTCCGCGTGCCCGGCAACCTCCCCGTTTTCACCGACGAGCTCGTCCGGGCCAGCGTTCTCGAGGCCCTGACCCCCGTCCTCCGGTAGATGACAATTTCCGTCACGTCAAATCCAGGGAGGAAGACATGAGAAGCGTAGTATCCAGACGCTGGGTCGCACCCGTGTCCGCGTTCCTCACGGCCGCCGCGTTTCTTTCGTCCGCCGTGCTCTTCACGTCCGGGTGCTCCCCCGCCCCGGCGCCGCGGTAGAAGGCCGCCGTAGTCGCCCCGGCGCCCCGTCTGTCCATCGCGGACGCCGCCGCCGGTCTCGAATTGAAAGCCCCGCCGGCGGCCATGACCTGGTCCCCCGACGGCGGGACCCTCGCCTGGCTGGAGCCCGGCCCCGATGGGTTGAACCAGCTCGTCGGCTTCGACGCGAAGGCCGGACGCAAGCGGGTCCTGGCGCGACCGATGGAGCTGGTCGCCCGACTCGTGGAGAGCGAGGAGGAGAAGGCCATGCGGGAGCGGCGCCGGCAGTCGGCCACTGGCATCATGCAATATGCCTGGTTCCCGGACGGTCGCCGGATCCTGGTACCGGTCGGCCGGGCGCTGGTGGTGATCGACTTGACTGGGGCCCCGCCCCGCAGGCTCATGGATGAAAATCATCCGGGGCTCCCCGCGGGCGCGCCGATGCTGGACGTGCGCCTGGCGCCCGACGGCCGGGCCGTCTCGTTCTCCTGTGGCGGCGACCTCTATCTCCTGGACACCGAGGACGGGTCGCTCGAGCGCGCCACGGCCGAGGCCACGAAGACCCGCTTCTTCGGGCTCGCCGAGTTTGCCGCCCAGGAGGAGATGGACCGGCACGAGGGGGCTTGGTGGTCGCACGACGGAGCGACCATTGCCTTCACCGACGTGGACGAGTCCGCCGTCACCATCCGGGAGCGGCCCGACCTTGGTGAGAAGAGCGCCACCATCGTCTCCCAGCGTTATCCCGCGGCGGGGACGCCCAACGCCGTGGTGCGCCTGCGGTATCGCCGTCGTGGAGGTGCGGTCGCCGGTGAGTGGCGGTTGGGCGCGTACGAGTATCTTGCCCGACTCGTCTGGCTCGACGATCGGCGCGCGCTGGTGGCCGTGCAGGACCGGGAGCAGGTTCGCCTCCGCCTTTTCTCGTGCGAGGTAGGACGCACGGACTGTGATCCGGTCCTCGAGGAACGCGACGCGGACTTCGTGGAGCTGCATCACGACCTGGCGCGCATGGACGCAGGAAAATTCCTTTGGAGCTCCGAGACGCCTCACTGCTGGCGACCGGGGCCTGCCCGGGGCCGAAAGACGCTGTTCGTGATCGACCCGAAGGCACCCCGACGGACCTCTCCATGCACCTCCGGCGGGGTCGGGGTCGAGCTCCCTGCGCCCGTCGCCGAGCTCGTTCTGCCCTCGGACGTGACCTTCGGTGACGTGGTCGCGGTCTCTTCAAAAGACGACCGGGTCGCGGTGAGCGCCTTCGCCGCGCGGGGGCGGGAGCGTCGCATGTACCTGTGGAATCCCGGCACCGGGGAGACGACGCGGCTCGGACCTACCGGGGCGACCTGGATCACCGCCCGGTTCTCCCCCGACTTCACCCGCTTCTCGGCCCAACTCGGGCGGCCGGAGGTCACGGACGAGACGGCGGTCTTCACCCTTGACGGCGCGCGGGTCCACACCGTGGTCGCCTCCGCCGGCCTCCCCGCCATGGTTCCGGCGACGGAGGTGGACGTGCCGTCCTCGGCCGGCGGCACGACGCTCAACGGGCTGCTGTGGTCGCCACCGGGTTCTTCCCGGGCCCGCCGGCCGGCCATCATCTACGTCTACGGGGGACCTCACGGACACATGGTGCAGCGCCGCCTCACGCGCAACCACTTGTGGTGCCGCGCGATGGCGGACGCGGGGTTCCACGTGCTGATGGTGGACGGCCGCGGCGGCATGTACCGGGATCGATCCTTCGCCAAGGCCCCCCGCCTGGCGTTCGGCGACTACGATGTGCAGGACGTGCGCGACGCGGTCGCCTATCTGAGGAAGGTGCCGGGCGTGGATCCGGCCCGAATTGGGCTGTGGGGCTGGAGCTATGGCGGGTATCTGGCCGTCGCCGCGCTCTTTCGGGACACCGGCCTCGCGGCGGCCGTCGCGGTCGCCCCGCCCGTGGACTGGCGCCTGTACGACACCCACTACACCGAGCGGTACCTCGGGTTGCCCCAGGCGCATCCTGAGACCTACACCCGCGCCAGCGTCCTTCAGGACCGGGCGCCCGCCCGCCCGCTGCTGGTCATTCACGGCATGAGCGACGACAACGTCCTTCTGGTCAACAGCCTGCAGTTGTTCCAGAAGTTGCAGTCCGAGGCCGTCCTGTTCGACATGATGCTGTACCCGGGGCGCGCCCACAGCCTTTGGGGCGCCTCCACGCGGACCCACCTGCTGCTCACGATCGTGCGGTTCTTCAATCGGAATTTATGAGAAACGTGAAGGCGTGAGGAAAAGACGGAGGGTACGCGGAGAAGGGTGGGGAACTAGATGATGCCACGCTTCTTGCGCTTGGCGGCAGCATCGAGGACCGGCATCAGTTTCGCGGCCAGCTCGTTGGCGTCCTTGATGTAACTCTGCAGTTTGTAGAAGGAATCAATGACGTTGTTCCAGCGGGGGAGCATGGGGTCGATGACCTCGGTCTTGACCAGCAGGTTCAGCGAGTTCGGAGCCAGATCGCGCAGGTAGATGGCCATCTTGGTCTCGGCGACCTTGGCGTCCTTGTCTGCCTTGAGCACGAACTCCTTGCCGTCATGCATGAAGACCTTCTCGTTCTCCTTGCCCTTCTTGCACGTGGTGCCGTCCTCTTCCTTGGGGCAGACCAGCGCTTCGGCTTGCACGGGGACGACCTTGCTGGCGTCGTTGTCCCAGAGCAGCATGTATTTGGCGCCCTCTTTGACGGCGGTCTCGTTCCGGGTCTGGATGGTTTTGGCCGTGTAATTATTGAGCAGTTGGAGCACCTTGACCTTGTAGGCGTCCTTGTTCTCCTCGATGATCTGCTTGTCTTCGAGCTTGTCCATCCCTTCGACGATGCTCTTGGCGCTGTCGAGGGCCATCACATGACCGACGAAATTGCCATACTCTTCCTTGATCAGGGGGATGAGCGCGTAGAAGGTCACCAGATTGCCCATGAACTCCTTGCGCTGCTTGGGGGTGGGGATGTAATTCAGTTTGAAGCCGGCCAGTTCGCCGAAGTCGGGATCCTTCAGGGCGAGATCCTGGGGCACGGTCAGCCAGGCGCCGACCTTGGTCGGGGGCGCGGCGAAGGCGGTCGCGAACTTGGTCAAATCGTTATTGATCAGATCCAGCGTCGCCTTCAGGCTCTTCGCGTCGTCGGTGGCCTTGTTGACCAGGTTGTTCTGCTCGACCCGGTGGCCGGAGCAGTAACCCAGACCCAGGGCGGGCAGCGCGCAGCACACGGCGATGAGAATCAGGGTCATCTTGGAGGTCTTGCCGACGGCGAAGTCGATCTCGACCGGGGCGGCGGCGACCGGGGCGGGCGCCCCGGGGGTCATGATCGGGACGCCGGGGGCCGGCACGGAGGGCATCCCGGGGGCGGGCATACCGTCATCGGAGGCGGCGCGCATTTCGCCGGTGGGCGGACGCTCGTACCCCTGCTCCTGTCCGGGAAGACTGGATTCCAGATCTTTCTGAGAAGAGGTGCGAAGACGTTTGCGGCCGAGTCGTGCTTTGAGGTCAATGTTTTCGTTGTCAGACACGGTAATCCTCCATTCGAGAAGAGTCGCCGGAGGAGACCCCCCGGCAGGTGGTGAACATAGTAGAAATCAGGGTGAAAAGTGTCAAGCGTTTTCACCGATCAGGGCCCGGTTTGTGAATATGCGACATACAAATATATGAACATCATTGGAGCCGCGAAGAGCACTGCGTCGATGCGGTCGAGCATGCCACCGTGACCGGGGATCAGGTTGCCCGAGTCCTTGACATTGTAAGTGCGTTTGACGAGGGACTCGGCGAGATCTCCGAACTGGCCCATGATCCCCACCAGGGCGCCCAGGGAGAGCGCGATCATCCAGGTCAGGCCGGGAACGTAGGTCATGGCCAACGCGCCCGCCCCCATGGAAGCGAGCAGACCGCCGAAGGAGCCCTCCCAGGTCTTGTTCGGGCTCACCAGTGGGGCGAGCTTGTGGCGCCCGAGGGTCTTGCCCATGAAATAGGCGCCGGTGTCGCCGAACCACACGATGGTGAGAGTGAACAGCACCCAGCGGCCGCCGTCGGGCATCTGCTTGATGAGCCCCGCGAAGGACAGCAGATAGGCGATCAGGAACACGCCCACGAAGTGCTTGCCCAGGCGGGCGCCCGCGGTGGGCGGGTGCGGCGAGAAGATGATCAGGCCCAGGCTGATCACCAATATGACCCACACGCCCAAGAGGAGCATGAACTGCGACAGCAGCATCATGAAAGCGCACAGCAGGGTGCCGGTCATGACCACGAACATACGGTCCCAGAGCTCCTGGGGGTCGAAGGCCATGATCGCATATTCGATCAGCGAGAGGAACACGGCGACCAGGATCAGCGCCGTCCAGGCGAAGGGGTTCTCCCACAGGGCGGCGCCGATCACGATCGGGGCGAGCACGGCCGCGGCGGCCACGCGTTTGAACAGGTTGGAGTTGAACAGGCTCATGAGGTCCCTCTCATTTGGGCAGTTGGTCCGGCGTGAGACCGAAGCGGCGCTCGCGGCCGGCGAACCGGGTGAGCGCGTCGTCGAGGTCGGCCTCGGCGAAGTCGGGCCAGCAGACGGGGGTGAAGACCAGCTCGGCGTAAGCCAGTTGCCACAACAGGAAATTGGAGATGCGCAGCTCGCCGGAGGTGCGGATCAGCAGATCCAGGGGGGGGAGATGCGCCGTGTATAAATATTTCTCGAAAGCCGGGCCGTCGAGGGCCTCGGGGGTGAGTTCCCCGGCGACGCAGGCGGCGGCGGCGGCACGGGCAGCCCGCAGGAGCTCCTCGCGTCCGCCGTAGGAGAGCGCGATGCAGAAGTCCATGCCGCGGTTGCCCGCCGAGGCGGCCTTCAGGTCGGCGATGGCGTCCTGCAGGTCGCCGGGAAGTCGGGAGAGCTCCCCGATGGTGGAGAAGCGGATGTCGTTGTCCAAGATCTCCGCGCGCTCGGCGACGATGTAGTGTCCCAGAAGCCGCATGAGGCCTTCGACCTCGGCGGTGGGACGACCCCAGTTCTGCTCGGAGAACGCGTAGAGCGTGAGGGCCCGCAGGCCGAGCTTGCGGGCATGGGTGGTGATTCGTTTCACGGCCCGCGCGCCCGCCTCGTGGCCGGCGAGCCGGGGCAACCCGCGCCCCTTCGCCCAGCGTCCGTTGCCGTCCATGATGATGGCGACGTGGCGGGGCAGGGCGGGATCGCGGGGCTCGGACATGGCGCGCAGGATACAGGCACCGCCGGTGGTGGCGCAAGGGTTTTTTCAGGGCGCTTCGGAGCGCCGCCGCCGGACGGTTTACGATCGCGGGAACGCGAGGAGAAGACGGTTCTTGGGCGTGATATTGGCTGGAATCGTCTGGGCGCGCACCTCGTAGCCGGCCGCGCGCAGGCGCCAGGCGCGGTCCACGTCGGCGCAGAGATCCGGCGGGAGCCAGGCCGAAAGCGGG
Organism: uncultured Pseudomonadota bacterium; assembly: GCA_938004375.1. Classification (GTDB taxonomy): domain Bacteria; phylum Myxococcota_A; class Polyangia; order HGW-17; family HGW-17; genus HGW-17. The sequence continues at coordinate 5,752 of CALKWH010000476.1, forward strand.
TGGTGGGGCTCGTGGACGTGGCAGCAGGGCAGGACGGCCACCGCGACGCGGGCGGCGATGGCCAGGTCCAGGATCGCGTCGGTGAGGCCGCCGCAGGCGTGGGCGGAGACCACGACGTCGCCGGGCTGCAGGACCACGTCTTCCAGGCGGCCTTCGACATAGGTCACCCGGCCGGCCAGCCGGGGCCAGGCGGCCTCGAGGGCCGCCGCCAGGCGCGCGTGCAGGGCGGGGCGGCGCAGATCCACGGCCACGGCCGAGGGGGACGCCTCGTCGAGCAGCAGCATCACGTACGCCAGCAGCCCGTGCCCGGCGGCGAGATCCACCACGCGGCCGCCCCGCAGCCGCCGCCGCACGCGCCGGGCGGTCTCCCACGCCTCGTACAACTCCTTGCGCGGCAGCCCGTCGACCTCGCAAACCACCCGGGCCAGGCGATCGAAGAGCGTGCTACCCGGATAATGGGCGGCGGACCCGGGACGCAGGTTCTTGCGGGATCCGGGATCGCCGGGCCGGTGCAGGACGGTCGTCTCCGGCGCGGGAGTGTTTCTTTCATCCATGCCAACGCCTCCTCCCCGGCACTAGATCGGAAGAGCACACGTCTGAACTCCAGTCACCGAATACGATCT
>CALKWH010000477.1 GCA_938004375.1 uncultured Pseudomonadota bacterium
TTCAATCATCAGTCTCCCGGGGCGCAGAGCCGCAGATGAGTATATGCAAGGTGGAAACCGGAATGGGATTCAGCCCCGGGGACCTGTCCACGATCTCCCGATGGCCCCTCGCCGGGCTCGACACCGGCGGAGCGGGTGGATCCAATTTTTTCCTCGCGGAACAAGATGAATCCACGGATTCTCACGCCGAAATGCGCGCGCTCGCGCTCCGGATGGGAATCCCGACCGCCCAGGTCGTCCGGACGGCGAAAGGGTGTCCGTTCCCCGTCATCGCCGGCGGCGGCGTGCGCACCGGCCTGGACATCGCCCGGGCCCTCGCCCTGGGCGCCACCCTCGCCTCCTGCGCGGCCCCCCTGGTGAGCGCCTGGTCCGCGGATCCCGACCACGGGATCGATCGCTGGATCGTCTCCCGCCTGACCCAACTGCGCCTGGTGATGGCCCTGGCCGGGGTACGGCGACCCTCGGAGCTGGGCGCGAGGGACGAGGGCACGTCCCCGGTGTGGGACGATGGAACGTCCCCGGTGTGGGACGATGGAACGTCCCCGGTGCCGTCTTGAACGCGCCGCTCACCGCACCGGGCAAGATCATTCTTCTGGGCGAGCATGCGGTGCTCGACGGCGCCCCCGCGCTGGCCCTCCCCATCCCAGGCGCCCTCCACGCCCGGATCCGCTTGGAAGCCTCGGCCGGCCCGAGCCTCTGCCCCATGCCCGACGATCCCCGCGTCCGCGAGGCCCTGGCGCTTCTGGCCCGGCTCATCCCCGGCCCCGGGTTCGAGCTCTGCTGGGACGCCATCCTCCCGCCCGGAGCCGGTCTGGGCGCCTCGGCCTCACTGTCCTTCCTGCTCGTCCAGGCGGCGTGGCAGGTGGCCCACCCTGGCATCACGGCCGACCCCGGCGAGCTCGCCGCCATGACGCACCGCCTCGAACACTGCTTTCACGGGACCCCCTCGGGGATCGACGACGCGGTCGTCTGCCTCGGCGCCGCCGTGCTCCTGCAGCGACCGGCCGTGAAGGTCCGCTGGCCGTTCCCGAAGACCGAACTGGCCCCCCATCTGTGGCAGGTGACACTGCCCGCCCCCTTGCACCTGGTCCTCGGACATTCGGGGGAGGCCGCCTCCACCCGGGAGATGATCGCCCGCGTCCGCTCCGGGGCCGGGCCCGGCTTCGCCGACGACCTGCGCCTCGCCTTCGACGCGGCTGTGAGCGCCCTGGAGACCGGGGACGACGAGGCCCTGGGGCGGGTCCTGAGTCGGGTGCACGATCGCCTGGCGCGGGCCGGCGCCTCCACGGGACACCTGGACCGCATGGTGGAACTGGCGTTGGCCGCCGGCGCCCTCGGCGCCAAGTTGACCGGCTCCGGCGGCGGCGGATGTGCGCTCGCGCTCTGCCCGATGTCGCGCCTCGAGTCCGTGGCCGAGGCCTGGCGCGCTGCGGGTTTCCAGGTGTTGCCGGTGATTACGGGACCAGTGTGAGGAAGGAGACCAGGATGACCTTGGGCGGAGCCCCGCCGAAGGAGACCATCGCCTTGCGCAGCTCCCCCTCGCCGACGACGGCCTTGATCACCCCGACGCCGAACTTGGCGTGGGAGACCTTGCGACCAGCCGCAAAGCCATCGGCAGGTGCGGCGGAACCCTTGCGGAAGGCGGGCGTGCCGACAGTGACGGCAGGCTGCGCCGCGGCCGCGGAAGACGACGGCGCTGTGGGCCGCGCGGCGGACTGCGCGGCCTTCCCGAAGGCGGAGGATGGCGCGACGCGGGAGCCCCGGTCTTCGGATCCATAGGAGGATCCCTTCGCCCGCCAGCGACGCCGCGGCGTGTCGTCATCGTCGTCCTCGTCCTCTTCATTCCAGCGCCCCGCGCCCGTCCGGGCGGGGGTGTCGAACTGGATGCAATCCCGGGGGAGCTCGTGGAGGAAGCGGGAGGCCTCCGTGTGCAGCACGTTGCCGTACATCAGCCGGGTGCGCGTGCGGGACAGATGCACCTCGCGCCGTGCCCGCGTGATCGCCACGTAGGCCAAGCGCCGCTCCTCCTCGAGGTTGAGCTCCTCCTCGGCGCGCCGCAGGGGGAAGAGCCCCTCCTCCCACCCCGGCAGGAAGACCACGTCGAACTCCAGGCCCTTGGCCGCGTGGATGGTCATGAGGGTGACGCCGTCGGTGCCGTCCACCTGCTCGTCGCTGGTCAGGAGCGACACGTTGTCCAGCCAGTCGCGCAGCACGGCGTCGGGCCGGTCCACGGCGAACTCCTGCATGGACTTGTAGAGCTCGTCGATGTTCTCCTTGCGCCCCAGATCCTCGTCTCCAGAGGAGTGTAAAAAGCCCATGGCGTCGGTGCGGTCCAGCAGCAACTGGAGCAGGTCATGGGGGGCGACCACGCCCACCTGCGCCTGGAGCTCCTTCACCAGCTCGACGAACTCGTGGAGCCCGCGACGGGCGGTGGCCGGCACCAGGAACCCGCCCGCGACGCAGAGCTCCCAGAGACTCACCTGGCGCTCCTTCGCCTGCTCGGCGAGCCGCTCTAGGGTGACCGCGCCGATGCCCCGCGAGGGCGTCTTGATGGCACGCAGGAAGTCCAGATCCGAGGACGAGTTCACCGCCAGCCGCAGGTAGGCGAGCACGTCCTTGATCTCGGCGCGCTCGTAGAACCGGGTGCCCCCCACCAGCCGGTAAGGGATCTGGGCCCGGCGAAGCTCCTCCTCGAAAGGGCGGCTCTGGGCGTTCACCCGGTAGAGCACGGCCATCTCCGAGGTCGGGACCCCGCCCGTGCGCAAGCGGCCCATGGTCTCCACGATGGTCCGCGCCTCGTCTCGCTCGCGCTCGTACACGCAGAACCGCAGCGGCACGCCCGGGTCGGCGGCCGTCCAGAGGGTCTTGCCGTGACGCGTGAGGTTGTTGGAGATCAGCGCCGAGGCCGCCGAGATGATGTTGCCCGTGGACCGGTAGTTCTGTTCGAGCCGGATGACCCGCGTCCCGGGGAACTCCTTCTCGAAGCGCAGCAGGTACTCCGGGTTGGCGCCGCGCCACGAATAGATGCTCTGGTCGTCGTCGCCCACCACGCAGATGTTGCCCCGCCCGGAGACCATGGCGCGGAGCATGGCGAACTGCAGGCGCGAAGTGTCCTGGAACTCGTCCACGAGGACGTAGTCCCACAACTTCGGGAGGATCTCGCCGAGCTCGGCGACCTTCTCGATGAGCCCGGTGAAATCCACCGCGTTGCAGGCGGCCAGGCGCTTCATGTACTCGTCGAGGATGCCCGACTGCGGCCCGAAGAGCCGGTCCACGCGCTTGCCCCGGTACGCCTCGAGCACGGAGATGGTGGCGCGCACGTCCTTGGCGTCATGGGTGAGGTGCCACTCCTTCAGGAGCTTGCGCACCAGCGCCTTCTGGTCGTCGGCGTCGTAGATGACGAAGTCCCGGGACAGGCCGATCTGATCCCCGTAGAGCCGCAGGAGCCGCGCCGAGATCGAGTGGAAGGTGCCCACCCACAGGTCCCGCCGGTCGCCGATCAGGCTGACCACGCGCTCGCGCATCTCGGCCGCCGCCTTGTTGGTGAACGTCACCGCCACGATGCGGTGGGCGGGCACCCCCGAGGCCACGATGTTCGCCAGCCGCCGCGTGAGCACGCGGGTCTTGCCCGAGCCCGCGCCGGCGAGCACCATCAGCGGCCCGTCGATGGTCTCGACGGCCAGCTTCTGCGGCGGGTTCAGGCCCTGGGTCAACTGCTCGGTGACGGTGCTCAACGGATCCCTTCCGGCGGACCGGCCCACCGGCCGCCCGCCCCACGCGAAGGATTGAAGGAAAACGGACCGGTCTTCAAGCTGTTTTGGCAAAAAAAAACGCGGGACCCCGTCTCCGGGATCCCGCGTCGGGTCAATCGGTCGCGGCGCGACTACATCATGCCGCCCATGCCGCCCATGCCGCCCATGCCGCCCATGCCGCCGCCGGCAGCCGGCTCTTCCTTCTTCGGCTTCTCGACGATCATGGCCATGGTGGTCATCATCAGGCCGGCCACGGAGGCCGCGTTCTCGAGGGCGCTGCGCACGACCTTGGTCGGGTCGATGACGCCGGCCTTCACCAGGTCCTCGTACACGTCGGTGGCCGCGTTGTAGCCGAACGGGCCTGTGCCCTCCTTCACGCGCTGCACGACGATGGAGCCGTCGACGCCGGCGTTGAAGGCGATCTGGCGCAGGGGCTCTTCCATGGCGCGGCGCAGGATGCCCAGGCCGATCTTCTCACCGCCCTCGAGGTTCAGTTTGTCCAGGGCGCCCAGCGCGCGCAGCAGGGCCACGCCGCCGCCCGGGACGATGCCTTCCTCGGCCGCCGCGCGGGTCGCGTGCAGGGCGTCCTCGACGCGGGCCTTCTTCTCCTTCATGGCGGTCTCGGTGGGGGCGCCGACCTTGATCACGGCCACGCCGCCGACCAGGCGCGCCAGGCGCTCCTGCAGCTTCTCGCGGTCGTACTCGGAGGTGGTCTTCTCGGTCTGGATGCGGATCTCCTTGATGCGGGCGTCGATCAGGTCCTTGTTGCCCTTGCCGCCGACGATCGTGGTGTTGTCCTTGTCCACGACCACGGAGTCGGCCGTGCCGAGCTGGCTGAGGGTGATGTTCTCGAGCTTGAGGCCCAGCTCCTCCATGACGGGCTCGGCGCCGGTGAGCACGGCGATGTCCTTGAGCATCTCCTTGCGGCGGTCGCCGAAGCCGGGGGCCTTGACCGCGCAGAAGTTGGCGCCGCGCAGCTTGTTGAGCACCAGGGTGGCCAGGGCCTCGCCCTCGACGTCCTCGGCGATGATCAGGAACGGACGGCCGCCGCCCTGCTGCACCACCGCCTGGAGCAGCGGCAGGAACTCCTTCATGTTGGAGATCTTCTTCTCGTACACCAGGATGAAGGGCTTCTCGAACTCGACCTTCATGTTGTCCGGGTTGGTGATGAAGTACGGGGAGAGGTAGCCGCGGTCGAACTGCATGCCCTTGACGGCGTCGAAGGTGGTGTCGATGGACTTGGCCTCTTCGACGGTGATGACGCCTTCCTTGCCTACTTTGTCCATGGCCTGGGCGATGATGTCGCCGATTTCCTTGTCGCCATTGGCGGAGATGGTGCCGACCTGGGCGATCTCGCCGTTGTTCTGGATGGGCTTGGAGGACTCGCGGATGGTCTTCACGACCTCGGCGACGCCCTTCTCGATGCCGCGCTTCACTTCCATCGGGTTGTGGCCGGCGGCGACCATCTTGGCGCCCTCGCGATACAGGGCCTGGGCCAGGATGGTGGCGGTGGTGGTGCCGTCGCCGGCGACGTCGGAGGTCTTGGAGGCGACCTCCTTGAGCATCTGGGCGCCGAGGTTCTCGAACTTGTCCTCGAGCTCGATCTCCTTGGCCACGGACACGCCGTCCTTGGTCACGGTGGGGGAGCCCCAGGATTTTTCGATGACGACGTTGCGGCCCTTGGGACCCAGGGTCACCTTCACGGCGTCGGACAGGATGTTCACGCCACGCAGAATCGCCTGCCGGGCGGCTTCGTCGAAGAGGATTTCTTTCGCTGCCATGATCTTCACCTAGTTCCTTTCTTGAAAAAATGACTCGTTTGATGGTTCATGGAAATGTGAAACAACATGTACAAACATGAAATTCATGAATAGTTTCAACCACTTCGAAGGCCAACCCCCCGAAGCGGACCGGAAACTAAACACGATTTTTCCAAAGGCAAGAGTCCGGTGCATTTTTTCTTTGCATCCCAAGGAATCCCTATGGAAGATGCTGCCCATGACCCACGATCCCCTTTTCCATGGCTTAAAATCTTCCGATATAGATTTAATCCGTAAAGAAAAAGGCTCCAATGCGCTCCCGCCTCCTCCGGTCAGGCGCTGGTATCAAATTTTGGGGGCCGTAATTAACGACAAGACCATCTGGGTCCTCTCGGCCGCGGCCGCGATCTCCGTCATCATCTCCGTGGTCCGGGGCGAGAACGTCTTCGAGGGCGTGGGCATCCTCATCGCCGTGGGCATCGCCGTGGGTGTCGGCTTCATGAGCGAGTTCCGCAGCTCGCGGGCCTTCCAGGCGCTGTTGGCCGAGAGCGACCGCATGAAGATCAAGGTGGTGCGCGACGGCAAGTTCCACGTGGTCCCCGCCGACGAGCTGGTCGTGGGCGACCTGGTCCTGATGGAGACCGGCGACAAGGTCCCCGCCGACGGCACGGTCGTCAAGGCCGTCGAGCTCTCGTTCGACACCTCGACCATCACCGGCGAGAGCTACTCCATGTCCGGCGAGCTCGAGGCGAAGATCTACCGGGGCTTCTCGGTGCTCTCGGGCGAGGGGGCCATGGTCGTCACCGCCGTGGGGCGCGCCACCGAGATGGGCAAGATCCGTGACGCGCTCGCCACCGACCCCGAGCCCACGCCGCTGCAGGAGCGCCTCTCCGAGCTCGCCGACCGCATCGGCCTGGGCGGCACGGTGGCCGCGGTCGCCATCTTCGTCGCTCTGTTTCTGCGCAGCATGCTCATGCATTCCTATGAGTTTATGTCGCCCGAGTGCCTCCAGTGCGTGCTCAACGCCTTCATCGTGGCGGTCACCATCGTGGTGGTGGCGGTGCCCGAGGGCCTGCCCCTGGCGGTGACCCTGAGCCTGGCGCTGAACATGCGCCGCATGGCCCGGGACAACAACCTCGTGCGCACGCTCGCCGCCAGCGAGACGCTGGGCTCCGTGACCATCATCGCCTCGGACAAGACCGGCACGCTCACCCTCAACCGCATGCGCGTCTCCTCGGTGTGGACCCCCGAGGGCGGCGAGGAGCCCGGCTCGGGCAAGTGCTTCCGCGCCCCCGACGACCGCCTGTTCCAGCTGCTGGTGGCCGCCAACTCCACCGCCCATCTCCAGGAGACCGCCCCGGGCCGCTTCGACTACATCGGCAACCCCACCGAGGGCGGCCTGCTGTTCTGGCTGCAGGACTGCGGGCACGACTACATCCACCTGCGCGACAACGCGAAGGTCCTGGGTCGGCGCTCCTTTTCGTCGGCCCGCAAGATGATGTCCACCCAGGTGGCCTGGGACCAGGAACACAGCATCCTGCTGGTCAAGGGCGCCCCCGAGCGCGTCATCGAGCGCTGCGTCGACTGCGCGAGCAGCCTGGCCGGCGTCAGGCGCCCCCTGGCCGAGAAACGGGAGGAGCTGGACCGCATCCTGAACCAGGCGGCCTCCCGCGGGGAGCGCGTGCTGGCGCTCGCCTACCGCTTCCTCGCCGCCGACGCCCGGGACTACGAGGAGGACCAGCTCACGCTGTGGGGCCTCGCGATCATCAAGGATCCCGTCCGCCGCGAGGTCGCCGACTCCATCGCCCGCTGCCGCGAGGCGGGCATCCGCGTCATCATGGTCACCGGAGACAACCCGCTCACCGCCCGGGCCATCGCCGAGGAGCTCGGACTCATGGCCGGCGGCGGCGAGGTGTGGGACGGCATGCAGTTCGAGCAGATGTCCGACGACGAGGTCAAACGCCGCCTCCCCGACCTGCGGATCCTCGCCCGCTCGCGGCCCAACGACAAGTTCCGGCTGGTGTCCCTGCTCAAGGAGGCCGGCGAGGTCGTGGCCGTGACCGGCGACGGCACCAACGACGCCCCGGCGCTGAAGAAGGCCGACGTGGGCGTGGCCATGGGCATCTGCGGCACCGAGGTCTCCAAGGAGGCCTCGGACGTCGTCCTGCTCGACGACAACTTCACCTCCATCGTCAAGGGCGTGCTCTGGGGCCGCTCGCTCCATTCGAACATCCAGAAGTTCCTGCAGTTCCAACTGACCGTCAACGTGGCGGCGCTGACCACCGCGTTCGTGGGCGCGCTCATCGGCGGACGCCCGCCCCTCACGGCCGTCCAGCTCCTGTGGGTGAACCTGATCATGGACACGCTGGCCGCCATCGGCCTGGGCCTCGAGCCCCCCGAGGACACCCTGCTGCAGAAGAAGCCCCGCAAGCGCACCGCGCCGCTGATCACCTCCTCGATGTGGTTCATGATCCTGGGCATGGGCCTTTACACCTTCGCGTCCCTCATGGTTTTGTTCCGATGGAACTTCCTGGGCGAGGGCACCCGCTACAGCGCCGAGCACCTGTCGGTCATCTTCACCACCTTCGTATTTCTGCAGGTCTTCAACGAGCTCAACGCCCGCTCCCTGTCAGGCCACGAGAGCGCCTTCCACCAACTGCACCGCAGCCGGGGCTTTTTGACCATCCTGGCGCTGATCTGCTTGGTGCAGGTGCTGCTCACGCAGTTCGGGGGCCGGCTGTTCCAGACCACGCCGCTCTCCCCCGCCACCTGGCTCCGGGTGCTCGCGTTCGCCTCCACCGCCCTGCTCGTGGGCGCGTTTCTGCGGCTGCTCATGCGCCGCCTGGGCGTGGGGGACTCCCCTGCCGCGGGATCCGCCCCCGCCGCCGCCCCCGCTGGTGACGCCTGATGGACATCCACCTCGAGTTCGAGCGCAAGTGGCGGCTGCGGGAGCTGCCGGACCTGCCCTGGACCCGCACCCTGCGTATCCGCCAGGGATACATCTCCCAGGGCAGCCGGTGGGTGCGGATCCGCGAGACGCTCCTCGACGACGGCGGCGCGACCTACATCCTGTGCCGCAAGGTCCGCAAGGGCGCCATGCCCGTGGAGATGGAGACCCCCGTCAGCGCCGACGCCTTCGCCCTGCTGTGGACACTGTGCAGCCGCAACTCCCTCGAGAAGGTGAGACGCGAGTGGCTCGACCCGTTGGGACGCCTGTGGGAGTTCGACGAGTACGCCGGAACGCTGCAGGGGTTGATCACGCTGGAGCTGGAGCTCCCGTCCCTCGACGTGCCGGTGACGCTGCCCGACGCGGTGTCGGCGGTCCTGATCGCCGAGCTCACCGGGGATCCCGCCTGGTCCAACCGCGCCCTGGCCTCGACAGGACTGCCCTCGAATTATTGACATTTGCCTCTTTTGCCCGATTTTCCCTTTTATTTCAAAGGAATTTTGGCGCTTGCATTTCCAGCGGCAGGGCACTATATTGCCGCCGGATCGGGACGCGCTCCCGGCCGCCGGCCAACCGGCGCCCCTTGCCGGTCAACCGCAGCCGCCATCCCGTTCCCCTAAGGATGGGAACATAACACCATGGTCTCCACCGACTTCATCCAGCCCAACGCCATCGCCCCCACCCTGACGGGACGCGACCGGGACGAGGTGCTGCGCGAGCTCTCCGACCTGCTCGTGCGCAACTACCCCGAGCTGGCGTCCCAGGACGTCTTCTCCCTGCTGCGCGCCCGGGAGGAGCTCTCCTCCACCGCCATGGACGGCGGCCTGGCCATCCCCCACGCCAAGGTCCCCCGGCTCGAGCGCATGTACGGCGCCTTCGGCCGCTCGTCCGACGGCGTGAGCTTCGGCGCCCCCGACGGCGGCCGCAGCCACCTGTTCTTCGTGCTCATCTCCCCCGAGCGCAACGCCGGCGGCCACCTCATGGCGCTCGCGCACATCAGCCGCCTCTTCAAGGACGAGGCCCGCCGCAAGGGCCTCATGTCCGGCCAGAACGCCACCGAACTTTTCCAGCTGCTCCAAGGCTAATCTATATGGCGTCCCAGGGCATGGCCCAGGCGTCCTCGGCGATGCGCGAGAAGGCCTCGCAGGGACAGACGACCAACCCGGGGGCGACCCGCTCCCGGGGATACGTCCGACGGAAGGCGTTGATGCCCGACAGGTCATGGCGCGAGACCCGGCTGGCGGCCTTGACCTCGATGGGAAAGAACCTCCCGTCCCGCTCCAGCAGCAGGTCCACCTCGGCGCCGGCGCCGGTCCGCCAATGGTGGAGCTTCGGCGCGGGGGACATCAGGGAGGCAGCCTTGCGCACCTCGGCGAAGACGGCCGTCTCGAAGACATGGCCCCACTGGGGATGGGAGGCCAGCGCCGCGGGCCCGGAGAGGGCGAGGCTCAGGCAGGCGATCCCGGTGTCGGCGATGTACCCCTTGGGCTTCGAGGCGACGCGTTTGATGGTGTTGCCGGAGTAGGACGGCACCTCGAACCACTGGAAGGTCGCCTTCAGCAGGTCGAGCCAGCGTCCGGCGGTCTGCGGCGTCACGCCGATCTCGCGGCCCAGCTGCGAGAAGTTGACGGTCTGGGCGGTGAGCGCCGCGGCCAGCCGCATGAAGCGGCCGAACTGCTGCCAGTCGGACACGTCCGCGAGCAGCCGGACGTCCCGCTCGATGTACGTCCGCTGATAGGCCGCGAGAAAGTCCGCGACCGCCTCCCGCGGCAACATCTGGGCCTCGGGCAGCGTCCCCCTCCACAGCGTCTCCAGCAGGCCGTGCCGGGGCGTCAGCCTCGAAAACGCGCCCGCCCCGGGCGCCTCCGCCAGCTCCAGCCAGCGAGGCAGCCAGTGCGGCCGGTCACCGACGCCGGCGGCCTCGGCCAGCGTGAAGCCGTCCAGGTCCAGAAAGACGGCGCGCCCGGCCAGGCTCTCGGCCACCGACCGCAGCACACCCCATTGCTGGGATCCCGTCAGGACGTAACGTCCCGGTCGGCGATCCCGGTCCACGCGCCTCTTCAGCGCCGGCAGCAGTTCAGGGGCGTACTGGACCTCGTCGAGCACCAGCGGCGGGGGGTGGTTCTCCAGAAACAACTCCGGATCCCGTCGCGCGTTCTCCACGTCCACGACCGGATCGAACACGACGAACTCCGCGATCCCCTGGAGGTGGTGCGCGAGCAGCGTGCTCTTGCCCACCTGTCGCGCGCCGGTGACCACGACCACCGGGAAGTGGGCCAGGAGCATTTCCAGACGGGTCTGAGAAGATCGGGGAAGGAACATACCTTGCAATTTAGTGATTGCATCATCGGAATGCAAAGTATTTTGTCAGGTTTCATCAGTCGGGGGGCTGTTGCCCCCGTTTCGGGCGCCCAAATGTCGCGCGCGGGGCGTCGGGGCGCGGCGCCGGCGGTAAAAACGCGGTCCCCAAGGCGCGCGGGGGCGATTCCGGACGCCGGGGCCGGCCTCGCGCAGGTCCGGAGGGCGGCTTCCGGCGAAAAAAACGAGCCCCCCAAGACGCGCGGGGGCGATTTTGGCGGTCAGACCGGGTCCGCCACGGGATCCGTGACGGGCGCCTCGGGCGTTCCGGCGGCGGCGGCGGTGGAGAACGTCATGAACAGGCTCTCGACGAGGCGGCGCCGGTCGGGCAAGGCGACCATGAACTGGTGGTACAGGCCGTTGTAGAACCGGCGGGCCTCGTCGGCGACCGCCATCAGGGCCCCGCGGGTCTGGGCCTCCTGCACGTACAGTTCCTTGCGGCGGGCCTGGGCCTGGGACAGCCGGTCGCTCCAGCCGGCCAACGCGTCGGCGACCGGGCGCAGGGCGACGTAGGCGTCGTCCCGGCGGATCGTGTCCACCAGCGCGGTCACCCACGTCTCCTGGCGCGGGCTCGCCAGGTCGGCGGTCATCTGGGACGGGGACACGGGGAACAGCGTCTTGTACGCCGGCGCGTTGCGGTCACGCCCCACCTGCAGGTACAGCGTCTGCCCCGCGTCCACCACGCTCCAGTCGATCTCCTCGTCGTAGTACGCGATCTCGGCCGACGCGGCGATGCGCAGCTCGCGGACGTCCTCGTGGGCGACCTGCGCGGCGGTCAACCTCTGGCGCAGGGCGGCCACGGCCGGACGATGGGACGACAGTTCGGGGACGCGGGCCAGCGCGAGATCGAGCTGGCGCAGGGCGCGGTTGAGCGTGGCGAGGCCGTGACGTTCCGTGAGGGTCTGCATGGGGTCGTTCTTCCTTTCTCCCCGAGGGAGTCGAAACCCGCGGCCGGGTCGTCCGGTCCGCGGAGGGTGGTGATTGGAAGTGGTGTTTAATAAATGCCCCAGGGGTGTGTCAAGAGGAAAATTTCACCACTTCGAAGTACGCCGTCTCCTACCGCGAAACCAACCACCAAGCATATGTCTTGACAAGGCGCGATGACTCTTGGAAGATACTGGAAAATCAGCGACCCGCGCCCCGAACGAGTTGTCCCAATCGGCGCATGAAGAGTCGTTGATTTCTTCGCACCTCGGCGCTGAACCCATGGGTCATGGGATCACGCCATCGGTCTTTGACAACCGAATATTTGCAACGAGAACTTAGCTCTGCCGAGATGCATGCGGTTCGGATCTCCTGACTCTTGCTTTGTTTCCATAAAATGGATTATCGGAAGCATTGCAACCACTCGTAATCATTCAAGTTTTCTGAATTCCAAATATCAGGACATTCAGGCGATCCCGCATCGCATGCGCCTTGGTTGACGGAGGAACTTTTCTTCGCGAATCGATTTACGAAAGGGTCGGCGCCCGCGCCCGCGAAGAAACGGAAAACTCGTTGCAGATACTCGGAAAAGTAACCGGAAAAAAGGCAGGATTTTCATGGAAGTTCGAAGGGGCCTCGCGAAGCTCAGGGCAGCAACACAATAGTTCACATTTCGTGAAATATCAACTTGACAAGTTCTGTGAACTGTTTTAGACAAAAGTATGCAGGTGGTCGGCCAAAACGTCTTGGTGGATTACATGAAAAAGCACGCCGACGTGCGCGGCCCCCTGAGCGCGTGGCTGGCCGAGGCGAAGAGCGCGAGCTGGCAAACGCCCCAGGATTTGAAGGATCGGTTTCGCAGCGTGGATTTTTTGGCCGACAATCGGGTCATTTTCAATATCGGCGGCAACCGGCACCGCCTGGTGGTCAAGGTCCGGTTCGCCAACGGGATTGTGCTGGTGGAATGGGTCGGCACCCACGCCGAGTACGACAAGAAGAAGTGGTGAGGTGAAAATCATGGACCTCGGACTCGTCAAAAAGATCAAAAACGACGAACAACACGAGCGGGTGTTGGCGCGCATCGGGGAGTTGATGTCGCTTGCCGCGTCCCCGGACGGGCCGGAGAACGACGAACTGGAGGTGCTCGCGCTGCTGGCGTCGGATTACGAGAAGGAACGGTTCCAGATCGAGGCGCCAGGTCCGATCGAGGCGATCCGGTTCCGGATGGAGCAAGGCGGACTGACCCAGCGGGAGCTCGCGCCCCTGATCGGGAGCAAGAGCAAGACCTCCGAGGTGCTGGCGGGGAAGAGACCCTTGACGCTGGCCATGATCCGCAGCCTGCACCGACACCTCGGCATTCCCCTCGAGAGCCTCGTCACCGAGGCCCAGGCCCCCCTGGCCGCCCGGCTGCCGGACATGGAGTGGAGCCGGTTTCCGGTGCGGGAGATGGTGCAGCGGGGCTTCGTTCCGTTCTCAGGTCCCTTGAACCAGGCCGTGGCCCATGCCGAGGAGCTGGTGCGGACGTTCTTCTCCAACCCCGAGGGCGCGCAGACCATGTTCTGCCGGGCGCGGCCGCGCGTGGGTTCGGCCGTGAACCTGGCGGCGCTCTCGGTCTGGCAGAATCAGGCGTTTCGTCTGGCCGCCCGGGAGAACCTCGCAGGCGCCTTCGATCGAACGAACCTGGACGAGGCTTTTCTGGCGCACCTGGCGACGCTCTCCCAGTATCAGGAGGGGCCGCGCCTGGCCCGGGAGCACCTGGCCCGGATCGGGGTGCATCTGGTGGCGCTCGCCCCCCTGAAGAAGACCTTCCTCGACGGCGCGGCCATGGTCCGCACCACCGGAAACCCCGTCATCGCGCTGACGTACCGGCACGCCCGGGTGGACAGTTTCTGGTTCACCCTGTTCCACGAACTGGGACACGTCGCCCTGCACCTGGGCGAAGCGGCCGCGGGGGGGGCGTTCCTCGACGACCTGGACGTGGGCGCCGGGGAGGAGCGTGCGGAACGGGAAGCGGACGACTTCGCCTTGAGACACCTTTTTCCTGCCTCGCTCTCCGAATGGGCGCCCCGGTTGAAGACCTGGAACGACGTGGTCGGGTATGCGGCCAGACACCTGCGGCACCCGGCGGTCATCGCGGGACGCCTGCGGCACCTGCAGGGCAATTACAAACTGTTCGGCCGCATCATGGCCCACCAACTGGCCGGGCACCTCGATTCGCCCCACGGGGAGTGAAATCGACTGTCGCCCCCGTTTCGAGCGCCGGGAGGTCGCGCGCGGGGCGTCGGGGCGCGGCGCCGGTGGCAAAAACGCGGTCCCCAAGGCGCGCGGGGGCGATTTCGGACGCCGGGGCCGGCCTCGCGCAGGTCCGGAGGGCGTCTTCCGGCGAAAAAAACGAGCCCCCCAAGACGCGCGGGGGCGATTTCGGCAGTCAGAGCGGCGGCGCGAAGGCGGCGTCTTGGTCAGTCCCTGCGTGTCCCAGGTGAGGTCCGGCCAACGCGGGTTTTCCCAGATGTAGGTCATTTTCGCCGCATTTCTTGCGGTGTATGTACCCCGCGTTCCCCGCAAACTCAAGTTAATTCCGCACAATTTGCGGCGAACACGTCAATGACAGCGCTCACCAAGTTCGATGATCCCCAGAAAAAGTCGGAAAACAAGTCGTTGTCAGTGAAGCGACAGCGAAACGGTTGTCGTAATCGTAATCGTAATCGTGTTCAAATTCCAAGGTCTTAGGATTCCGATTACGATTCCGATTACGACAACGAAAACGAAAACGAGATACACAAGCACCAGCGCCCTCTGCTCGACGGGCTCATCGAACCTGACCACGGCTGTGAGACCGAAGTTGAAAGGGACAGCCCCGATTTCGATTTCGATTTCGACTTAGAGGCCTCGTGGATTCAGGTCGTTCACCGCCGAAGTCCGAACAGATACCAGAGGCCGGCGCCCATGAGGACGCCGTCTTTGGCCTTGGCGGCGAAGAAGGCGGCCATGTCGTCGGGGTGCACCAGGTGGACGCGGATCTCCTCGGCGGGCTCGAGGTGCTGCTCGGGGCGGGCGTTGCGGGGGTCGTTCTCATCGACCTCGACCGAGTAGACGTGGAACCGGTCCGACGAGAAGCCCGCGTTCACCGGGCACGGCGGGGACACGCCCACGATGCGGCCGAAGTAGCCGGCCTCCTCCTCGAGCTCGCGTAAAACGGCGGCCGCCACGGCGGTATCATCCACAGCGTCAGCGGGCACGACCCCGGCGGGGAAGCCCAGCACCCAGCCCTCGAGCCCCTGGCGCCACTGCTCCAGGATCACGTACCGGCCCGACGGCACCAGCTTCGTCACCAGGGAGGCCACGTGCCGCGAATTCCTGCGCGTGACGCACTCCCAGACCACCGGCTCCCCGGCGTCGTTGACGAACGACTTCTCGGAGAAGACGAACCACTTCCCTTCATGCAGGACGCGCTCGCCGGTCTTTCGCATGGGTCACTCCAGTCTCTGCAGCTGCTCGAGGGCCCCCGCCAGGCCCACGACGACCAGGGCGTCGCTGTCCTTGATCACGAAGTCGGGTCCCGGGATCACGATCGTGCGGCCTGGGATGATCTCCTTGACCGCGATGACGTACACGCCGAAGCGGCGGCGAAGGTCCAGCTCGAGCAAGGACTTGCCGCAGAACTCCGAGGGCGGGGCGATCTCCATCACGCTGGTGTCCTCGGTGAGCTCGACGAAGTCCAGCAGGTTGGGGTGGTTGATCTGGCGGGCCAGACGCAGGGCGGTCTCCCGCTCCGGGTAGATGACGTCGTTGGCGCCCACGGCCTGCAGGATCCGGCCGTGGTCCTCGTTGACGGCCTTGGCATGGATCGACCGCACACCCAGCTTCTTCAGGTGGAGCACGCACAGCACGCTGCCCTCGAAGGACTGCCCCCCGATGCACACGATCGCCTCGTCGAACTCGTTGTTGACGACGGCGGCCAGGCTCGCGTACTCGCGGGCGTCCATGCGCAGGGCGAGCTCCACCTGGTCGGAGATCTCGTTCACGAGGGTCTGGTCCAGGTCGATGACCAGCACCTCGCAGGTGGGGGCCAGCGCCAGGGCCAGCGAGGACCCGAACTGACCCAGCCCGATGATGACGACTCTTTTTTTCATTGCTTTGCTCATCCGATCATCACCCTACCTTCCGGATACTGGATGTTCGCCGACGACGTGCGCACCGCGCTCATCGCGATGGTGATGGGGCCCACGCGCCCGACGAACATGGTGAGAATGACCCACAGTTTTCCCGCGCCTGACAACTCGGGAGTGAGCCCGGTCGACAGCCCGACGGTGCCGAACGCGCTGACCTGCTCGAACAGGACCGCCTCGAGCCCGGCGGACTCGGTGAACGTCAGCACGAGAACGCCCAGGATGTTCCAGCACAGGGCGAGGCCGACGAGCATGGTGACCTTGCGGCCGACCTCCTCGGGGATGTAGCGCTGAAACAGGGTGGCGCGGAAATCGCCCCGGAAGGTCGCCCGAAACCTGGCCCACCAGACCGCGAGCGTGGTCGTCTTGATGCCGCCGGCGCAGGACCCCGGAGAGCCGCCGATGAACATCAGCACGACCAGCACGAACAGGGAGGCCAGGGGCAACGCGCCGATGTTCACCGAGTTGAAGCCCGCCGTGCGGGCCGAAACGCTCTGAAACAGGGCGTCGGAGATCCGGTCAGCGGGAGCGCCCGACCCCGTGCCCGCCAGGCCGATCAGCAGCGCGCCCACGACGATGAGCCCGGCGCTCATCCCCAGGGCCACCTTGGCGTGCAGGGTCATCCGGCGTCGGCGCACGGGGACCCCGGGGAGCCCCCGGCCCAGACGAGCACGCGTCAGGGAGACCAGCTCGCCCAGGACGGCGAAGCCGATGCCCCCCGTGAAGACGAGCAGCATGATCGTGATCATGAACAGCGGGTTCCGCCGCAGCCCTTCGAGGCTGTCGGCATAGATCGAAAAACCGGCGTTGCAGAAGGCGGAGATCGAATGGAACACGGAACTGTACAGGCTGTGACCCAGGGGCCGCGAGCCGGCGAGGGCCAGGAACAGGAGCGCTGCGCCGGCGGCCTCGATCCCGGCGACGACGACCAGGATGCGGAGGAACTTCGCGCGGAACTGGGTGGCCACCCCCCGCTGGAAGATGGAGTCTTCGACGGCGGTCTGGGCCTGCAGATCCATGCGCAGGCCGAGGGCCTGGATGGCCAGGGCCAGGAAGGTCAGGATGCCCAGCCCGCCCAACTGGATCAGCAGCAACACGATCCACTGGCCGGCGGTGGAGTAGGCGGTCCCCGTGTCCACGGTCACCAGCCCGGTGACGCACACGGCGGACGTGGCGGTGAAGAAGGCGTCGAGGATCCCCACCGTCCGGTCCCCATGGGAGAACGGCAGAGCCAGGAGCGCGGTGCCGACCAGGATGAGCCCGGCGAACCACTGCACCAGCAGCTGGCTGGCCGTGGGGTGCCGCAGGAAGGCGTGGACGTCACGCCGGACTCGGTCGATGTGCTTTCGCATGGGTCACTCGAGCTTCCGCAGGGCGGCCACGGCGTCGGCGCGGCCCAGCACCACCAGGGACATCCCGGCCGAGACGACCGTGTCCATGGCGGGGATGACGGTGGTCTTCCCGGCGGCGTCCTTGGACGCGATGACGGTCACCGAGAACCGCTGGCGCAGGTTCAGGTCCAGCAGGGTGCGCGACAAAAAGCTCCCGGGCGGGGAGATCTCCATGACGGCCACTTCGTCGGACAGTTCGACAAAATCGACCAGGTTCGGGTTCACGATCAGGCGCGCCAGACGCTCGGCCGCCTCGGTCTCGGGGAAGATGACGTCGTGGACGCCCATGGTCCTGAGGATCCTGCCATGATCCCCGTTGATGGCCTTGGCGTGGATCCGGGGCACCCCGAGCTTCTGCAGGTGCAGCACGCACAGGATGCTGGCCTCGAGCTGCTCGCCGATGCACACGACCGCCTCGTCGAACTCGTCGTTGATGGCCGCCGCGAGGTTGTCGTAGTCCCGGGCGTCGGCGCGCAGGGCCATGTGCACCTCGTCGGCGATGTCGTTGATGATTCCCTGGTCCAGGTCGATGACCAGCACCTCGGCGTCCCGCACCAGGCGGCGCGCCAGGGAGCTGCCGAACAGCCCGAGACCGATGACTGCGATGCGCTTCTTCCCGTGTTTCATCCGATCATCACCCTGCCTTCCGGGTACTGGAGACTGCTGCGGTCTGCCCTCACCGTGCTCAACGCGATGGTGATGGGCCCCAGCCTCCCCAGAAACATGTTCAGGACAATCCAGACCTTGCCCGCGGTCGAGAGCTCGGGCGTGAGCCCGGTCGAGAGCCCGACGGTCCCGAAGGCGCTGACCTGCTCGAAGAGCGTGCGCTCCAGGGGCGCGGCCTCGGTCACCGACAGCACGAGCACCCCCAGGAGGTTCCAGGCCAGCGCCAGCCCGATGAGCAGGGTGACCTTGCGCCCGATCTCCTCGGGGATGTAGCGCCCGTCCAGGAGCGTCCGGTAGCTGCCCCGGAAGGCGCCCCGAAACCGGGCCCACCACAACACGAGGGTGGTGGTCTTGATGCCGCCGGCGCAGGAGCCCGGCGAGCCGCCGATGAACATCAGCACGACCAGCGCCAGCAGCGAGAGCTGGGGCAGCGCGCCCACGTCCACCGTGCTCAGGCCGCCGGAGCGGGCCGACACGCTCTGGAACAGCGCGTCCTGCAGCCGTTCGAGCAGGTTCCCTTGCAGACCGCCGGCGGCCAGGATCACCACCGTGCCCACCACCACCAACGCCGCGCTGACCCGCAGCACCACCCGGGCGTGCAGGGAGAACAGGTGCAACGGCGCCCGCTCCTTCGAGCGCGAGCGCCAACCCCGGATGACGGCGGCCAGCTCTCCCAGGACCACCATGCCCAGGCTGCCCAGGAAGATCAGGAGCATCACGGTGAACAGGAACGCCGGGTTGTCCCGGAACCCGGCCAGGCTGTCGCCGTACAACGAAAACCCCGCGTGGGTGAATGACGCCACCGAGTGAAAGACGGAACTGTAGGCGGCGTGGGCGGTCCGGTGCCCGGGCAGCAGCGTCAGGAACAGGATCAGGGCGCCGACGGCCTCGATGAGCAACACCACCCGGATGATGCGCAGGAAGTTGTCCCGGAACTGCGCCGCCACATTGCGCTGGAAGAGCGAATCCTCGACGGCCGCCTGGGCGTTCAGGTCCAGGCGCACCCCCAGGGCGCGGAAGGCCAGGGCCAGGAACGTGAGGATGCCCAGCCCGCCAAACTGAATCAGGATTAATATGATCCATTGCCCCGGGAGCGAGAAGCGGGTCCCGGTGTCCACGGTGGTGAGCCCGGTGACGCACACCGCGGACGTGGCGGTGAACAGGGCGTCCAGGGGGGCGACCGAGCCCGCCCCGTGGGCGAACGGCAGGCTCAACAACACCGTCCCGAGCAGGATCAGCCCGGCGAACCACTGGAACAGCAACTGTCCCGCCGAGGGTCGCCGGACGAAGTGACCGACCTTTTCCGTGGCCGAGGTAAGCACGGTCCTCATGGCAGGCAGTATTAGCACCGCCGCCGGGATTGCACAAGCGACCCAAACCGGGTACCGTGCGGGCGATGCCTGTGCCACCGCTCTCCGAGACCGCCCGCGCGCTCCCCATCTTCGAGCGCCTCGACGATCTGATGGACCTGTGGGCCCGAGAGCCCGTGATCGGGCTGGAGGCCGAGACCGGCGCCGGCAAGAGCACGCTGGTGCCGTGGCGGCTCCTGGCCGAGCCGGCCCTGGCGACGAGCCGGCTCTACCTGGTGCAGCCGCGCACCCTGGCGGCCATCGCCGTGGCCGAGCGCGTCGCCGCGCTGGTGGGGGAGCCGCCGGGCGCCACGGTGGGCTATCGCACCCGCGAGGCCACCCGGGTGGGGCCGGACACGCGCCTCGAGGTGGTGACCTGGGGCGTGTTCCTGCGCGTGCTGCAGGACGCCCCCGAGCTCGACGGCGTGGGCGCCGTGCTCCTCGACGAGTTCCACGAGCGGCACTGGCAGGGTGATCTGTGCTGGGCCTTTTTGCGGGAGATCCGCGCCGTGCTGCGCCCGGACCTGCGGATCATGCTGTTGAGCACCGATCTGCCCGCGGAGCTCCGGGACGAGCTGCCCGTGGTGCGGGTGCCCGGACGCCAGTTCCCGGTGGACGTGACGCACGCCCCGCGCGGCGACCGGGAGCCCCTCGAGGTGGCCGTCGGAGCGGCCGTGCGCGGGTGCCTGCGGGAGCTGGGGCGCGAACCCTCCGGGGCCTGCGTGCTCGCCTTCCTGCCTGGGAAGGCCGAGCTCGAACGGGTCCTGCGGGAGCTTGCCCCTCTCTCCCGCGAGGGGGTGGAACTGTTCGCCCTGCACCGTGCGGCCGACGCCGTCACCCGCACGGCGGTGTTCGCGCCGCTTCTGCCGGGAGCGCGCCGGGTGGTCGTCGCCACCAACATCGCCGAGACCAGCCTGACCCTCCCCGACGTGCGCGCCGTCGTGGACGCCGGCCTCGAGCGCCGCTTCGTCTATTCACCCCGCACGGGGCTGAGCCATATGGACACCGTCCGCATCTCCCGGCTGTCTGCCACCCAGCGCGCGGGTCGCGCGGGCCGCACCGCCCCCGGCGTGGCGGTGCGCCTTTGGCCGGCCGCCGAGCGGCTCGAGGACTTCGCCGCGCCCGAGATCCTGCGCGCGGATCCCCTTCCCCTGGCCCTGGAGCTCGCGCTCTGGGCGGGGGACGCGGCGTCCCTTCGCTTCCTCACCCCGCCGCCCCCCGCCGCCCTGCAGGTGGCCGCCGCGCTCCTGCGGGATCTGGGCCTGCTGGACGTCGCCGGCTCCGACGACGGCCCCGCGCGCATCACCGACCGCGGCCGACGCGCAGCCCGCCTGGGGATTCACCCGCGCCTGGCGGCCATGCTGCTGGGCGCACCGGCCAACGGCCGCGCCACCGCCGTGCTGCTGGCCGCGCTACTCGAGGAGGATCTGTGGACCGCCCGCGACCCCGAGCGGATGTCCCTTTGGGTCCGCCTCCTTGTGGAGGGCGCGAAGCTGCCCGAGCGGCTGCGCCGCGCCGTCGATCGCCTCGCCCGCGCCCTGGGCCATCACTTCCGCGTCGAGGACGTGGCGCCCGAAGCCTGCGGGCGCCTGCTGGCCGCGGCCTACCCAGACCGCGTGGGGCGCGTGGACCCCGACAACCCGAAGCGGCTCGTGCTCGTCAGCGGACGCGCCGGCCTGCTGCCGGAGCCTCTGGAGCCGGGCTCCCTCGCCGTGGCCGTGTTCGCCGATGGAGGCGACGCCAACGCCCGGGTCTCCCTGTTCGAGCCGGTGACGCTCCCGGACGTGCTGGCCACGGGCACGCTGCGCCCGGTGACCCGGACGGTCGTCGACTTCGACGGCTGGGCGGTCACCGGACGGACCCGCACCTCCCTTGGACAGGTGATCCTCGAGGAGCGCATCGCAGCCCCCGGCCGCGCCGCGTTGCAGGAGGCGGTGGCCGCGCGCCTCGCGACCGCCGGCCCGGGCGATCTTTTCACCGGTCCGAAGACCTGCGCCGCCCGCCTGCGTCTGCGCCTGGCCGCCGCGGCCGAGCCCCGCGCCGGCTTCCCCGACGACGACGACGGGACCCTCGCCGCCACGGCCGAAGCGTGGCTCGTGCCCCATGTGCGCTTCGTCCTGGGGCCCGTCGTCGGCGACGCCCTGGTGGCCCACGCGCTGCTGGCCCGCCTCCCCGGGCACCTGGCCGCCCGCCTGCGGGACCTGTGCCCGGACCACCTCACGCTCCCCTCGGGCCGCCGCGTCCGCGTGGACTACGAGGCAGGCCCCCAGCCCGTGATCGCGTCGAAACTGCAGGACTTCTTCGGCTGCCGCGAGACCCCCCGCGTCGCCGGCCGCCCGGCGCTCGTCCACCTGCTCTCCCCCGCCGGCCGCCCGGTCCAGATCACCGCGGACCTCGCCGGCTTCTGGAAGAACTCCTATCCCCTGGTCCGCAAGGAGATGGCCGGCCGCTACCCCAAGCACAAGTGGCCGCAGGATCCTTGACACCGGCATCCCCGGACGGCAACATGTCGGCAGGTCGTACCACAACCGAACGCGCGTTCCAAAATATGGAGACACTCCACACATGATGACCATCCATGAGCTCATGAGCGACGCCTCCTTCACCTTTTCGCCCATCGGCGTGCTGCGCTCCCCCTACGCGGAGCGCATCGACGCGCCCCACCAGGGGACGGTGGTGGAAGGGACCGAGACCGGCGCGCCGGCCGAGGCCACCCTCGAGCTCGCGCCATGGGTCGACGAGCGCGCCCTCTCGGACCTGGACGGCTTCGACCGGATCTGGCTCATCTATGTCTTTCACCTGAGCGAGGGCTGGAAAGCCACGGTGAAGCCCCCCCGGGGCGGTCCACGACGGGGCGTGCTGGCCACCCGCGCGCCCCACCGGCCCAACCCCATCGGGCTCACGGCGGCGGAGCTCGTGGCCGTCGAGGGCCGCACGCTGCGGTTGCGCGGCGTGGACCTGCTCGACGGCACGCCGGTGCTGGACGTGAAACCCTACATCCCCTGGGCCGACGCCTTCCCAGAGGCCCGGGCCGGCTGGGTCGACGCGCTGGACGAGCGGACCGGCCGCCTGTTCGCCCCGGGCCCGCGCAAGCCGCGACGCCCCCGGGGGCCCGGGTGACGGCGCCGGCCGGCCAGCCAATCTTGCGGGACCCCGTTTCCGTGCTAAACTCTTCCCCGCATTCACCGGGGTCCTTGACCCGTTCCATCCAGGAGGCGTTCCCATGCTGAAAAAAAACCTGTTCCTATCCCTGCTGCTCGTCCCCCTCACCCTCTTCGCCTGCGATGACGGCGACAAGAAGTCCAATCCCTCGCTGCCGCTCGCCGAGGTCGAGGGAGAGTACTACAACCTGTTCTGCGAACAGATCGAGACCTGCGAGGTCAACCCGTACTTCTCGATGGTGATCGAGGACCGCCAGGGCTGCCTGGACTTCATCACCAGCCAGACCGACGGACCGGGTCTCGGCGGCATCCTCGACGCGGTGGACGCCGGGACCGTCGTCTACGACGCCGAGAAGGGCTATGCCTGCATCGAGGACATGAAGGCGCTGCCGTGCGACGAGTTCGGCGACCACGAGCCCGAGTCCTGCGTGGGCGTGTTCACCGGCACCATCGCCGACGGCGAGGAGTGCCGAATCAATGAAGAGTGCGTCTCTGGCTACTGCGACACCTCCGAAGCCTGCCCGGGCACCTGCGTGGCCGCCGTGGCCGTGGGCGGCACCTGCGCGCTCACCGACGAGTGCGAGAGCGGCGCCAAGTGCGTTCTCGGCGAATGCACGGTGTTCACCGCGCCGGTCGCCGAGGGCCAGCCCTGCGATTCCACCGAGGACTGGTGCGCCGAGGGCCTGTTCTGCCACCCCGAGACCGAGGTGTGCACCGCGCGCCTGGCCGAAGGGACCGAGTGCGAGGAGGTGAGCGACCTCGAGTGCGAGGCCGGGACGCTGTGCTTCGGCGTCGGCGGGGAGGCCAAGACCTGCAAGGCCCTGACCATCCTCGAGACCGCTGACGCGGCCTGCGACTACAACGCCGGCCTCATGTGCGCGGCCTACGAGGACCTGACCTGCGCCATCGACGACTTCCAGGCCTTCACCGGCACCTGCCAGCCCTTCACCCGGCTCGACGAGGTCTGCTTCGAGGCGGCCACCACGACACTGACCAGTTGCGACATGTTCGCCGACCTCTACTGCGACATGTCCGGCGGCTTCCAGCAGGACGGCCACTGCGCGGCCAAGAAGGCCGGCGGCGTGGCCTGCACCGACAGCGACCAGTGCCTCTCCGGCTTCTGCGACAACGACGTGTGCGCCGACGAGGAAGAGGTCTGCCAGTAGGATTGATCACTCCTCCGCGTCGCCCCCCAGGTTCTTGTCAATCGCCTCATCGTCGCCGTCATCCGTAAAGCTCTTGCCGCAGTCGTGGCCCGGGTGATTGGAATTGCGGTTCATGGACGCCTGCTCGTCCGCCGAGAGGGGGACCAACGCGACCTCGTCCAGGTCGATCCAGGAACACTCGAACTTCGTCTTCACGGTCTGGCTGGACTCCCCGGACTCGCTGTTCACGTCGATGGTCTTGAACTCCTCGGAGAACCGGTACAACAAGCGCCCCGGGCCGTTGGGGCGCGCCTCGTCGTCCACCAGCAGGACATCGTGAGCCCCGGTGTTCAGAAAGCCCGAGAAGCCGCTGCGCTGGCTGTGCTGCTCCAGGTAGCGGTGCAGCTCGTGGAACCGGCCTCGAGAAAACAGCAGCACGACCACGCCGCTGCGTTCGTTGTGGATGCTCGCCACCTCTCCAAAACCCGGATCCCCTTCGTCGTCGATCTCGCCCTCCTGGAGTTTGCGGTCGCAATCCAGGATGTCGGCCATCCCGAGCTCGAGGAGCCAGGCCCCGGCCGTGAGCCCGGTCGCGGTCCCCCGGAGTTTTCCCTCGGGCGAAACGCCGAACAACTCGGCGGCCCGCAACCGGACCTGGTCCTTGCCCGCCGGGACGAGGGTCAGGGCGCAGGGGGCGCGGGAGAGGGAACAATCTGGTCGATCAGGATCCCGGAAATGCACGACCATCCCCAGGGCGTCCGGCGCCAGCGTTTCGCCGGTCTCCGGCTCGATCGCATCTGGCTTCAGCAGCCCAGGCAAGCCCCGGGTGGCGCAGGATCCTTGCGGCTCCAGACCCTGGGAACGCAGGAGTTTTCCGAGGTCCGTGACCTCGTCGTCGTTTTCGGCTGCGGCGAGCCGCGACTCCAGCGCCTTGAAAGCGGCGACCCCGCCTGCGACGCTCATGGGCGCGGACAGCGCCTCCAGTTCGGAGTGGCTCGGGCCGCGGCCGTCGGACTTCGTCGGGGGGGGCAGGCGGGCGGGCGGTTGAGGTTTCTTGCCGGCGCAGGTGAGAAGAGAGAGGAGGGTCGACCACAGCAGGATGTTCGAGATGCGCATGACGGCTCCTGTTTCCCCTGAACCTAGCACGATTTCGGGCGAAGGAGAACCGGGTTTCCAGGTGTTGCCACAACCCCGGACGGCGCACCGGGACTTGATGAATTGACTTTTTGCCGCTTCAGGGTATGAGTGGAGCATCAACGGGGTGACCGGACAGACGAACCGGTACCAGGAGGTCTCATCATGAAATCGACAATGACATGGGTGCTCACGTTCTGCGCGGCTGCGCTCTTCGCCGGCTGCGACGACGATCCGAACGGAAACAACGGAAACAACGTCAACAACGGAAACAACGGAAACAACGTCAACAACGTCAACAACGTCAACAACGTCAACAACGTCAACAACGTCA
>CALKWH010000478.1 GCA_938004375.1 uncultured Pseudomonadota bacterium
TGACCTGAGTGGGCGTCAGTCGATTGGTGGAGGTTCCGTCGCCCAGCCGTCCAGAGCCATTGTTTCCCCAGCACCATGCAGTACCATCCGACCTGATACCGCAGGTATGATTATCCCCGGCATCCACATATATCCAACTCCAGCAACTGGAGATGACGAGAGCGCAACTGCTGCAAGTCAGGGTTCCACCGGCAAGCCCCTGGGTGCCGCAACTCTGCCCTCCGAGATCCGAACCGTCGCACAATTCTCCGACGTTGATCGTCCCGTTGCCACACATGCTGCAACTGGATGTATCAAAGACACAGGAGGGAGCGCATGCCAGGGACCCGGAGAAAAAGCCTTGAGTGATACAAGTCTGGGAATTGAGGTTCGTCCCGTCACACTGCTCGCCCGAATTCACGATGGAGTTCCCGCACATCGTGCAGGAGGCGTAATTGAACGTGCAGTTGGCGTTGCAGGCGAGGGTACCGGTCACGAAACCCTGGGAGCCGCAGGTCTGGCTGTTCAGGTTCCCACCGTCGCATTGCTCCCCGGAGTCGATGGTACCGTTCCCGCAACGGGTGCAGTTCGTCGTGTCGAACAGGCAGTTGCTGCGACAGGTCAAGGTGCCTCCTGCATACCCCAGGCTGGCGCAGGTCTGACCATCGAGGTCGGACCCGTCACAGTCCTCCCCGAGCTCCAGTGTGCCGTTGTTGCAATTCTGGCTATAGCAGGCATCGAGCACGAGCTGGCAGTCGGCACCGCAGGCGATCGCTCCGCCGGTGAAGCCTTGGGATACGCAGGTCTGGTTCGCGAGGTTCGTTCCGTCGCAGGTTTCCCCGGTTTCGATGACGCCGTCACCGCAGATGGTGCAGGCGCTCGTGTCGAGGCCGCACGCGTCGTCGCAGGTCACGGTCCCGTGGGTGAAGCCTTCGGTAACGCAGGTCGCGCTGCCCAGATTGGCCCCGTCGCACTCCTCGCCTTGGGTCGTCTGGACGACGTTGTCGCCGCAGCGACCCGTGGCGATGCAGTCGTCCAGGATGAAGGTGCAGGCCTCGGGATCACACACGAGTTGGCCGCCGTGGTAGCCTTGCGATAGGCAAGTCTCTCCGTTCGTGTTGCCGCCGTCACATTGCTCGCTACCGCGGATCAGGCCGTCGCCGCAGACAGGTGTACATACGGAGGGCGCGACCTCGGTATCGCAGGTGAAGCCGTTTTCGATCCCGCAGGAGGCGTCACACCCGTCGCCGGTGTCCGTGTCTCCGTCATCGCAGGTCTCGCCGGGCTCGAGCACCCGGTTGCCGCAGGCGCTCACGCAAGCGGAGAAGTCGAAGGAGCAATTCTCTGGATCGCAAGCCAGCGTCCCGCCCGTATAGTTGAACGACTGGCAAGAATTGGCGTTGAGGTTCGTTCCGTCGCACGCTTCCCCTTCCTCTGCGTCGATGGTGCCGTCTCCACATCTGCCGCCGCACGCGGTGGTATCGAAAGTGCAGTCCGGTTTGCATGCAAGTTGACCAACCATGTTGTAGTGCCCAAGGCTCGCGCACGATGCTTCATTGAGCGCGCTGCCGTCGCAGTCCTCACCCGGATCGACGAACCCGTCCCCGCAGGAGTCCACGGACTTGGTGCCCGAGTCGCAGGCGAACATTGAGAACAGGGCAACGAAGATGAGGATGGGGTAGGTATTCGCGCGCATGTTTTCTTCTCCAGTGGGTTCAAGGGTAAACAATGTCACTGGGCGAAGTCAACTGGAATTATTGGTAACTAAACGCGAAGGCATCGTGGTTCTGCAAGGGGTGGTACTGCCTGCCGACCACCCCCAGAGCATCCAGGCGGGTGATGCCGTGCTCGATGCGGCGGCGGATGATGGCGTACTGATCGTGCACGCCGACGGCGCGGTAACTGCCATCGACGGGAACGACGGCCTCCAGAGACTCCTTGGTGACGAACCAGTTGAGCCCCGCGGCGGTGATGGCTTCGATGGCGGTCTGTGGGGCATCGGTGAGCAAGGTGCCGAGCTGGTGCCAGGGCGGGGTCTGAACGAAGAAGGCTGTCTCGATTTCGTGACTCATGGGGTGTTCCTTTTCTGTTTTGATTTTTATGATTCGGTTGAATCGAGGTGGGGTTACAGGCGGAAGGGTTGGTGGGTCATGGGCGGCGGACTGCGGTTGTTCATGATGGACTCCTGGGGTTTGGGGTGTCGGTCAGTTTGCTGGTGTGGATGCATCACAGAGGCGGGGATCGAAGGCGATCTTGGCGAAGGGGTCTGGTTGTTGGTCGTGGGGAGGTAAAGGGAGGTGTTGTCGTGGTTGGGTCGATGGGGTCGTTACCGTGGTCGGCGGTGACGTTCAGCGGTCATGGGGTGGTACAGGTAGGCAGGCACATCGGTGCGCGCCTTATAACACTTGTACCAGAAATATTGATTAATTCTGATGCTTGACCGATGCGCAGGATCTTACTACGCTTATTCATCATCTGGAGGAGTCGCCATGACCATGAAGACCTCGTGTTCGGTGCTGATCGCAGCCTGTCTGCTGATGTTGGGGTGTGACACGAAGACGAAGAACGTCGACTCCTGCGGGGACGATTTCTTGGATCCGGGCGAGGAGTGCGACGGCAGTCAACTGACGGTGAATACCTGCACGGATCTCGGGTATTACGATCAGTTGGCCCCGTTGCGCTGCCTGGCCGATTGCACGTTCGACCTGACGGTTTGCTCGGGGGGGCGCTGCGGAGACGGAATCCTGCAGATCGACAAAGGGGAGAAGTGCGACGGGGAAAACCTGGACGACATGACGTGTGCGACGCTGGGCCTGGGCGGCGGAACGCTTGCATGCAAGGACAACTGCCGCTTCGATGTTTCCCGGTGCGAACTGACAGCAGAGTGTGGCGACGGCGTGGCAGCGAGCCCGTACGAACCCTGCGACGGCTCGGACCTAGATGACCAGACGTGTGAGAGCCTGGGTTTTTTCAAGGGCACCCTCGCGTGCATGGAAGATTGCGCTGCATTCTACACGTCGGGGTGCACGAACTGCGGCAACGGCACGGTGGATGATGGCGAGCAGTGCGACGGTGGGAACATGGACGGCCAGACCTGCGCGGGCCTTGGGTACAGCGGAGGAACGCTCGCGTGCACGTCCGGCTGTGCTTTCGACTATAGTGCATGCGAGGCACCGGTCACATGCGGGAATGGCCAGCTCGACGACCAGGAGCAGTGCGACGGGACGAACCTGAACGGGCAGACGTGCGCGAGCCAGGGCTTCTTCGGGGGACAACTCGGGTGCCGGCCGAACTGCGCGTTCGACGTGACGGGGTGCACGAACTGCGGCAACGGTCAACTTGATGCCTCGGAAGTCTGCGACGGCGCGAACCTGAACTCCCAGACGTGTGGGACGCAAGGGTGGTACGGGGGTACACTCGCGTGTGCGTCTGACTGCCTCTCGTTCAACGACAGTTCCTGCATTGCAGCGGGGCGGTGCGGGGATGGTACGATCCAGGCTGCGCAAGGCGAGGAGTGCGACGGCAATGCGCTTGGCGGGGGCACCTGCGTGGGCGAAGGGTTCTACGAGGGGACGCTCACGTGCGGGTCGGACTGCCGGTACGTAACGACTGGGTGCCTGGGGTTCTGCGGGGATCTGACGATACAATCTTGGCACGGGGAAGTCTGTGAGGGATCCGACCTGAACGGACAAACATGCGTGACGCAGGGCTTTGTCTCAGGCACACTGGCGTGCAACGCCGGCTGCACGGGTTTCGTGACCACCGGCTGCAGCATGTGTGGGAACAACGCGATGAACGCGCCGGAGGTGTGCGACGGGTCCGCGCTGAATGGGCAGACGTGCGTGTCGCAAGGTTTTGCTTCCGGCACGCTGGAGTGCAACGCCGGCTGCACGGGTTTCGTGACCACCGGCTGCAGCATGTGTGGGAACAACGCGATGAACGCGCCGGAGGTGTGCGACGGGTCCGCGCTGAATGGGCAGACGTGCGTGTCGCAAGGTTTTGATTCCGGCACGCTGGCGTGCAACGAGACCTGCGTGTTCGACACCAGCGAATGTACTGGTGACTTCGAGAGCTTGAATATTGGGACCTTAATTTACGTTCCCGCGGGCACTTTCCAACGGGACGAAACGGCGACGAACCTGAGCCAGGTGTCTGCGTTTCGCATGAGCAAGTACGAGATAACGCGGGCGCAATGGGTGGCGGTGAAAGGGAGATCGGAAGAGCGTCGTGTAGGGAAAGAGTGTAGATCTCGGTGG
>CALKWH010000479.1 GCA_938004375.1 uncultured Pseudomonadota bacterium
CGGCGACCACCGAGATCTAGACTCTTTCCCTACACGACGCTCTTCCGATCTGGAGAAGGCCGTGGGCGACCTGGAGAAGGCCGTGCTGCACATCACCGAGCAGTCGCGGCAGCGCTTTCTGGATTCGTTCGCCGGCATCTCCGAGCGCTTCTCCACGCTGTTCCCGCGGCTCTTCGGCGGCGGCTCGGCCCAGCTGCGCCTGGGCGACGGCGACCCGCTGGAGACGGGCGTGGACATCCTGGTCCAACTGCCCGGCAAGCGGATGCAGGCCATGGAGCTGCTCTCGGGCGGCGAGAAGGCCATGACCGCCATCGCGCTCCTCTTCTCGCTGTTCCTGTTCCGCCCGTCGCCGCTGTGCGTGCTCGACGAGGTGGACGCCCCCCTGGACGAGTCCAACGTGGACAAGTACAACGCGCTGCTACGCGAGATGTCCCGCACCACGCAGTTCCTGGTCATCACGCACAACCGCCGCACCATGGAAGCCATGGACCGCCTCGTGGGCGTGACCATGGACGAACCCGGCTGCTCGAACGTGTACACGGTGAACCTGGAGCGCCACCGGTCATGAAGTGACGACGAAAAAGAGGGAGTGGACGCGCCTGGTCAAGGCTTCAGGGTTTTCAGGTGCTCGATCGCGGGTTCGAATCCCTGGTCAGCTGCACGCTGTAAATACGCCCGCGCCTTCACGGGGTCCTTTTCCACGCCCACCCCATCCTCGAAACACAGCCCTAGCAGATAATAGGCGTTGGGGACCCCTTCCTTGGCCGCCCGGTTGAACAACTCCACGGCGCGCGCCGGATCTTTCTGGACTCCGATGCCGTCCATGTACATGACACCGAGGTTCACCATGGCTTTGACGCTGCCTTTGTTCACCGCCTTCTCGTACCATTGGATGGCCTCGGGCAGGTTCCGCTCCACACCGTCGCCGTTGGCCAGCATGGCCCCGTAGTTGAATTGTGCATTGGTGTGCCCCTGCTCCGCCGCCTTTTTGAACCACCTCGCCGAGGAAGTCAGATCTTTCTCCACGCCCACTCCGAGCAGGAAGAGCATCGCCAGGTTCTCCATTCCTTCCAAGTTCCCCATCTCTGCGGCCTTCTGGGTCCACTCGAACGCCTCCACAGGGTCCTTCGCAGTGCCGATTCCCTGTTTGTACATAACCCCCAGGTCTTTCATGGCCGCCACCTCCCCGTTCTCCGCCGCCCGACGAATCCACTCGAACGCCGCGTCGAGATCCGTGGGGACACCGGTCCCTTCCGCATAACGCCGACCGACCTCGAGTTGGGCCGCACCATCTCCCGACTCGGCCTTGGATAAAAGATCCTGGAATTCACTCGAACCACGGGAGGCGAGCTTGCGAAGGGGCCTATCGCTGGCCCGATCCAGCATCCGGCGCTCGGATTCCCGCGGAAATTCCACCCGCACAGGCGGCAAGTCGAATTCATTCCGCATCCGGGGCCGGGGCATCGCTTCTTCGCCGCCGAAGGCCACGAAGCCGCGGATCAGATGCACAACGCCGAGGAACAGGGCGATCACGACGAACGCCAGGTTCTTCTTCAGCGGTGAGCTCAGGATCCGGTAGACCGCCCATCCCCCGAACGCCAGCGCGACGATTCCCGCGGTGATGGCGCCGTAATCCCGGAAGAAGATTTCCGTCTGACCTCCCTCGCTGGTGGTCTCCAGAAAGGAGAACTTCACGAAGAAACCGAGGATGCCGGCCGTGACCGCGACCCATGCGGAGAGAGGCATCCGGCTTCGAGTTCCGGGTTCACTGTGCTCGCGTTCCGGAGTCGTGTCATCTGACGGCATTGGCCCCTCCTTGAGTGGAATGGTCGACTCGCGACCTGAATCACGGGACTTCGACATCGCGAAATGATTGCGAAATACCCGAATTTGTCAACTCGATTGTTCGCCTCTCATGGGCGTTAGCCTAATTTATTAAATGAGCTCTCAGCGCACCGGTTCGCCGTTGGCGGCTCCGCCAGGCGTCGGAGGCTGGCCCGAGGCGGCGCGGGCGGGGACGTGGCACTCGGGGCAGCAGAAGCGGCAGCCGGTGATGGCGCCGTAGCGGGCGCGGGCGGCGTGCAGCGCCTCGTTGGCGCCGTCGAAGTCGCCCACCAGCGTCACGGTCTCGGGGTCGGGGAACAGCACGCACCCGTTCTGGTGCATCAGATGGGTGGGACTGCCGGCGGAGGCGTGCAGTTGAACGAAATAGCGCATCGGTTGGCTCGAACCTCCGAAAAAATGGTACAAATATTTTTGTAGCGCAGAAAACGCTACTTGCAAGGGAAAAAAAACACCACATTAAAATCAACCCACGCGGTCTATTCGCTCTCGGCGAAGAAACCGGGTTGACAACCCGAAATGGCGTGGTAGGAAAAACCCGGAGAGGAACCGTCCCATGAAACTTCGCCTGCCGTTCGTCGTCGTCCTCGCCCTCTTTATCGCCTGTGAATCGCCGGTCCGGGAGGCTCCCGAGCACCCCGTCTCGGTCTCGGCGGTCATCGTCGCGGCCGAGGGCGGCACCCTCACGCTCCCCGACGGCGCCCAGGTGGCTTTCCCGCCGGGCGCGCTGGCGCGGGACACCGAGATCACGTTCACCCGGGTCGCCTGCGGACGGACGCTGCTGGCCGCGGAGTTCGCGTCGTGCGCCTACGAGGTGTCGTCCGCCGATGGGGAGTCGCTGACGGGCCGGTACGGGCTGACGATCCCGGGACGCGACCCCGCCGTGGTCCCCACCTGCGTCTTCTCCATGACCGACGAAGGCTGGCGCTGCCAGGCCCAGGCCGAGACGGCGTCGGGGAGCGGCGCCACGTCCGCCTCGCGGTTCTCCACCTTCGTGCTGCACACCCGGGTCCCCGAGACCGCCCCGATGGCCCTCGTGACCGACCTGGACTTCGGGTTGTGCGAGGGCGACCTCTTCGGAGAATGGGAGTTCGTCTTCTATGCCGGGCCAGAAGCGGCCTTCACGCGCAGGACCTCGCCGATCCGTAACCCGGAGTTCGATGTCTGCGAGCCGTTCGCCTATTACGCGGGGATCGTCGCGACGAAGACCGAGACCCGCACCTTTGCGCCCGCGGCGCCGGGCTCGGACTGGGACGTCGAACTGTATTACCAGGAATGGATCGAGGGCTACGACCTGAACCTCTGGACCGACGCCTGTCTGGCGACGGCTGGGGCCGAGTGTCCGCTCGGGACCCCCTGGTGCGCCCGCGAGCACGGCCTGTGCGTCTGCCGCACGCCCTTCGAGATGACCGCCGATGGCGGGACCTATCTGTACGCGGTCGAGGGCGGCTACTCGTACTCCGAGGGCGGACCCGCGGCCCATCTGTGCGTCATCGGGGACTTCCTGTTCGATCACATGCTGTGGGCCGGACCGGGCAGCGACGCGATCTGGGTCTACCGGAGAAAGTGAGCTGCCCATATCGATTTCGATTTCGATTTCAAGGTTCCGCGAGTCTGTCAGCCCCCTCGGCACCTGAAGACCCGCGTGGCATACTCGCGGCTTGTTTTCACGCGGGCGATTCACTACAATAATGCTCGTCGCCGAACCGGGAGGAGCCGCCATGAAGAACGTCCGCAGCCTGTCGACCCTTTTCGTCCTGATCCTCGCGCTGGGCTGCTCCGGCGGCGAGGCCGGCGTCTACCGGCCGACCAACAACGCCAACAACACGAACAACGTCAACAACACCAACAACACCAACAACGTCACCTGCGTCGACTTCGACGAGGACGGCTACGGGGAGAACTGCGAGCCCGGTGACGACTGCGACGACTTCAACGGCGGCGTGAACCCCGGGGCCGACGAACTGTGCAACGGGATCGACGACGACTGCGACGGCCGCACCGACGAGGACTGCCCGTGCAACCCCGGCGAGGTGCGGCTCTGCTCGTCCACCCTCGACCCCCTCACCATCAACCCGTCCATGCACTGCCGCGCGGGCTTCCAGGTGTGCGAGGCCACCGGCTGGTCCACAACGTGCGTGGGTGAGGTCGGCCCCGTGGGCGAGGTCTGCAACGGCATCGACGACGACTGCGACGGCGACATCGACGAAGGCTACCTGAACGCGCTGGGCCAGTGCTCGGGCGAGCTCCCGCCCGAGAGCTGCGGCGCCACCGGCGAGGGCAACGGCGTGGACGAGAACGGCGACGGCCAGGTGGACGAGGGCTGCTCCTGCGCGGTGCCGGGCTATGATCCCGCCCTGCCGCGCACCGACCAGCCCTGCTACGGCGGCCCCACCTACACGCTGGGGGTGGGCGTGTGCCGCAGCGGCCTTAGGGACTGCCTGGGCGGCGTCTGGGGCTCGTGCGTCGGGGACGTGCGCCCCTCGGCCGAGGTGTGCGACGACCAACTGGACAACGACTGCGACGGGCAGGTCGACGAGGGCTGCCCGTGGTGCGTTAACCCGCTGCCCGAGTGGTGCGACGGCGCCGACAACGACTGCGACGGCCTGATCGACGAGGGCGTGCGCAACGGCTGCGGCGGCTGCGGTCCGGTGGCCTCCACCGACACCTGCGACGGCCTGGACAACGACTGCGACGGCGACATCGACGAGGGCTGCACCTGCGACGAGACCGAGGCCTGCTACCCCGGTCCGCCCGAGACTGCCGGCGTGGGCGCCTGCGCCTGGGGCACCAAGACCTGCAACGAGTTCGCCCCCTGCAGCGGCTACGTCACCCCGATCCCAGAGTTGTGCGGCGCCGACAGCATGGGCAACGGCGTCGACGACGACTGCGACGGCCTCACCGACGAGGGCTGCGTGTGCCCCGAGGGCGCCTCGCGCCTGTGCGGCGACGGCGCCGGCCTGTGCACCTACGGCCACCAGTTGTGCACCAACAACGCCTGGGGCGAGTGCATCGGCGGCACGGGTCCCTTCCCCGAGACCTGCAACGGCCTGGACGACGACTGCGACGGACTGGTCGACAACGGCCTGCTCAACCCCTGCGGCACCTGCGCCGACTCGTCCTACCTGCCCCCCATGGACCCCACGCCCCCGGGCACCCCCGACCCCGTCACCGCGACCATCAGCACAACCGCTCCCGACAACCCCACCGGCTCGCAAA
>CALKWH010000480.1 GCA_938004375.1 uncultured Pseudomonadota bacterium
CTGACTTGTCTGACTTGTCTGACTTGTCTGACTTGTCTGACTTGTCTGACTTGTCCGACTTGTCTGAAACTGTCTCATTGTAATACACAATAAGACAAATATGGACAAAACAAAACACCCGCTTCCCCGCTTTGCGCCCGCGATGGCTGCCATTTTCACCTACCACGCGACTTGGCATACATCCTGCGAAAGGTCGGACGCCTCACGGGTCCATGCCGGACCCGGAGCGAAGGAAGGTGTATCATGAAACGTTTTTTACTCGCTGCGCTGGTGGTGTTTTCCGCCTGTGAAACCAATTCATACGGCCCCGAGGTCGAGTCTTATCCGGTCATCGTGCAGGGGGAGTCATGCGTGGACCTGATGGCCGGCCAGAACATCCTGGTGGGGCAGGTCTGCGCCGGGATCGAGGAGGGGAACCTCCAGGTGACCTACAACGTGGTTCCCGACTGGCAGATCGCCGAGACCCACCTATGGGTGGGGACCTCGCTCTCGACCCTGCCGACCAACCGCTCCGGGAACCCGCAGATCGGCCTCTTCCCTTACAAGAGCGGTCCCCTCGAGGGTGCGACCAGTTACACCCACCTGGTCCCGCTGAGCCTCTTCGGGCTCACCGGTGACGAGGAGGTCTGCGACCCGCTCGACCTGCTCGCGGTCGCCCACGCGGCGGTGTTCCGTGTGCTGCCCGACGGCAGCGTGCAGGGCGAGACGGCCTACGGACAAGGCCCGCGCCTGGTGCAGAAGGGTTCGTGGGCGATGTACTTTGGTTGGAGACTGGCCTGTGAGGAGGGCGTGGATCCCGAGCCGCTGGTGTGTGAGACCGCCTTCGCCAAGGGAGACGCCTCCGCCTGCTTCCTCGAGGAGCCCTACGGCTTCTCCCGCTGGGGCTGGACCAACGGACCGCTTGGCCCGGGGTCGTACAGCCTGGAGATCTTCGCCGGCGCCGGTCGTTGCGACACCTCCAAGGGCGAGCTCGTCGGTCACCTCTTCGTGGACTACGACGGCCAGGTCGCCCGGGTGATCTACGAGGCCCTGCCGGGCATCGTCTTCCAGGAGACGCACCTCTACGTGGGCGGCGAGCCGCTGGCCCGGAACGTCAATGGTGAGTACACGGTGGCTCCGGGCCAGTATCCGTTCATCCATGATCTGGAGAACGCCGCCCGGGACGAGTTCGTGGTCGAGGGTCTGTCCGGGGAGATCCACGTGGTCGCCCACTCGGTGGCCTGTGAACTTCCGAACGTGATTCTCTCCCATGAATGATGAGTGCGAGGTTCCTTAGCCCGACCGGCGTGACGTGAATATCACTCTCACTGAAAAATTTTCATCTGCCTGAAATTTCCCCCTTGCCAAATCGGTTCTTCGGCCTTACAAAGAGTTTGTTGGAATCGAATGTTTGATACTCATTAAACTTTCGAAACCAGCGAAACATCCGGCTCCGGAGGTGAGGATTTGTCCCCCATTGAAGTGACCCCCCAGGTGGAGAGACTGATGCAGGAGTACGCCCTGCGCATGGAGGCGTTCGGCATGCCGCCCCTGGCGGGCCGGGTCCTGGCGGTCATGCTGCTCACCGATCCGCCCGAGAAGTCCACACAGGACCTGATCGCCCTCACCGGCGGGTCCAAGGGGGCCATCAGCCTGACCCTGCGCATCCTGGAGCGGTTCGGCCAGCTCGAGAAGTGCCCGGCGCCCGGGCACCGCGGCCATCGCTGGCGGTTGCGCCGGAACTTCATGATCGACATGTTCCAGAGCAAGATGAACGCCATCCGCGGGATCCGCGACTTCTGGGAGGCCCACGCGGCCGAGGTCGAGGGGCTCTCGGAGAACGTCCGCCGCAACGTGGGCGAGATGGCCCGCTTCCACGAGTTCTTCTGCGAGGAGGTCGTCCAGGCCTTCGAGCGCTGGAAACGGATCCAGGCGCAGGGCGACGCCGAGCCGTCCGGCCCGGGGAAAGGAAACCCCCCATTAGAAACACCTTCTTCATCATGCTGGCTCTCTTCGTGTCCGCCGGGTGCGGAGGTCCGCCGAAGGGGAAAAAGAAGGACGACTTCCAACTGCCGCCCCAGTTGGTCAAGGTCATGACCGTGCGCACCGAGACCTACGTGCCCCAGATCCGGGTCATGGGACAGGCGCTGCCCCTGCGCGAGGTGACGCTGTCGGTGGAGCAGCCGGGCAAACTGCAGTTCCTGCCCGCCGAGGTGGGGGAGACGGTGTTCGAGCGCAGTCCGCTGGCGCGGGTGCGCAGCCTGGGCCTGTGGTCGCGCAAGAACCAGGCGGCCGCCCAGGTGCAGGAGATCCAGACCGCCCTGGGCCAGGCCGAGAGCGATTACAAAAAGGTCAAGGAGCTCTACGACCGCGGCGCCGTCACCAACCGCGAACTGGAGACCGCCGATTTGTTGTTCAAGACGCGCAGGACGCAGTTGTCCGCGGCGAAGGCGGGCGTGTCCCAGCTCGACGAGACGCTCTACGGCACCGGGATGTACGCGCCCTTCACGGGGGAGATCTCCGCGAAGTACCAGGAGGTCGGCAACTACGTGAACATGGGAACCCCGCTGTACAAGCTCGTCGATCTGAGCACCATCCGCGTGATCGTGGGCGTCTCGGAGCTGGACCTGAAGCACGTCTCCCAGCACGACAAGGTGTGGATCACGCCGCTGGCCTACCCCGAGCGCGGCATCGAGGGCGTGGTCCACTCGATCAGCCCCGCCCAGGATCCCCAGTTGGGCGCGTTCCCGGTGGAGCTGCGCTTCCCCAACGTGCTCAAGACGCCGCTGCCGGCGGTGAAGGAGGCCGGCAACGGGGCCGCCCCGGTGCAGCGCAAGTGGTGGATCCTCTCGGGCATGACGCTGCGGGTGAGGATCTCCAAGCAGCCGGTCACCGGGCTGTTCGTCCCCGCCGAGGCGCTGGTGGAGCGCCAGGGGAAGATCTGGGTGTTCACGGTGCCCGCGACGGCCGATGACAAGACCGCGGGCGAGGCGATGATGCAGGAGGTCACCCTGGGGCGCACCTACGAGGGCTGGTACGAGCTCACCGGCGGGCTGGCTCCGGGCGCCCGCGTGGTCATCGCCGGAAACACCAAGTTGCGGGACAAGGCCAAGGTCCGCGCCCAGGCGGTGGACACCGGCATCAACAAGGAGCTGGTGGACGCCCAGTCGGCCGCCACGCCCACGCCGATCCCGGAGGCCGGCGCGCCAGAGACGCCGCCCGCGGCCACGCCCGCGCCCGGGAAGGAGCCGGCGGCGCCCGGAAAGGGGCAGATGCCATGAGCCTGGCCAAGTTCTCCGTCCGTCAGCCGGTGCTGATGAACCTGCTGACCCTGTTCCTGCTGATCGCCGGCTACATGGCGGTCTCCCGGATGCCCCGCGAGGTCTTCCCCGAGATCCCCCAGGGCACGATCACGGTCACCGGGATCTACCCGGGCGTCTCCCCGGCCGAGATGGAGAGCCTGGTGGGCATCAAGATCGAGCGCGAGCTCAAGGACATCCGCGGCATCGACGAGGTGAAGGTCACCAGCTCCGAGGGGATGGTGATGATCACCATCAAGACCGAGGAGGGCATGCCCGAGGACGAGGTCTCCCGCGTGGGGCTGGACATCCAGGCCGCCATCGGGCGGATCCCGGACCTGCCGGCGGACATGGTGAAGCCCGTGGTCAAGGTCGCGAAGATGGAGATCCCCGTGATGTGGCTCGGGCTCCAGTCCGAGCTGCCCGAGATGGCCACGCGGTCCATCGCCAAGACCGTGCAGGACGATCTCGAGCGCATGAAGGGCGTTTCCAGCGCCGAGCCCTGGGGTGTGCGCGACCTCGAGCTGCGGGTCGAGGTCTCCCCCGAGAAGCTTCGCGCGTACAATCTCAACGTCGCGCGGGTCATGGACGCGATCTCGGCCCGCTCGTCGGACATCCCGGGGGGCACGGTGAAGCTCGATCGCGGCGAGTACCTGATCCGCGTGCTGGGCAAGGCCGGCGACGCGAAGTCGATCCGCGAGGTGGTCCTCAAGACCACCGCCCAGGGCACCGTGCGCGTGAAGGACGTGGCCGTCGTGGAGGAGGTCCTCGAGGAGGCGGTCTCCATCGGCCGCGTGGGGGGCACCCGCAGCATCTACATCCCCGTCAACCGGAAGAACGACCAGGACTCGATCCGCATGTCGGACAAGTTGTACGAGTACGTGAAGTCCTGGAACCAGGAGGCCCCGGACGGCATCAGACTGACGGTGCTGTTCGACTCGTCTACCTTCATCAAGAAGCGGCAGGCCACCATGGTGAGCAACGGCATCACGGGGTTCTTCCTCGTGCTGGTGCTGCTGTTCATCTTCCTGTCGTTCAAGGCCGCCGTGCTCACCGCCATCGGCATCCCGGTCGCCTTCATGGGCACCTTCGTCGTGATGCAGTTGATGGGGATCACGATGAACATGATGTCCATGTTCGGCTTGATCATCGCCCTGGGCATGGTGGTGGACGACGCCATCGTCGTCATCGAGAACATCTACCGTTACCTGATGCAGGGGATGAGCCCGAAGGAGGCGGCGATCAAGGGCTCGGATGAGGTTTTCTGGAGCGTCATCGGGGCGGTTTCGACCACGGTGGTCGCCTTCGCCACGCTGGCCTTCCTGCCGGGCAACATGGGAAAGATCCTGGCGGTGGTCCCCATCGTGGTGGCCATCACGCTGTCCATGTCGCTGCTCGAGGCGCTCCTGGTGCTGCCCTCCCACGTCGCGGAGTGGATGAAGACGCCCAAACACGTGCGCGCGGACGGCCCGGGGGAGGGCACGGCCGAGGCCCGCTGGTTCCTCGCGCTGCGCGACGGCTTCGGGTGGGTCCTGCGGAAGGTGACCCGCTACTGGTACGTCTCCCTGATCCTCTTCGTGGTGGGCTTCGTCGCCACCCTCATGATCTCCGCCCGCGGGCTCGAGTTCAACCCCTTCCCGGCCAAGACCATCCGACGCGCGAGCATCAACTTCGAGACCGCCGTCGGCACCAAGCTCGAGCACACGGAGAAGGTCGTCCGGGAGCTCGAGGACGAGATCAAGAAGGCGACCACCGACGAGGTCGAGAGCTTCTGGTGCATGGTGGGGACGTCCTTCCGCGGCCAGAGCGCCAACGTGGGCACCCACACCGCCCAGTGCCAGATCAACTTTGCCCATGACGGGGAGACCTCACCCCGAAGGCCCGAGTTGATGCTCAACCTGTGGCGCAAGAAGCTGCTGGAGATCCCGGACGTGGAGTTGTTCAACGTCACCGTCGCCCGTGACGGGCCGCCGGCCGGGAACCCCATCGAAGTGCAGGTGCGCGGTCCGGATCAGGCCCGGATCGCCGAGCTGGCCCGCGAGGTGCGGGAGTTCGCCGAGAAGCTCCCCGGCGTCACCGACGTCACCGACGACCTGATCTCGGGCAAGCGGGAGTTGATCGTGAAGGTCAACCCCGAGCAGGCGGCGCTGTACGGGCTCAACCCAACGCTCGTCGGAATGATGGTGCGCCGCTCGTTCGCCGGCGGCATCGCCTCGAAGATCCAGCGGGACGACGACGACATCGACGTGGTCGTCCGGTTCCCGGAGGACCGTCGCGAGAGCATCAACGAGATCCTCTCCATGGAGCTCACCTCTCCGCTCACCGGTCGCACCATCCCGTTCTCCTCGGTGGCCACGATCGAGAAGGGCATCGGTCCGGGACGCCTGCAACGGGCGAACTTCAAGCGGGCGGTGACCGTGACCGGCGACATCGATCAGCGCCTGACGACCTCGGTGCGCGTCAACGCCGAGCTGCACAAGCACACCGATCAACTCGCGGCCGAGAACCCCGGCTACGAGTTCGTCTACGAGGGGGAGTCCAAGACCTCGGACGAACTGATGGCGTTCGTCAAGATGGCGGCGCTGCTGAGCCTGCTGGGCATCTACATCATCCTGGCGACGATCTTCCAGAGCTTCCTGCAGCCGCTGATCGTGCTCATGGCTGTGCCATTTGGCGCCGTCGGCGTCATCGTGGGGCTGAAGTTCCACAACCTGCCGATCTCGATGACCGCGCTTTTGGGGGTGGTCGCCCTGCTGGGGATCGTCGTCAACGACGCCATCGTGCTGGTGGACTTCATCAACAGCGCGCGCAAGGAGGGCATGTCGCTGCGCGACGCCGTGGTGCAGGGCGGCAAGCTGCGGCTGCGGCCGGTCATCCTGACGACGGTCACCACCATCGCCGGCCTTTTGCCCATGGGGCTCGGCGTCTTCGGCTCCGAGGAGTTCCTGCAGCCCATGGCGCTGGCCATCGTGTGGGGCCTGTTGTTCTCGACCATCCTCACGCTGCTGCTGGTGCCCTGCATCTACATGTTCATCGACGCGATCAGCCGGGGGTTCCGGCGGATCGTGCGCGTGTTCGTCCCAAAATCTGAAGTGAAAGAAAAGGAGGTGGGCGCATGATCTCCGCGCTCGTCCTGACCCTGCTGATGACCCAGACCCCGCCGCCCGTGGCCAAGGCCCCCGCGGCGAAACCGCAGCCGCCGGTCTCCACGACCGTCGAGAAGCCGCCGGTGGTGGAAACGCCGCCGCCAGCGGAGATGACGCCGGTGGTGGAGACGCCGCCGGCCGCGCCGTCGACTTCAGCCGAGGGCGTGAAGTCGATCTCGCTGACCGAGGTCCTCGGGCGCGCCCTGGAGCACAACCGCGGCCTGAAGGAGGCTGGGTTGAAGGTCCAGGTGAGCCGCGCGACGGTGAAGGCGACCTCGGCGATGTTTGACACGCAGTTGACGGCCAACCTCAACGTGGTGAGCCAGACCGCCGAGTTCGTCCCCGGTCAGTTCTTCGCCGTCACGGGCGTCGAGAAGTACAGTTTCGACGCCCAGCTCGCCCGGCTGTTGCCCACGGGCGGCATGGTGGCGTTGCAGTTCTCGAGCTCGCGCACCGACCAGACCATGACCATCGCCATGGGACCGACGCCCACCGAGAACGAGAGTAAATCATTCACAAATGCCTTGACGTTTGTCTTCACGCACCCGCTTTTGGCCGGCTTCGGGAAGGACGTGACCACCACCGCGACGCAGAAGGCCCGCATCCAGCTGGACGCCGACCGCCTGGCTCGGGAAGCCAAGGCCCAGGCGCTGGTGCGCGACCTGGTCATCGCGTACTGGAACCTGTGGATGTACTGGCAGGAGCAGGACCTGCTCGGGGTGAGCCTGAAGGTCGCGCGTAGCCAGCTCGAGTTGACCAAAACGCTGCTGACGGTCGGTCACGCCAAGCCCTCGGACCTGCTCGCGGTGCAGAACGCGGTCGCCCAGCGCGAGGGGGATCTGATGCTCTCGCGGATCCGCATCCTGCAGGCGTCGCTGGCGATCAAGAGCCAGTTGAACCTGCCCCTGGACGAGGAGCCGCGGCTGTTGCGCCCGTCGGAGCGGGATCTGGCTTACGTGGCGAAGTCGCTGCCGCCGGATCTGGTGGCCCAGACGCTGAAGCGGTCCAAGGACCTGGCCCAGCTCGAGAAGTCGCTGGAGCTGCTGCGCCAGGAGGAGAAGCTGGCGCGCCAGGGCCTGTTGCCCAAGCTCAACCTCACGCTCACGGCCGGCCCCACGGGCTCTTCGAACGAGTACTCGTCGGCCTGGGAGGGGTTGGTGAAGTTCTCCGGGTTCACGATCACCGGCGGGCTCTCGTTCTCTTGGACGGTGGAGCAGACCCAGGCGCGGGCGACACTGGAGCTGCTCGACGCCAACGCCCAACTCCTGCGTCTGGCCAAGGAGAACCTCTCCCAGGGCCTGATCACGGGCGTGCTGCTGGCCCGCGAGTCCATGCAGACCGCCGAGAAGCGCATCGAGCTCGCCCGGCTCGCCGTGCAGTCCGCCGAGGCCCACCTCAAGCTCGAGAACGACCTCTTCGCCCTGGGGCGCGGTACCAACCACTCGGTGCTCCTGCGCATGGCCGAGCTCGACGCCGCCCGCCTCTCCCAGATCAAGGCCGTCTACGACTACTGGACCGCCTGGGTCCAGATCCAGGCCCTCTCCGGCACCATCCTCGACGACTACCAGCTCCAGCTCCAGCCCTGACTCCCAAAAAACCCACCACGCCTCCCAAATCCAAAATAAAATAACCAAGTCCCTAAAAACATATAACAAATATAAAATGACACCCTAATGCCCAATCAAGCCCCTCAAACGGCTTCCAAAAGCCCATTATTTACATTTCCATATTCAAATTAGAGTGGGTCCGGTCGCAGTCGATCAACCGGGAAACGCAGGATTCCCGTCGACAACCGGCGCACGCGTCACTTAAAACCGGCTTCGGTTCAGGAAAAGGGTTCGATCGGCACGCCGAAATAATAGCGCAGGTAAAAAGTACCTTCAGGGAAGGGTACATCACGGTTGCCCGATAAAAAATCCCGGCGGGCCTCGCGGTGTTTCTCCCGGAACCGCTTTTGTCTCTGCAGCCGGGCATGGCGTGCCTCATCGCTCCCCGAGGAGACGGTCGGATGGAGGGCTCCACGTTTCCATTCTGTGGGAGGGGCGTCGAAAGGTTCGATGGACAGGCAGTTTTTTCTTCCCAGCCACTTCAGGCCCCGCTCCTCGCGGTCCAACGCGACCCGCTTCTCCTCTTCGGCGACCCGTTCCGCGACCAGGCGGGCATAATCTTCGACGCCCAGCACGCAGGCGCCGGGAATCGGAGTGAGGATGAGGTCACGCTCGAGCAGTTTCGGATCGTCCGTCCTCGAGAAATATCGGTGCGGACGGCGGGTCCGGATCCGACCCCGGGCGATGTCCGCAGTGGTGGAGATGGCCCCCGGCCAGAGATGATGGTGCTCAACGAGTCCGGCTTTAACGGGGTTGGCCAGGGTGTAGATGACTTTTTCTAAGATGTCTCCGACCTTGGGGAGGACACAATAATTGGGTCGTGCCCCGCCCTCCCACATGGCACCGACCCGACGACGCAGGCAGTTGACGTAGCGGGCGATGTGCTGGTTCATGGCCTGCACGAAGAGCGGCGCATGGCCATCCGGGTCGGTGAAGACAACGTGGACGTGGTTGCTCATGACGCAGAAAGCGTGAAGGTGAACGGGATGCCGGGCCTGGGCGTCGGCGATGCAGTAGAGGAGGGCTTCGGTGAGTTGTTTCGATGGAGCGAGCAGGAACCGGCGCTCGGAGGTGTTGCGGGTGAGCAGGTAGGAAGTGTCCACTTCATAGAGGAAGGGTTGTGACATCGTCGGCCTCCTGGACGGACTGGGGGTGACAGAAAGGCCCGTTCCCGGTTCGCCGCGACTATTATCGTGAGGTGGTCGGTGACAGTTGCAGCATGATGTGAAATTTCAGTGGGAGTGCAAAATTCCAGTGGGTGGGAGGGGCAGGGGAGGGGGGTGGAACCAAGGCGTGGTCCGTGGGGGCGGGGGAAGATGGGGAGGACGGTGAGGATGAGAGTGGATTTTTGCGGGCGGGACGCGCGCGTGATAGGTTCCCGGGGTATGTTGCGCGCCGAGATGATCTCCAAGTCGTTCGAGAAGGATGAGCCCCTGCTGGAGCAGGTGAGCTTTGCCGCCAATCCTGGGCGGATCTGCGTGATCGCGGGGGAGACGGGGACGGGCAAGACCACGCTGCTGCGGATGCTGCGCGGGGAGCTCACCCCCGACGCGGGCCGCGTCTGGATGGCCGGGCAGGACCTTCGTCGCCTCTCCGCCAACGGACGGATCCAGCTCCTGCGCAAGGTGGCCATGGTCCACGAGGCGGACCGCCTGCTCGGGGACAAGACCGTGATCGAGAACGTGGCACTGCCCCTGCGCATCATGGGCATCCACGGGGCCAAGCTGGCCGAGCGCGTGGAGCAGGTGCTCACCCGCTTCGACCTGACCCGCCTGGCCTACCGCTTCGCCGAGACCCTGTCGGCCGGGCAGGCGCGCCAGACCGCGTTCGCGCGGGCGGTGGCCGCGTGGCCCCAGGTGCTGCTGGCCGA
Source organism: uncultured Pseudomonadota bacterium (assembly GCA_938004375.1). Classification (GTDB taxonomy): domain Bacteria; phylum Myxococcota_A; class Polyangia; order HGW-17; family HGW-17; genus HGW-17. The sequence goes on from CALKWH010000480.1 coordinate 9,902, forward strand.
CGAGCCCTTCGCCCACCTGGACCGCGTCTTCGCCCAGCGGCTAGTGCGCCTCCTCCTGGAGCACGCGGTGCAGGACCAACTGGCGATCGTGCTCGCCACCCATCATCTCGATTATCTCCCGGTCTCCGACCGCATCGACCACTGGCAGATCGTGCACACCCGGCTGGTGCACGTGGAAGAGGACCATGAGAACCTGGGCGTACTATCTCCGACTGGCGATTCATGAGTTGAAGCGCCGCCCCCTCGGGCACGTGTTCACGGTGTTCACCGTGGCGCTGGCCTTTCTGCTCGCCGGCCTGGTCATCTGGGTCGCCGAGAGTGTGAAGGTCGCCGAACATTCCTGGTCCGCCGGGCAGCGCATGACCGTGCTCCTCGAGCCCACCCTCGCCGAGGCCGACCGCGGGCGGCTCGAGGCCGAGATTGCCTCCTTCCCCGGCGTGCGTGACGTCACCGCCGTGAGCCCGGAGCAGGCCCGCCGCGAGCTCCTCGAGGCCCTGGGACCGGACTCCGGCCTGGTCGTCGAGCTGGAGCCCGGCTTCTTCCCCACCGCCCTGGACGTGGTCATCTCCGGCGACCCCGAGACCGTCCGCGCCACCCAGAACCGCCTCCGTCAGCTCGCCGGCGTCCACCGCGGCGTGGGAGACGTGCGCTCCCTGGACCGCTGGAACCTGCGCTTCGGCAACGTCTTCGAGCTCTCCGTGCTCGTCGCCGCCCTGCTGTGCGGCGTGGTGCTGCTGGTCTCGGGCTGGGTCATCATGAGCGCCGCCCGCGCCCGCGTGGAGACGCAGGTCGACGAACTGTCCATCCTGCGCTCCCTGGGCGCCTCCCCGGGGTTCATGCGGGCGCCGCTGGTGCTGGTGAGCCTCTTCCACGGGCTCGTGGGAGGCCTCGTCGCCCTGGGCCTGCTCGCCGGCGTCTTCCTGCTCGGGGCCCCGCTGCTCGAGGTACTCCTGGGCCCGGGCGCTTCCGACCTGCGCGCCTTCGTCCTCTTCACCGCCCGGGGCGCCGGCCTCGCGCTGGTCGTCACCGCCTTCACCGGCGTGCTGGCCGCGCGCGTGGCGCTCCTGACCGTCCGGGTCCGCGGGTGACGTCATGACCCACGCCTGGATCCTCCTCCTCGCCGGCTGGTGGATTCTCCCCGGCCCGGCTTCCCCCGCCGCGCCATCGGAAAACACCGCGGCCCCCGCGCCGTCTCCGCCGCCCGCCACCGCCGCGTCCGAAAACCCCACCGCCGCGCCTTCTCCGACCGCCGGCACCCTCGCCTCCCGGCTCCTCGAGCGCTCGCTCTCCCTCTGGGAGGTCGTCGACCGCAGCCGCGACCAGCAGCGCCGCTACGGCGAATCCCAGGCCGTGCTCCAGGAGGAGCGCCTCGAGTGGCTGGCAGAGCGCGACCGGATCACGGTGACCATCGGCGGCATGAACCGCCAGATCGCCCGCCGGGACCGCCGCCTGCGGGAACTCGTCGAGGCCCTCTACAAGCTCACCCACGCCACCTACGGCCAGGCCCACGTGCGCGCCGGGCGCCGCACGGTGCCCCGCGACGGCCGCATCGTCGTCCTCGCGCTCCTCGAGCGCGAGCTCGCCGAGAAGCGCGCGCTGCAGGCGGACCTGCGCGACCTGCACGCCCGCCGCGAGGCCGTGGACCGCACCGTCGGGGAGCTCGCCGCGCTCGAGGAGAGCTTCCGCCTGCTCGCCCTGGAGGCCGGCACCCTGATCCAGCGCAGCCTGTTCGAGGTGGCCCCCGTCGACGCCCGCCTCGAGAAGTTCGACCGCGCCAACTACGACGCCCGCGACTGGGCCCGCGACCAGCGCATCCGCACGCTTCGCGCGCTCCACCGCAAGCCGGACTCGGGCCTCGTGCGCTACCGCGGTCTCCTGGTGCGTCCGGTGGCCGGCCCCGTGCTGCCCGATCCCCCCGGCGAGCGCCCCGGCGTCTATCTCTCCGGCGTCCCCGGCGACCCCGTGCGCGCGCCCGAGGCCGGCACCGTGCGCTTCGTCGGTCCCCTCGAGGGCTTCGGCACCGTCATCGTCATCGAGCACGAGTTCAGCCTCCACTCCATCGTGGGACGCGTCGACGCCCCCGCGGTCAAGCCCGGCGACGTCGTCCGCCGCGCCCAGTTCCTCGCCCGCGTCCCCGCCGGCCCCGGCAGTTCCCAGCCGGTCTACCTCGAGCTGCGCCAGGGCCGCGAGTCCGTCGATCCGCGCCTGTGGCTGAAAAAGAACGAATGAGGTAAAGTGGGACCCTCCCGGAGGATCCCATGCGCGTCCACAACCCCCACGACCCCCAGCGCCGCGTGCGCTTCTCGTCCCTGACGTTCCTGCTCCCGTCCCTGCTGTTGTCCCTGGCCGCCGCGCCCGCCCGGGCCCAGGAGCTCACCCTCTCCCATGACGACGGGACCCCGGCCGGCACCGTGCAGAACCTGGCCGACGGCGACGTCGAGGCCGTGCGCTTCCGCGCGCTGCACCCGGCCACGCTGCTGTCCCTCGAGCTCCACTTCGGCGCCGTCGGCGTGCCCGCGGACGTGTTCGTCTGGGACGACAACGGCGGCAACGCCCCGGACCTCGACCGCGTGCTCTGGAGCGGCACCGTGACCCCTGCGGCCGACGGCTGGACCGTCGTCGACCTCACAGGCGCCGCCGTGGAGCTCCCCGCGCTGCGCAACTTCCACGTGGGGCACGTCCTGCGCGACGGCTCCACCCGCCTGTCCTGGGACGGCACCGGCTCGGCCGAGACCAACTCCCTCGTGCGCATCTCGGGCGAGTGGTACTTCGTCGGCGACGCCTCGGGCACCGCCGCCGTGGACGCCCTGGTGCGCGCCACCGTGCTGTGGCACGACGTGCGCGAGGACTTCTGGTTCACCGACGTCACCGAGGCCTCCGGCGTGGTCATGGGCGGCCGCATGGCCTGGGGCGATCTGGACAACGACGGCGACGACGACCTGCTCCTCTCCGGGCCCGTGGTCTGGCGCAACGACGGCGGCGGCGCCTTCACCCGCCTCGAGGAGCCCCTGGGCGTGCCCGTCACCGGCGCCAACGGCGGCATTTGGGCCGACTACGACAACGACGGCTGCCTGGACTTCTACGCCACCGGGCACCACTACTTCCCCACCTGCGACCTCCCCTCCGACTGCATCGAAGGCCACGACTGCCTCGAGAACCGCTGCACCCCCACGGGCACCACCGAGCTGCCCCACGACCGCCTCTACCGCGGCCACTGCGACGGCTCCTTCACCGACGTGAGCGAGGCCGCCGGCCGCCCCTACGACTATCTCCCCACCGAGGGCGCCGCCTGGGGCGACGTCGACAACGACGGCTTCGTCGACCTGTACGTCGCCAACTACGAGACCCCCACCAACTGGACCGACGGCGCCCTCTCCATCGGCACCCCCGACTACCTGTGGCGCAACAACGGCGACGGCACGTTCACCGACGTCTCCGAGCGCTCGGGCATCCGCTTCATGGGGCGCGGCCTGTGCGGGCGCGGCGTGGCCATGGCCGACTGGGACGAGGACGGCGACCTGGACATCTACGTGACCAACTACCGGCTGCAGGGCAACTTCTTCTTCGAGAACCAGGGCGACGGCACGTTCGAGAACATCTCGGACGAGAACGGCACCATGGGCGTGATGCAGCAGGGCGCATTCGGACACAGCATCGGCTCGCAGTGGGGCGACCTCGACGGCGACGGGCGCCTCGACCTCTTCGTGGCCAACCTGGCGCACCCCCGCTTCATCGAGTTCTCGGACAAGAGCATGCTCTACCTGAACCAGGGCCCGCCCGACTGGGGCTTCACCGAGGCGCGCGAGGCCTGGGGCGTCACCTACTCCGAGACCCACTCGGACCCCGCGCTGGGCGACTTCGACAACGACGGCCACCTGGATCTCTTCATCACCGACGTCTACGTGGGCTACCTGGCGTTTCTCTACCGCAACGCCGCCGGCGCCGCCTTCGAGGACGTGACCTGGGCCTCGGGCATCCGCGTGGACAACGGCTGGGGCGTCACCTTCGCCGACTTCGACGAGGACGGCGACCTGGACCTGCTGGCGAACCGCTTCTACCGCAACGACGTGCCCGACCCCGGCCACTGGCTCAAGCTCCGCCTGCGAGGCACCCGCGCCAACGGGGCCGCCATCGGCGCCGTGGTCACCGTGCGCGCCGGCGACCGCACCTGGGTGCGCCAGGTCGAGGGCGGCAAGGGCACGACCACCCAGAACCCGCTGACCCTCCACTTCGGCCTGGGCGAGGTCGCCGCGGTGGACGCCGTGGACATCCGCTGGCCCCGGGGCGCGGGCGAATTCCAGGCCCTGGGACCCGTGGAGGCCGACCAGACGCTGGTGATCACCCAGCCCGATCCCGACGCCGGCCCCGATCCCGACGGGCCGCCCGACGGCGGCGACGACCCCGGACGCACCCTCGACGAGGGCTGCGCCTGCGCGGCGGGGGCGCGGTCTCTTGGCGGCGGGGGCGCGGGGGTTCTCTGGTCGCCCGTGGTGTTGGTGCTGTTGGCGCTGCGGCGGCGCCGGCGCGGGCGGGGTCAGGGGTGAAGGGGGAAGCGGCGCACCACCGAATACTTCGGGCCTGCCGGCGACAGGCGGCTCTCGAACAGGACGACCTCGCCGACGCGCACCGCGCCGGCCACTTCGGCCGAGCACGCCTGCAACAGGGCGGCGCCGTCGGGCACCTTCACGCGCTCCCGGATGCGGGCCAGCGTCAGGTGCGGCGAGAACGGCTTGTCCTCGGCCGGAAATCCCAAGCTTCGCACAGCGTTTTCAATAGTTGCATGAATCTGCAATAATTCCGGACACAGGGTGATCCCCGCCCACAGCACGGCCGCCCGGGCGGGGTTCGGGAACGCCCCCAGGCCGGCCACCCGGAGCGTGAACGGCGTCAGGTTCGAGAGCGCCGGCGCCAGCGCGTCCCCCAGCGCGGCCGTGCGCACCGGGTCGACCTCGCCCAGGAAACGCAGCGTCAGGTGCAGGTGCTCCGGGCGCACCCACGAGCCCCGGGCGGGCCATCGGCGCCTCAGCGCGGCGGCCACGGTTCCCAGCGTCTCCCGCAGCGGCGCGTCGAGCCCGATCGCGAAGAACAGCCGCATGGCGCGTCTACCTCCCGCCGAAATTATTTCATCTTCTTCAGTTTAGCTGCGGCAGGCGCGAAGCCCAGGTCGGCGGCCTTCTGGTAGTACTGCTTGGCGAGGGCCAGGTCCTTCTTCACGCCGAGGCCTTCCTCGTGGAAATAGCCCAGGTTCATGAAGCCAAGCGGGTGCCCGGCGTCGGCGGCCTTGCGGATCCAGGTGATCCCCAGTTCGTAGTCCTGCTCCACGCCGCGTCCGTTGATGTACTGGAGCCCCAGGTTGACCATGGCCAGCAGGTGTCCGGCGTCGGCGGCCTTTTGGTAGAACGGAGTGGCCTTCTTCGGGTCCTTTTCCACGCCGCGACCCTCCTCCAGGCACAGCGCGTAGTTGTACTGGCCGATGGGGTTGTCCAGCTCGGCGGCCTTGCGGAACCACTCGGCGCCGGCCTTCTCGTCCTTGGGCACGCCGAGGCCGTCGAGGAGCATGCGGCCGACGTTCATCATGCCCATGGAGTCCTGCTTCGCGGCGGCCTTTTGGAAGAGCTCGGCGGCGGCCTTTAGGTCTTTCTCGACGCCGCGGCCCTCTTCATACATGAGTCCCAGGTTGTTCATGGCCTTGGCGCTCCCGCCCTCGACGGCCTTGCGGTAGACCTCCACGGCGGCCTTCAGGTCGGTGAGCCCCGTGCCCTCGCGCTCGAGGATGCGCCCGACGTTGAACAGCGCCTTGTCGTGCCCGCCGTCGGCGGCCTTGCGGATCAGCGCGAGGGATTCTTTCAGGTTCTTGTCCACGCCCCGGCCGGCCTCATACATCAGGCCCAGGTTCAGCATCGCGCCCCGGTCCCCGGCGTCGGCGGCCTTGCGGTAGTGCGCGGCGGCCTTCCCGAAGTCCCGTGCGACGCCGCGGCCGTTCTCGTAACAGAAGCCCAGGCTGTAGTTGGCCTCTGTGATGCCCGCTTCGGCGGCCTTCTGGAACCAGGTGTACGCCTCCTGGGGGTTCTCGGCGGCGCCGCGGCCGTTGTCGAGCATGACCCCCAGGTTGTAGATGGCCTTGGGGTGGTTCTGGGCGGCGGCCTTGCGGTACCACGCGAGCGCCATCGCCGGGTCCGCGGCAGCGCCCGTGCCGCGCTCGTACATCACGCCCAGGTTGTACTGGGCGCCCGCGTGGCCCTGCTCGGCGGCCTGCACGAACAGCGGCAGCGCCTGCTCGGGGCGCGCGGTCGTCGAGCCGTTCCCGCGCAGGTGGAACACGCCCTGCTGGTACAACTCCTCGGCGGTGGGGTCCTTTTTCTCCTTCTTTTCGCCGACGTGGAACTCGCACTCGCAGCCCGCGAGCCCGATCGCCAGGAGGGACAAACACAACAGCATGGTCTTCATCGCGCCTCTGCCTTTCCCGCCGGTGGTCCGACGATGCGTTGTTTGTACCAGATCAAACGCTGCACGGTCAAGGCACCGGGCGCACCGGCCGTGCGGATCCTGGCGCCGCACGCCTTGAACCCACGCCGGAACTGCGCTATTTTCGCGGCCATGGAACAGCCCGATCCCCTGCTCGGCCAGACCCTGGGCAACTACCACGTGCAGTCCCGCGTCGGCGCCGGCGCCATGGGCCAGGTGTTCCTGGGCGTGCATCCCCGGATCGACCGCAAGGTGGCCATCAAGGTCCTCGAGCCGCACCTGAGCGCGCGCCCGGACATGTCCGAGCGCTTCCTCGCCGAGGCGCGCGCGGTCAACCACATCAACCACCCGCACATCGTGCAGGTCTTCGACTTCGGCACCCTCCCCGACGGGCGCCTCTATCTCATCATGGAGTTCCTCGAGGGCGAGGACCTGGGCCGCCACCTCGCCCGCCGCGGCCCGCTCTCCCTCTCCGAGGTGCTGGTCCTGGTGCGCCAGATCGCCGCCGCGCTCGACGCCGCCCACGAGGCGGGGATCATCCACCGCGACCTGAAGCCCGACAACGTGTTCCTGCTGGCGACGAAGACCGGGCCGACCGTCAAACTGGTCGACTTCGGCATCGCCAAGCTCCTCGAGCCCGAGCTGCGCGGCGGCGGGCACACGGCCACGGGCCTGATCATGGGCACCCCCGCCTACATGAGCCCGGAGCAGGCCATGGGGAACACCGAGGGCATCCGCGCCGCTTCGGACATCTACAGCCTGGCGGTCATGACGTACCAGATGCTCTCGGGGCGGCTCCCGTTCGAGGCCGCCTACGTGCCCCACGTCTTGGTCAAGCACGTGTCCGAGCCCCCCACGCCCATCTCCACGTACGTGCCCGGCTTTCCGCCCGCGCTCTGGAGCGTCCTGGAGCGCGCACTGGCCAAGGATCCCGCGCAGCGTCCGCCCACGGCCGGCGACTTCTTCCAGGACCTCGCCGCGGCGGCGGCCACAGTGGACTCGTCCCAGCTGGCCGGCACGTTCGCCGTGCCGTCGGGCGGGACCCCGGTTGCCGCGCCCGCTGCCGCCCTGGCCCCGCCGGCGCTCGCCAGCGGCGTCGCGATCCACCTCGGGGCGTCGACCACCACCGCCGCCGGCCAGCTCGACGGCCCCGCCCCGCCCGCCGGAAAAGCCAAGCGGCGCCTCACCTGGGGCACGGTCGTCGTCGCGTTCATCCTCGGCAGCTTTTTGATCCCCCGGGGACGCTGCTCCTACTCCACCGACGGGGACAGTTCCGGCGGGACGAAGATCAACTGGAGCGACCCCGCCCGGATGCTCGCGCTCCAGGCGCCCGCGCCTCCCGCCGGAGCCGTGCCCGCGCCGCCGGTGCCCGCGCCGCCGGTGACCGCGTCGCCGCCGGTGACGCCGCCGGCCGCCGGCCCGGACGACCGTCCGCAGTTGTACAAGTTCGTGATCACGGCCGCCACCGCCGGGATCCCGGTGCAGGTGCAGGTCAATGCCGAAAAACCCTTCACCGTGAACACGCCGTTCACCTATTACGCCCCGAAGAACGCGGTGGTGATCATCACCTCCACCCACCCGCAGTACCGCGAGTCCACCCAGTCGTTCACCGCCGTGCAGGACCTCGAGGTGAAGCTCACGCCCTCGGTCGCGGCCCCCGCTATGACCGCGCCCACGATGACCGCCCCCGCGATGACGCCGGCCACGGAGATCCGCGTCGACGTCCCCGAGCCCGACATCCCCGAGCCCGACGTCCCCGGCGTTCCCGACGCGCCCATGGCCCGCGTCAAGCGTCCCCCAAAGACGAAAGACTGATTCTAATATGGACTGCGGGGACATGGCCCCGCAAAATCTTCTTCTCCCATATGGACTGCG
>CALKWH010000481.1 GCA_938004375.1 uncultured Pseudomonadota bacterium
TCTTGACCGTGGTCCGTGGCCGCTCTTCCTCCGTGGTCCTCCGTGGTCCTCCGTGGTCCCTCAGCCGGTCCCCCGCTCCCCCCCCCGATCAATCCAAAAAGAACGTGTCCACCAGGCGGCGGTCGTTGTTGTAGATTTTCAGCAGCTCGTTGCGGGTGGCGTAGTAGGCCTGGTAGGCGCGCTCGACGAGCTCCTCGGCGCGGGCGCGGCGGGCCTCGATCTGCTCGTCGACGGCCCACAACTCCTGCAGGACGCCCTCGGCCTCGGTCATGGCCGTGCGCACCTCGGCGGCGGCCGGCGCCAGGGAGGCGGCCTCGGGCATGGCCGCGAGCACCTCGAGCACGCCGCCCAGGGTGGTGAGCTGGGTCTCCACGCCCCGCCCGCTGGACCGGGTCACCAGGGAGACGCCCCCGGGGAACACGATGCCCAGGATCTTCAGGGTCGGGTTCACGCGCTCGGCCTGCCGGGCGGCGGCGCCGAGCCCGGCGGTGTGGATGTCCAGCCGGCGGTCGGCGGCGGCGAGCCGGCACGAGAGTGTCTTCTGCAGCCGGCGCAGGCGCTTCTTTTCTTCGAGATACTCGGTGAGCATCGCCCGGGTGTCCGTGAGGGGGGCGGACAGGTGGGCGGTGGCGGCCTCGGTCTGGACGGACTCGGCCAGGTGATCGAGCTGCTCTTCCATGGTCTCCAGGGGCCAGTTGCGTTTGAAGTGGGACATGCGACGTGGGGGCTTTCTCCGACGAGGTCGGCGTGACGATGGAAATAGTCATTATTTCCATGCGGGTTTCGGCCGCGTCAGGGATAGCCATCGGCGCCCGCCCGTCAACCGCCCGCCGGACACTTTTTCACCGAAAAACGCCGCGCGATTTCACCTATTTTGAAAAATTTCACAAATAGCGGAACGCGGAGATCGCCTCGCCCGCCTTTGGCCGCCCCGCCCGACCCTGACGGGGCCGGACAGGACGTTGATTGACGCGCAAGCAGCGCTCGCGCACTCCGTGCTCATAGGAGGTTTCGCGATCGCGGCGCTCAGGGGCGAACCACCCGAAAACCATAGCTGCCGTACCGGAAGTGCGGGCTGGCTTCGAGACGGAAGTTCAAGGCGCAGAAACCCGCATCGCCGTCCAAGCCGCCACCCCGCGACACACGGCTGGTGCCCGAGGCCGGACCCCGATAGTCCGTCAGGGTTCCCGCCGGATAGGTAGTATGCCAGTCCCACGTCCACTCCCACACATTGCCGGAGAGGTCGTGAAAACCCAGTTCGTTGGAGAGCTTCGTTCCCGCCGGATGCGTCATGTTTCCACTATTGAGAAAGTACCACGCGAAATCGTCGATGACATTGCCGCCATCGCTCCCCGCGAACGCCTTCGCGTGCCCGGTCGTGTTCACCGCCCCCGGGTTCGCCAGGTCCGCGCCCATCGCCGCCCACATCCACTCCATCTCCGTCGGCAGACGGTACCCGTCTGCAGCCCAGTTCGCCGTCGCCGCGTTCCAATCTGCGTTCGTGACCGTCGGGATCTGCGCGTACGTCAGCGTCGTGAAGTCCACGCCGTTGACAGAATACACCGGCGTCAAGCCCTCGAGCAGGCTCAACTTGTTGCAGAACGCGATGGCGTGATACCAATTCACCGTCTGAATGGGGTCTTGAATTCCACTCGACATCGTCTCGTCGCTCGGGTCCGACCACCCCGTCACCGCCACCCACTGCGCCCGCGTGATTTCGTTTTTGCTCATGCGAAACGCAGAGACTTCGCTCAGGTTCGTCGCCGTCAGGTTCCGCTGGAAGGTGCCCGAGGGCACGAAGATCATTGCGCCGACGTTCGGTGAAAGATAGTCGTTCGGTGAAAGTCGCGTCACCGACACCGTGGTGATTCGCGGCGTCCCGTCCTCCGCCGTCACCGTCACGGTCACCGGGTTCACGCCGCCCACGAGCGTCATCGGCTGCGCGGGAGAAATCTCCACCGTCGCATAGGGCGCGTCCGCCGCCGTCGCCGTCACCGTCAGCGACACGACCGCGTGGGACAGCGTGACCGTATACTCCGTCGTGCCGGGTGAAAACGCCGGCGTCAGCGTCCCCTCGCTCACCGTCAGCGTCGCCAGATCCGCGTTCTCACCGATCGGCAGACACTCGCTCTCGTCGAACACACATCCGACGAGACAGGACAGCGCCCCGCCGCGCGCCGAGTACCCCAGGCTCTGGCACGTCTCGCCACCCAGGTCCGAGCCCTCGCAGTCCTCCCCGTGCTCCACCTGGATGGCCCCGTCCCCACAGAACCCCGCGCACCCGCCCAGGTCGAATTGGCAGGTGGTCGGATCACAGGCGAGGGTCCCCGGATACTGCCCCTGGCTCTCGCACGTCTCTTCGTCCAGGTTCGCGCCGTCGCACGCCTCCCCATAGGTCGCCTGGATGACCCCGTCCCCGCACTGCCCCACCGCCACGCAGTTGTCCAGGTTGTACCCGCTGCAGTCGGCCTCGCAGGTGAGCGCGCCCCCATGATACCCCTGGGTTTCGCAGGTCTCTCCCGAGAGCGCCTCGCGGTCGCACACCTCGCCCTCGTCGACGTCGATCACCCCGTTGCCGCAGCGCCCCGCGCACCCCGAGACGTCGTAGGTGCAGTCCGTCCCGCACGCGAGGGTCCCGCCCGTGTACCCCAGGCTCTGGCACGTCTGCCCGTTCAGGTTGCCCCCGTCGCAGGTCTCGCCTTCGTCCTCCTGGACCAGGCTGTCCCCGCAGCGACCGCCGCAGGACGAGTCGTCCAGGGTGCAGTCCGGATTGCACCGCAGCTCGCCCACCGCGTTGTAGTACCCCAGCGAGGCGCACGAGTTCTCGCCCACTGTGGTGTCGCACGCCTCCCCCGGATCCACGAACCCGTCCCCGCAGGCGTCCACGTTCTTGGTCTTCGTGTCGCACGCCGAGGCGAGAGAGGCCAGAACACCGAGCAACCAGACGATTTTTTGCAGTGACATGATGACGCTCCCTTCAAATGGCAGATTGACCATAGCGGAGCGCGGCGCCGGCGTCAACCGCGCAGATGGTCGCGCGAACGACGGGAGAAGAGGATCGGCCGCGCGGCTGCGGTGCTTCACGGACGCGGGAGGCACGGACGCGGCCGGGGAGGCACGGACGCGGCCGGGGAGGCACGGACGCGGCGGGAACACGGACGGACAGGGACGGTCACGGACGATCAAGGACCACGGACCGCCGCACACGGACCACGGACCGGGAGGCTAGGACCTGGTGGCACGGACCGGTGGACACGGACCAGGTGGCACGGGCCGCTCTTCCTCCGTGTTCCTCCTTGTTCCCGCGGCGTCCTTGTCAGTCCCTGTCCGTCCGTGTCTCTTGACCGTGGTCCGTGGCCGCTCTTCCTCCGTGCTCCTCCGTGTTCCCGCGGCGTCCGTGTGCGACCGGCGGAATCGTTCCGATTCCACCCGGAAACCAGTGGAAGGGGACCGTCATTTCCGCGTGTAGCGGACGTGGTCGAGGCCGGCGAAGGGCGCGTCCTGGGTCCAGACCACCGCGTTTTGGGCAAGATCAATTTGCCTCGAGCGCCCGGAGCAAATCGCCGGCGAGCACCTCGCAAGTGAGGCGCACCTGCTCGGCGTTCATCAGGGGTTGAGCCGCACGTGCGGCCATAAGGGCCCCTTCCGTCGCCCGATTTCCAAATAATTCGGCCAAGAGTCCCAGCGCCCGCTCGCCGATGGTCGAGCACCGCGCGTCCTCGAAGATGAGCCGGAGACGCCGCACGAGATCATCTGTGGGAACAGCCTGAAGGATACGGAGAACATCCAGCGCGTCCTTGTCGTTCGACCGCGCCGTGCCGCGTCGCTCATGGAGCTTGAACAACTTCGCGACGAGGAGCGCACCCGGTCCCGCGACCTTCGCCCGTACGACCCGAGGATCGGCTGCCGGCTCGAGGGAGGCGATGTCGCGCTCTTCGAGGTCGACGAGGACCCCCTCGAGCCCGTCGACCTTGCGGGCCACGTTCGCCCGGTGACCGGGCAGTCGGGCGGCTCGTCGACCTGCGCCCGGGCTCACGGTCGCCGGCACCAGAAGGTCCACCTGGACGTCCACGTCACGGGCAGTGGAGGTTCGACGCCGCGTCCTCCAGATGCCGATGCTCCCTTCCGAAGCATGGAATCCTGCGGACTCGAGAGCTTGTTCGATCGGCGGGATGTCCGAGAGACGGCCCGGGTCGAGGACCAGATCGGCGTCGGTCGTGTACTCCGCCACCTGGAGCTCGGCGTCCCCCGTATGCAGATAGACCGCCTGGGCGCCCACGAGAATCGTGGCGTTCCGGTGTTCCCCCAGCGCCTCGAGCGCATCGAGGAGCACCCGGCGCGCGAGCACGTAGAGCTCATCCACGCCACACCTCCTCATGCGTGTCCATCCAGTCCATGAGCGCCTCGGCCTCGGCGGGCGAGCGCCCCGGACCGGATAGCAGATCCGCCACCACCAGGGGCAGCGGTGCGATGCGCAGTCCGTCCCGGTCGACGGCCCGCTCGAAGAGCGTCCCGTCCTCGTGCTGAAGCAGAACCACGTTGGCGCCGGCCTCGGCGGCCCGCAAGCCGAGCGACATGGCCACCGACTCCGCGTCATCCACATAAACGGAAGCGAGCCGGGTGGGCGCCACCGGCGCGAGCTCCCCGGCGACGGCGCTGCCGGTGACGAGGTAAGGGAAATCGGCGCCACGAAGGCCGGCCCAGAGGCTCTTCAGTCCTCGCGGCGCGAGCCAGGTGCTCATGGTGGTGCGGCTCTCGAGCGGTGCTTCTTCAGACCAGCGGATCAACAGCCGCCGCCAGTCGACCCGTTCCACGCGGCCATGGGGATCCCGCTCCACGACGGCTTCGCGGTCGAGCATGCCGAGAAGACGTGAGACATATCCGGGATCGGTGCCGGCGGCGACGGCCAGTTCGCGCACTCCGATCGGAGGCGAAGTGCGCACGAGGGCGCACACCACCCGCCCGGCCTTCGTCCCACGCAGCGTGAAGCGGCGCTCATCGGGCCACGGGTTGGAAGAGGCGCCGCTCGTCACGATGAAGAGCCCCGGCTCGTCGAGCAGGAGCCGCACGTTTCCCGTCGGATCGGCATAACTCGAACCCTCGCCTTCGAGGACCTCGCGGACCCGCAAGGAGAGATAGGGCGCCACCACCAGCAGAGGTCGTTCCGTCGGAAGCCGGCTCGCCGCGCGTGGGTCGGGCCGAATGAGTACAAACACGGGGAGCTCGCCAGTTCGACCATCCTTCGAGAGGATCCGCAATCGCAGGTGCCGCGCGGACGCGACGACGAGCTCGGCGCTCCACCCGGGCGGGAGTCGCTCCTGCACGGCGCGAACGGTCTTGGCGACGAGGGTCTTATCCGTTGAAATCATGTGGGCCACCTTGGGCGACGTCCCCGTGGGACACCACGGTCAACACGCCCGTTGCCCAGATTAACCATGTTGCCCCAATTGTGCAACAACCTAATTTCAGACAACACGCGCCTTCACGATTTCTTCGTGTAGCGGACGTGGTCGAGGCCGGCGAAGTGCTCGTCCTGGGTCCAGACCACCGCGTTCCTGGCGCGGGCGCTCGCGTACACGACGCTGTCGGCCAGCGGCAGGCGCCGCTCCCGGGACCAGGTGGCCGCCGCCAGGGCCGTCTCGAAGTCCAGCGGGAGCTCCCGGCCCTGGCGCATGAGCGCGACGACCTGCAGCGCGGCGTCCCGGCCACGCTCGGCGTGGACCTTATTGTAGACCTCGTAGACGCAGACCGAGGGGACCAGGAGGCGCTCCGGGTCCTCGAGGGCGGGAGCGAAGAACGAAGCGTTGGGGCCGTCGGCGAGGTACTCCAGCCATCCGCAGGAATCCACGACGTTCATGGCCGGTCCTCCTCGCGCTCGACCGAGGTGTCAATCCCCCGCAGAAAGCCGCGCATCTCCTGCATCGACCGCTCGGGGACGAGCTCGATCCGGTCCTCGAACGCGAAGACCTGCACCTTCATCCCGGGCAGGATCTTCAACGCCTCGCGGACCTCCTGCGGGATCACCACCTGATACTTGGGCGACACGGTCACGGTCATCGATCACCTCCGCGTTGTACGATAGCGCGCTCGATGGCGAGATTCAAGGGGTCGGACAGGACGTTGTTTCAAGCGCAAGTAGAACTTGCGCACTCCTAGCTTTATTGAAGGTTTCGCGACTACAGAACTCAGGGCCGGACCACCCGAAAACCGCCGTCGTAGTCCCGGCCTTCCACGCTGCGGTTGCCCCGGGCGGCCACGGTGCAGCCGGACGCGACGCTGTTCAAGCCGCCCCCGCGCCTCACGCGGCCGGGGCCCGAGGCCGGCCCCCGATAGTCCGTCACAGTCCCCGTGGGATACGTCCCAAACCGGTCCCACGCCCACTCCCACACATGGCCGGAGAGGTCGTACAATCCCAGCTCGTTAGGGAGTTTCGTTCCCGCCGGATGCGTCTTGGATCCGCTGTTGGTCGAGTACCACGCGTAGTCGTCTATGAGGTTGCTCCCATCGCTCCCCGCGAAAGCCTTCAAGTACCCCGTCGTGTTCGTCACACCCGGGGCGGCCGTGTCCGCACCTATCGCCGCCCACATCCACTCCATATCTGTGGGCAACCGGTACCCGTTGGCCGCCCAGTTCGCCGTCGCCGCGTTCCAGGTCGCGGTGCTCACGATCGGGATCTCAGAATAGGTGAGCGTGCTGAAGTCCACCCCGCTCACCATGTACACCGGAGTCAGCCCCTCGGCGAGGCTCAACTTGTTGCAAAACGCGATCGCGTGGAACCAATTTACCATCTGCACCGGATCGTTCATACCGCTGGAGTAAGTCGTGGAACTTGGATCCGCCCACCCCGTCACCGCCTCCCATTGCGCGCGCGTAATTTCATATTGGCTCATCCTAAACGCCGACACCTGGCTCAGGTTCGTCGCCGTCGCGTCCCGTTGGAAGGTCCCAGCCGGCACATATTTTAATCCGCCGATGTGAGGGGAAAGATAGTCGTTCGGCGACAATCGCGTCACCGTCACCGTGTACGTCTTCTGCGTGCCGTTCTCCGCCGTCACCGTCACGGTCACCGGGTTCACGCCTTCAACTAGAGTCATCGGCTGGGCTGGCGAGGTTTCCACCGTTGCATACGGCGCGTCCGCCGCCGTCGCCGTCACCGTCAGCGACCCGACCGCGTGGGACAGCGTGACCCCGTACCACGTCGTGTCAGATGAAAACGCCGGCGTCAGCGTCCCCTCGCTCACCGTCAACGTCGCCAGGTCCGCGTTCGCACCAATCGGCAAACATGCGCTCTCGTCGAACACGCACCCGGCGAGACAGGCCAACGCCCCGCTGCGCGGCGCCGAGTACCCCAGGCTCCCGCACGTCGCGCCGCCCAGATTCGAACCATCACAGTCCTCCCCGTAATCCAACTGGATAATCCCGTCGCCGCATTGTTTGGCGCAGCCCGCCGTCACCACCTGGCACGCCGAATCACACGCGAGCGTCCCCTCGTAGAACCCTTCGGTGGCGCAGTCCGCGCCCCCGAAGGTGGAACCGTCGCAGGTCTCCCACGCGGTCTGGACGACCCCGTCCCCGCACGACCCCGCGCAACCGATGAAGTCGAACCGGCACTCGCCGGGATCGCACCCGAGGGTCCCTGGATGATACCCCTGGCTCTCACAAGTCTCTCCCGCCAGATCCACCACGTCACAGTCTTCCCCGAACGTCGTTTGCGCGACGCCGTCCCCGCACCGGCCCCCGCACCCGGTCGTCACCAGTTGACAATTCGATCCGCAGACGAGCGTCCCGGCGTAGAACCCTTGGAGTTCACACGTCTCGCCACCCAGGTCCGATCCCTCGCACTCCTCCCCATGCTCCACCTGGATGACCCCGTCTCCGCAGGTCCCCGCGCACCCGTTCAGGTCAAATTGGCAAGTGGTCGGATCGCAGGCGAGGGTCCCCGGATACTGCCCCTGGCTATCGCACGTCTCTTCGTCCAGATTCGCGCCGTCGCACGCCTCCCCATAGGTCGCCTGGATGACCCCGTCCCCGCACCGCCCCACCGCCACGCAGTTGTCCAGGTTGTACCCGCTGCAGTCGGCCTCGCACGTAAGCGCGCCGCCGTGATACCCCTGGGTTTCGCAGGTCTCCCCCGACAGCGCCTCGCCGTCGCAAACCTCGCCCTCGTCGACGTCGATCACTCCGTTGCCACAGCGCCCCGCGCACCCCGTCACGTCGTAGATGCAGCCAACTCCACACGCCAAGGTGCCCCCCGTGTACCCCAGGCTCTGGCACGTCTGCCCGTTCAGGTTGCCCCCGTCGCAGG
>CALKWH010000482.1 GCA_938004375.1 uncultured Pseudomonadota bacterium
ACCCTCTGCTGCGTGGCGCGCATCCTCGAGGAGGGCGCGGGCTGGTTCGCGCGGCGCGGGAACCAGCCGAGCGCGGGGACCAAGGTGCTCAGCGTCTCGGGCGACTGCTTGCGCCCTGGGGTATACGAGCTGCCCTTCGGGATCGCCCTGGAGGAGCTGCTCGGGCTGGTCGGCGCCGAAAGCGTCGCCGCCGTCCAGGTCGGCGGCCCCTCCGGCAAGCTGGTGCCGCCGGCGCAGTTCGGCCGCAAGATCTGCTTCGAGGATCTCGCCACCGGCGGGTCGATCATGGTTTTCGGCGCCGGGCGCGACCTGCTCGACGTGGCCCGGCAGTTCATGGATTTCTTCGTCGAGGAGAGCTGCGGCTACTGCACGCCGTGCCGTGCCGGCAACGTGCTGCTGCGCGAGCGGCTCGAGCGGGTGATCGAGGGCAACGCCGGCCCCGAGGACCTGGACTACTTGAAGGAGCTGGGCGAGAGCGTGAAGCTGGCCAGCCGCTGCGGCCTCGGGCAGACTTCTCCAAATCCGGTGCTCTGCACCCTGGAGAGCTTCCGCCCGCTCTACGAGGCGCGGCTCAAGAAGAACGCGTCGGGGCTCAAGCCGACCTTCGACATCCACAAGGCGCTCGAGCAGGCCAAAGCCGTGACCGGACGGGACTCCGTCCATTTCCGCAAGGGGTGATCGACCCATGAGTCTGAAACTGACCATCATCATCGACGGAGTGGAGGTAGCGGCGCGGCCCGGCCAGACGCTCCTCGAGGCGGCGGAGGAAGCCGGCATCTGGATCCCGCGCCTGTGCCACATGAAGGGGCTCACGCCCCACGGGAGCTGCAGGGTCTGCACCTGCCTCGTCAACGGCCGCGCCCAGGCCGCCTGCACCCTGCCCGTGACCGACGGGATGGTGGTGGAGAACGAGACCGCCAAGGTCCGCGAGGTGCGCAAGGCGATCATCGAGATGCTCTTCGTGGAGGGCAACCACTACTGCATGTTCTGCGAGAAGTCGGGGAACTGCGAGCTGCAGGCGCTGGCCTACCGCTTCGGCATCACCGCGCCCAGGTATCCCTACCAGTTCCCCGACCGCGGCGTGGACGCCAGCCATCCCGAGATCCTGGTCGACCACAACCGCTGCATCCTCTGCGGCCGGTGCGTGCGCGCCTCCAAGGAGCTCGACGGCAAGAATGTCTTCCAGTTCGTGGGCCGCGGCCCGGAAAAGCGGGTGGCCGTCAACAGCGAGGTCGGACTCGGGGGCACCGACGCCTCGGGGGCCGACCGGGCGGTCGAGGCGTGCCCGGTCGGGGCCATCCTCAAGAAGGGAATCGGATACGCCGTGCCGGTCGGCCGGCGGCTCTACGACCATGAGCCCATCGGCTCGGAGGTCGAGAAGCGCCGGGCCGCCGAGAAGGGGGATCGCTCATGAGCAAGCCCAGGGTCGCCACAACCTCCCTCGCGGGCTGCTTCGGCTGCCACATGTCGCTGCTCGACATCGACGAGCGGATCCTGCAGCTCATCGACCTGGTCGAGTTCGACCGCTCGCCGATCGACGACATCAAGCGCATCGCCGGCCGCTGCGCGGTCGGACTGATCGAGGGCGGCTGCTGCAACGAGGAGAATGTCGAGGTCCTGCGCCATTTCCGCGAGCACTGCGACATCCTGATCAGCGTCGGGGACTGCGCCATCATGGGCGGAATTCCGGCCCTGCGCAACACCATCCCGCTCCAGGAGTGCCTCGAGGAGGCCTACCTCAACGGCCCGACGGTGCACAACCCGCATGGCAAGGTCCCGGACGATCCGGAGATCCCCCTGCTGCTCGACAAGGTCTATCCGGCCCACGAGGTCGTGAAGATCGATTATCACCTGCCCGGCTGCCCGCCCCCGGCGGACACGCTCTGGGAGGCCCTGGTCGCGCTGCTGAGCGATAAGCCGGTCGCGCTGCCGTACGAACTTGTGAAGTATGACTGACGTAACCAGGTAACAATGTAACAAGGTGACAATGTGGGCCATGTCGGCGAATCAGCCGCAATGCGACGAACAGGTACCCCATTGTTACTTTGTCACCTTGTTACGTTGTCACCGTTCCGCACGGAGGACGTAGCGTGGTAGCCAAAACCAACGGTCTCAAGCGCATCGTCATCGAGCCCGTCACCCGCGTCGAAGGGCACGGCAAGGTCTCGATCCTGCTCGATGAGCAGAACCAGGTGCAGCAGACCCGCCTGCATATCGTCGAGTTCCGCGGCTTCGAGCGCTTCATCCAGGGCCGCCCCTTCTGGGAAGTGCCCGTGCTCGTCCAGCGCCTCTGCGGCATCTGCCCCGTCAGCCACCACCTGGCCGCCGCCAAGGCCATGGACCGCATCGTCGGCGGCGAGAACCTCACGCCGACCGCTGAGAAGATGCGCCGGCTGATGCACTATGGACAGTTTTTCCAGTCGCACGCCCTGCACTTCTTCCACCTCGTCTCGCCCGATCTGCTCTTCGGCTTCGACGCCGACCCGGCCATCCGCAACGTCATCGGCGTCGCCGCCAAGTACCCCGACCTCGCCGTCCAGGGCGTCATGATGCGCAAGTACGGCCAGGAAGTGATCTTCCGCACCGCCGGCAAGAAGATCCACGGCACCGGCGCGATCCCCGGCGGCATCAACAAGAACCTGTCGATTGCCGAGCGCGACTCGCTGCTCAAGGACATCGACCAGATGGTCGAATGGTCGCGCAGCGCCCTGAAACTGGCTCGCGACTATACCATCGAGCATCTCGAAAAACTCGCCCCGTTCGGCTCGTTTCCGTCCAGCCATCTGTCGCTTATTCGCAAGGACGGGGCGATGGATCTGTACGACGGCAATTTGCGGGCCATCGACGCGGATGGAAAAAAGATCTTCGATCAGGTCGATTATCATCAGTATCTCGATTACATCGCCGAAGAGGTCC